>CAYOKX010000006.1:0-39037 GCA_964404655.1 uncultured Sulfurimonas sp. | reverse complement strand
AAGACTTGAAGAGAAGATAGTTATAGCTCCCTTTCTCACTCGGATATGCTATAATTCATTTAACGATAGTGCAGGTATTAAAAGTGTTATAGCTCCCTTTCTCACTCGGATATGCTATAATTCAAACTTCAAAGCAGACCTTCTTACAATAGTTATAGCTCCCTTTCTCACTCGGATATGCTATAATGTGGCGCAGCTATTGGTGCAAAAGTTTGGTGTTATAGCTCCCTTTCTCACTCGGATATGCTATAATAAGCTTCAATATCTGATACATCTATCTTGTGTTATAGCTCCCTTTCTCACTCGGATATGCTATAATAAATATCTATTTCAAAAGTTTCAGAACTAAGTTATAGCTCCCTTTCTCACTCGGATATGCTATAATTTAATTTTAAATCTTTTTTAAACTCACTTGGTTATAGCTCCCTTTCTCACTCGGATATGCTATAATCCAATTCTTTAATCCCCTTTACTAGGGGTTTGAAAGAGGGAATTTTTAAGAAAAAAAATGATTATTTTTACTCTGTTTTTATGAAAAAATCTTCTTTTTTTACTCAAAAAAGTAATAATTGTTTTTTTTCTAGTTTCTCTCCCTCTTTTTTTGTACCTACTAATATCTCCATTTTAGAGTATTGTAAATCTGTTATAGAAACCATCCTTATATTTCCTTTAGAGGGGATATGCTCTTTAACTCTTTTTTTATGTGTTTCTATACTCTCTTCACCTTTACAAATACGAGTATAAATGGAATACTGCATCATAATAAACCCCTCTTTAAGTAAAAATCTTCTAAAATCAGTATATGCTTTTTTATCTTTTTTTGTTTTTGTTGGCATATCAAAAAATACAAATATCCACATATATCTACTCTCCTTAGTTTTCATAATGAGGGAAGTTTTAGCATTGAAGCATCATTCGTTTTGATAGCTTTTACAAAACTGTAAGCCATAATGTCACAAATATTTAAAACAGTTACATCCTCTTTATCTAGTTTCATAGTTAAAACCAAAACTTTTAATAGTTTCGATTTTGTATAGGTATCTAACTCTATACCTAAACTTTTTTCTATCTCCATCTTTTTAACTACCATATCAACCATAGGTCTTAAAGGTTCTATCATATCATCAGCAAGATTGTAAGCATTTAACTCAGAGTTATGAAACACTCCAAAAGTTGGTAACAATCCATAAGATACTAAAGACCTAGCAACAGCACCCCTAACTATACTGTACCCATAGTTTAAAGCTTCATTTCTTATCTCAAAAGATTTTTGTTCACGTGTAAAATTATCAAATAATATATGCCAATATCGTCTTGCAGATAGTGCTTCTAAGTTTTCACTATCTCCCGATTTGACTTTATCTGTTAAAAGTTCCACTTGAATATTATCTTTTTCAAAATATTTTAAAAGGAGTGATTGATTTTTTATCTTTTGTGTGATTATCTTTTGCCAAACTCTTTTTTTTAGTGGCTCTTTCATATCTTTTTGTATATGAGCTATCTGAGAAAGTCGTGAGTGCTGATGAAAAGGGATAAAACAACCATTTGGAGTATGATAGTTATCACAACTAAATAGTGCTATGTTTTTCTCAGCTATCATACTTAAAAGTGCAGTTGTTATTACAGCTTGTGCAGTTTCTATAACTATGACTGTTATATCTTCTAAAGGTACTTGTATAGTTGCCTCTTCATGAGGACTATATACAAGTTGTAAGTTCTTCAGACTAAGCCGACAAGGCTTAGTTACTAAGATAGTTCTCCATGCACTCATATTAGTTTTTCTTTTTTCTTTTGAGTCTATTTTCTTTTATACTCCCTTGTCGTTTTTCACTTTTAACCTCAACATAACTTCCAAGTGCATCTACTTGATATTTTTTTATAAAAACCAAATTTTGTACACCAAATCCATTTTCTTTTGAACCATCATCTGATTTGAAAATTATTTGTGCCGTTCCACTATGTGTACTGTCATAATATCCCAAAATCTGAACAGCCTCTTTTTTAGCAGTTTTTTTAGTTTTAACCTCTATCAAGTCACTCTTATAAAAAGAGAACTTAAATTCATATTCATCATCCATCTCTATCCATGGTTTATTTCCTTGGACTATCGCTTTGTTTGGTAAAGTATCTTTTATAAAATCACTTACATAGATAGGTACAAGATAGTATTTTTTACTCTTTTTATTTTGAAATAGGTCAACTCTTGGCATACTCTCATTTAATGCTATACCATGTTTAAGTGTTACATTATTTACAACACTTCCACCTTTTAAAAACTCTACTTTTCCATTTTCTTTTTTTACACCCAATGTTTTATGACTATAAACAGTTGCTTTATGAGCAGAGCCACTAACCTTTCGTCTAGGCATATGAGAAACAAATATCTCACTAACACTCTTTCTAACTTTCTCTCCAAAATGTTCTAAAGGTGTTTCAAATCTAAGTGCTTTTGATTTTTCCTCTTTTGTTTTATATATATACCCCTCTCTTTTAGCTGAAACACTTGAAAGCTTTTGCACCATAGACTGAGTTGAAAAAGCCAGTATAAGTGCATCTTCTGCATGATGAAGGTGGTTGTCTCTGTTTTTATCTCCTACACCCCACTTATAACGAAGTTGAGAAGTTAGCATACCATTCATCGTAAATATATGTCTTTTATTTTTAAACTCTTTAAATGCAATATGAGCTTCTATATAGTTTTTTATAAACTTCGCTATATAAGAGGTGTCATTTTTATTTCTATCTTTAAATGCTATCTCACTACTCTCATCGAAGTTATTTTTGAGAAGTCTACTTTTTTTAGCTTGTTTAAGATTTTTATGACCCTCTATTCTTTGTTTAAACTCAGAAAATTGTTCTTCACCCATATACTCAAATGGTATTTTATTTCCCTTTTCTTGATTCTCTTTTGTTAGACACAACACCTTGTTGTTTAAGCTATCATCTAAAGAACGACTATATGGGATGATGTGGTCTATCTCTGTGGCATAGGGGTCTTTTAAAAGAGTAGGATTTATATACTCACCACTATATATGCTCTTTTCATCTTGCTCTTTCCAAAGTCTAAATTTTAAAAGCTCTTTTGCATTTGGTTCATACCCTAAAATCTCTTGAGCATGAACTCTTGCTTCCTCTTTTGCATCTCTAAATTTTCCTTGCTCTTTCTCTATCTTTTTTCTATCATCATGAGATTTTTTTATATCTCTTGTAAACTCTATATGAACACTATCCAATGCACCATATTTTCTAGCAATAGCATTATAAACAAGTCGCATTTGGGCTATTGCTCTTTTTACTACTGGATTTGTCATCTCTATATTTTCTTGTTTACTTAAAGGAGGTAAGAACAAAGATTTTTTACCTTGAAATATCGCTTTAAAGTTATAACCAGCTTTCTCACAAGCTTTATCATAATCATCACCCTCCTCTAAAAAAGGTATAATTTTTCGTAATGCTTTGTTACTTAAATGCCCAAACTGTGAGAAAGAAATAGATACAAGGGCATCACAAACCTCCCTATCTTCTACAATTTTAGTAAGTTGCTCTTTTGATTTTTTATCATCTTTTTCAGTTGTAAGTATAGTTGCTATGGCATCTAAAATCTCTATATTGTTTTCTATGCTTTTCCAATAGTTAGAATCTATCTTTTCAATGCTATCTTTTATTTTTTGAAAAGCTGAAAAATCTAAAAATTTTACTTTTTCAGGTTCTTTTATCTCTCCAGTTTTATGGTCATGATAAACTAAACCTTTTATCTGCATCTCTTTGTACTGTGGAAATAGTTTTTTAAAAGATTTATATGTAAAGTTTTTTGTCATTTTTGCTTTTTCAACTATAATTTTCACCTGTTCAAATATAAGTGGCATCTCATAACCATTTTCATCTATAACTCTTAAATTTTTTAGTTTTTGTAATGCTCGAAAATACTCAAAACTATATGAGCTTTTAGAAGCTCTTTTCTCTTCAATCTCAAAAGGACAATTTGCAACCATATCTACAACTGATTTTAAAGAGCGTTGTTCAAAAGCTATTTTTTTGTACTCTTTTAAGAATTTATCAGTCGTAAAACTATTTTGAAACTCTTGTTGAACTTTAAAGATTAAATCTATCTCATCTTTAAGCATATCTCTTGATACAGAGTTCTCATAGTTAAGTTTGCCCTCTTTATCTTTACCATTTCTTTTTTTCTCTTTTGAAGAGATAAACTCACCAATAGTTTTATAAATATGATTTTTTAACACCTCTTTATTTTTTTCTATCCCACTTAAAACAGCTTTTCCCTCATTATCTGTAACTTCTTCACTTTTACGATTTGAAGAGTAGCCCCTGTGTTTTGCAAGGTGAATTAAAATACGAGAAAGTTCTTTATTTGTAAGTAGTCGATAGAGAGCATCATGTCTTAGCTCCCATATATCTATCTGTTTTTTGTTTCCGATAAAAAGATGGTCTAGTTCCTCTTGTGTGATGATTTTATTTTGAAGTAAAACTCTTTTAATAGCTCTTATTTTTTGTGCTTTTCTTTTTGTAGTTCGTCTAGCACTACGGGCTTCACGACGAGGAAGAGCAAGAGATTTACCATCTTTTGGATGTTCAGCAATAGTAAATATTCTTACACCACTATCAATAATTTTACTATTATGAGAATTATCATTATCAACATTAACTAAAGCCCATCCAATAGAAGTTATCCCTAAATCCAAACCTAAAACTATTTTTGACATTTTATCTCCTTTTAATAGAAATAATTATATCATAACACTATTAGTTTATCCGAGTGAGAAACGAATGGGCTATAATAAACAGGTTTAATGGTTCCTGTGCAAGGCTGTCTTTATTGACTTAACTGAACATTGTTCATCCTTTATAAAAACCATTTTTTTATTTTATTACCTCTTTAATATCTTTCATCACTTAATTTTATATCCAATCCTCTACTTAATCCAATCTAAACATCATTTTAGTTAGAATACAAACAATTTTAATCAATAATTATTGGAGACTTAATGGACGCAGCCAAGTATATCTGGATGAATGGAAAATTTGTAAATTGGGATGATGCGAAGATACACGTACTCTCTCATACACTTCACTATGGAAATGGTGTAATCGAAGGAACTAAAGCTTATAAAACAGAAAAAGGTTATGCTATTTTTCGTTTAAATGAGCATACATCAAGACTTAAAGAATCAGCTAAAATGACTCTTATTGACATCCCTTACACAGTTGAAGAGATGAATAAAGCACAGATAGAACTTGTAAAAAAGAATGAGTTTACTGGTGACAACGTATATATAAGACCTTTCGCATTTTTAGGATATGGTGTTATGGGTGTGTATCATAAAGATGCTCCTGTTGAGACTGTTTTAAGTGCATGGGAATGGGGTGCTTACCTTGGAGAAGATGGTCTTAAAAATGGTATTAGACTTAAAATAGCATCTATGACTAGACCAGCTAACACTTCAAATATGGGTAAAGCAAAAGCTACTGCTAACTACCTAAACTCTCAAATGGCAAAATTTGAAGCTATCGATTGTGGCTATGATGAAGCACTTTTACTTGATGACCAAGGGTATGTAGCAGAAGCAAGTGGAGCATGTTTTTTCATGGTAAAAAATGGAGAACTTATCACTCCACCAAATGATAACTCTTTAGCATCTATTACTCAAAAAATGGTTATAGAGATGGCTGAAGATTTTGGTATAAAAGTAGTTCGTCGTCGTATCACTCGTGAAGAGGTTTATGTTGCAGATGAAGCATTTTTAACAGGGACTGCTGCTGAGATAACTCCTATTGCAAATGTTGATGCTAGAGTTATAGGTTCTGGTTCACGTGGAGAGATGACAGAAAAAATCCAAACTACATATTTTGATATTGTATTTGGTCGTAATAAAAAATATGAACATTATTTAACATATGTAGAGGAGAGTAACTAATGGCATCAGATATGAATGACTATTTCAACAAAAAAAAGAGTGAAAACAATGGTGGATATAAAAAATCTGCTAACAATTCAGGTGGCGGAGATGGTGGCGGACCAAAAGGTCCTCAAATTCCAAATGTAGAGTTCAATATGAATGGAAAATCTGGAATTATCTACTTTCTAATAGCAGTAGTACTTATGTTAGTTCTTGCAAAACCTTTTACTATTATCGAAGAGGGTCAGCGTGGTATTTTAAGTACAAATGGTAAATACCAAAATCAAGCACTTTTACCAGGTCTTCATTTTATATTACCTGTTATTCAAAAAGTTTATTTAGTGGATACTAAAGTTCGTATATATAACTATGCTTCTCGTATAGAGGTAAACTCAAACAATTCTGGTATCGGTTCTAAACCAGCGATTACAGTTCTTGATAAGCGTGGTCTTCCTGTTTCTATTGAACTTACAGTTCAGTATAGACTTAACTCTCAATTTGCTGCACAAACTATCTCTAATTGGGGATTCTCTTGGGAAGATAAAATTATCAATCCTGTTGTTCGTGATGTTGTTCGTAATGTTGTTGGTAAGTATGATGCAGAATCACTTCCTCAAAACAGAAATACTATCGCTAGTGAGATAGAGATGGGTGTAAGAGATAGTGTAAAAAGTTTAAAAAACTCTCCAGCAATTTTACAATCGGTACAACTTCGTGAAATACTTTTACCAAAGAAAGTAAAAGAGCAGATAGAAGCTGTTCAAATTGCAAAACAAGCTGTTCAAAAAGCGGAACAAGATGTTCAACGTGTTAAACAAGAAGCATTAAAACGTGCAGCTCTTGCACAAGGTGTTGCGCAACAAGCTAGAATTGAAGCACAAGGTAAGGCAGATGCTGTAACTATTGAAGCAGATGCTCAAGCAAAAGCTAATCTTTTAATCGCTCAATCATTAACAACAAAACTTTTAGCATTAGAACAGATTAAAACTCAAGGTAAATTTAATGAGGCACTTAAAGTAAATAAAGATGCTAAAATTTTCCTAACACCTGGTGGTTCAACTCCAAATATTTGGGTTGATACAAAAGATGTAAGACAAAGAACTACGGCTAACTAAGAATGCAAAATATTTTAAATAGAGTTGATTGGGAGAAGAGTGAACTTCTTCCTGTCATCGTTCAAGATGTTGCAAACAATGAAGTTTTAATGATGGCATATATGGATAGAAAAGCGTTAGAGCTTTCTCTTTCTACTAAAATAGCTCACTATTTTTCTCGTTCAAAACAACGTATATGGAAAAAAGGTGAAAGTAGTGGTCATACACAAACTATTCACTCTTTCAATATTGACTGCGATAACGATACTCTTCTTATCAAAGTAACACAAGAGGGTGTAGCATGTCATACAGGTCGTCGTTCTTGCTTTTTTACAGAGTTAGAGAGTGGTGAGGCTGAAACAGAGGTAGAAGTAAATTCTGAAGCTATGTATGGTGTGATAGATACACTTTATCATACTATTCAAGAACGTAAAAATGCTGACCCAACTTCATCATGGACAGCAAAGCTTTTTGCAAAAGGTGACAATACTATTTTGAAAAAAGTTGTAGAGGAGTCTGGTGAGTTCTGTTTTGCATATAAAGATAATGATGATAAAGAGATGGTCTATGAAGCAGCTGATTTAACATATCATATGTTAGTAGCTCTTGCTGTAAAAAACATCTCTCCAGATAGAATTAAACAGGAGTTAGCTCGTAGATTTGATATGAGTGGAATTGCTGAGAAAAACTCAAGAAAAGATTAGATGAAAGAGAAGATAGCTACCTTTATAGAAGGGTTGATACAGTACGATTATTTTCTTTTTGGTGCTATCTTCACTCTTTTTATCATTTTTATAGTTTTAGCTCTTCTATTGCGTAAAAAAATTGGATTAGCTATATTTTTAGTTTTTCTCTCTTTTACTATTTTACTAGCAGGCTCAACTGTTGGTTATTCACAGATGCACAAATATCTTTTTAAAAACTCCATACAACTTATCTCTGAAAAAAAATTACTTTTTGGTGAAGCTATTGTTATTAAAGGTAGCATAACAAATCAATCTGAGATAGATTTTCAAAGTTGTAAAATAGATATAGCTATCTCTAAAATGAGTAAAAATATAGTCAAAAATTATATTTATCAATTTAAACCTATTCAAGAGAGTAGTTTCATAGAAAAAAATATTACAATAGGTAATATAAGAAAATTCAAAATTATAGTAGAACCTTTTAGCTACTCTAAAAAATACTCTATTAAATTGGGAGCAGAATGTAAATGACACTGTTTAACTACCTACACTATTTAGCACTTACTCTCATTTTCTTATTATTTGTTGTTGGTATCGTAAAATCTTTACAACAAAAAAAGAGAAAGCTTCTTTTAGGAATGGTTTTTTCTGTAACTATCATCTCCATATTTTTTGCAATATTTTCTGTCATTATTATAGATAAATACACAAAAAAAGTTGAGTTATACCAAGTAAAAAATAAAAGATTATTAGGTATTGAAAAAATTATTTATACAGGAATTGTTAAAAATGAGGGTGATTTTACTATTGGAAAAGTTGTTTTTGAAGTGAAACTTGTAAACAAGGGGCATGCAACTGGAAAAGTGAAAGGTGGTGATTTTTATAAGCCAAATGGACTTTTTGATTTTATACCAAATGCAAAAGAACAAAAAGCCAAACCTCAAACAATTACAAAAAAATTTATAATAGCAAGAAACCTTAAACCTGGAACATCTAAATCGTTTAGAGTTTATTTTAGCTTTCCTCCCTACTTTAGAAGTGTCGCAGATTTTACAAAAGTAAGTGGTTATTAATATATAACTCCCTTACTTCTCTCTACAAATTAACTTATTCCCTAAGGCAAACAATGTTTAAAAATAACCTAGCTTATGAAGCAAGTGCAGGAAGTGGTAAAACTTTTATGCTTGTTGTACGTTATCTTAGTCTTCTTTTTAAAGGGGCGCAACCCTCTAAAATTTTAGCACTTACTTTTACAAATAAAGCAGCCTATGAGATGCAAGAGCGTATTGTCGAAACACTTGAGGAGCTTGAAAATCGTGGTGAGCTTAATGAAATAGTAAAAGTAACAGGTTTTACAAAAGAGTTTCTTTTAGAAAATCGTCAAAAACTTTTATATGAATTTTTAAACTCTAACTCTAAAATAATGACCATAGATAAATTTTTTACACAAATTCTTAGAAAATTTTCTCTCTATGCCTCTTTAATGCCAGATTTTTCTACTTTTGGTTCTCAACATGAACTTAAACTTTTATCTCGTTTTTTAAAAGAGGTTACAGTTGCAGGAAAAAGAGATACTCTTATAACCCTCTCTCTACAATCAAAAAAAAGATTAAGTGATATATTTGCTCTTCTTGATGAGTTCTATACAAAAAAACAGGAACTTTCTCATCTAAAATTTACAAAGCAACCCTTTTGGAGATTTGAAGAGGAGGCGATGAAAGAGTTAGCACTTCTTAAAGCGATAGTAGATAGATGTGATAAAGCTTCAGCTACTGTCAAAAAATCTATACTTATAGAAGATTTTGAAGATTTAATATCTAAAAGTTGGTTAAGTAGAGAGTCATTAGATTATAGAACCTTCTCAAAATGCTACACTCCAGATATGGATATTCATCTTGTAAATATTCAAAATGCTATTAAAGCATACCATAATGCAAAAGAGCAAAACTTCTTTTATGCACTCAATGAACTTGTAACAATCTATGAAAAATCTAAAAAAGCACTTTACAGTAACGATAGTGAACTCTCCTTTAATGATGTAACTGTTTTAGTTCACTATCTTTTAAAAGAGCGTGTTGATAGTGAGTTTTTATATTTTAGACTTGATGCAAATATAGAACATATTTTACTTGATGAGTTTCAAGATACAAGTATTTTACAATATGAGATTTTAAAACCACTTATAGAGGAGATAACTTCAGGAAATGGTGTTTTTGATGATGGGAGTTTCTTTTTTGTAGGCGATGTAAAACAATCTATCTACCGTTTTCGTGGAGGAGTATCGGCTCTTTTTGATAGTGTAAAAGAGGAACAACGAACAGAAGTTGAACAACTTTTGACAAATTATCGCTCTCAAAGAGAGGTGATAGAGTTTGTAAATAGAAGTTTTGATACAAAAATAAAAAACTATACTCATCAAAAAGTAAGAGCAGAAGCAGATAATGGTTATGTTGAAGTTATAGAGAGTGAAGAACCTTTAGAAGAGAGTTTAAAGCAGGTAAAAAGAGTTATAGAGCTTGGTGCTGACCTTAATGAGATAGCTATACTTTGTGCAACTAATGGAGATGGTGAAGCTATAAAGCAGGTACTTCAAGAGCAAAAGATAGAGGTTGTAACAGAAACAACAACTAAACTGATAAATCAAAAAAGTGTTAAAGCAGTTTTGGAGTATCTGAAATATCTCTATTTTAATGAAGAGATATATAAACATAACTTTTTTGCACTTATAAACCAAAATATTCAACCTATAAATAGAGTCAATTTTAACAATAATAGCCTTTTTGATATTGTTAAAAAAGCTATCAACTATTATGGTCTTTTTCAAAACGATTTTCATCTTATCCGTTTTTTAAATGCGATAGGAAAATATAACGATATAGAATCTCTTCTTTTTGAGTATGAGCGTTTAGATATATCGGCTGCTGCATCTGACTTAAGTGGTGTTCGTGTACTAACTGTTCATAAATCTAAAGGTTTAGAGTATGAGCATGTTATAGTTATGGATAGACTTAAAAAAGCTCCTCCAGCAAGAGATGCTATAATTTATGAGTATGATAATATCAGTTTAGAAAATGTTTATCTTCGCATAAAAGGGCGTGATAGTTTAGATAACAACTATTCAGAAGCACTTATAAAAGAGAAACAACTTGTGTCCGAAGATAGTCTTAATGCTCTTTATGTTGCTTTTACACGTGCAAGAGAGAATCTTTTTATTGTAAAGAAACCAAAAGATTCTGTTTTTGATATTTTAGAGTTAGAAAAAGGTTTTTTTGGTCAGTTAATTTGTCAAACACCCAAAGATATAGTAATTAAAGCGGATTATAAACCTTTAGAATATAAACCATTTTACTATGGAACACAAAGTGAGATTTTAGCCTTAGAGGAGAGAGATGATGAAGATTTTCAATCTATAAACTTTGGTTTAGCGATGCACTATATGTTAGAGATGTTAGGAGATTTCACTCTCTCAAGTGTAGCCGATGCCAAAGATATGATGATAAATAAATATGGTTACTCTCTTGAGCTTTCTGAAATAGAAGATATAGAAAAAAGAGTTGAAAATCTTTTAAATCATCAAGAGTTTTTATCGTTAGTAGATGGGGATTATTATAAAGAAAAAGCTATCAAATACAAAGATAATCTTCGTTATATTGACCTTTTAGTTGAAAATAGGTCTGGTATTTGGAGTGTTATAGATTATAAAAGTTCTATAAGCTATTCAAAGCATCATCATAAACAAGTTCATTATTATGTAGATGCGATAAAAAAGATAACCAACAACAATAATGTTGAAGGATATATCTGTTATCTTTTAGAAGATGGAGTGAAGTTAGTTAAGCTTTAAGAGATGAAACAATAGTTGCTATTAACTCATCATTATCTATCGGTTTAGGCACAAAGCCATCCATTCCAATATCTAGTAATCTCTGTTCATCCCCTTTCATCACATTTGCTGTAACTGCGATGATAGGGACAACATTTTTATGCTCTGCTCTAATCTTTAACATCGCATCTACACCATTCATATTTGGCATATTTTCATCCATAAGAACTATATCATATTTACCATCTTCATACATCTCGACCGCTTCTAGTCCATCATTTGCTATCTCATAAGTGATATCAACATCATCAAGAAGTATAGATAAAAGTAATTGATTTGTTTTATTATCTTCAACAATCAAAATATGAGCAGAGATACTATCTTCTGTTATATCATCCTCTATAACTACCTCTTGAGGTTTATCAACACGCTCTATCTCTATCTCAAATATAAAACGACTTCCCTCACCCTCTCTACTCTCTACTCCAATTTTTCCATTCATAATTTTAGCAATAGCATGAGAGATAGCCAATCCAAGACCAACTCCTCCATACTCTTTTGTTCTACTTAAATCAGCCTGTTCAAAAGCTTGAAATATCTTTTTTTGCATCCTATCAGAGATACCAATACCATTATCTGTAACGATAACAGTTAAAACTCCTTTATGAAAAGAGATTTCTAGTGATACTCTTCCCTCTTCATAAGTAAATTTAAAAGCATTTGAAAGTAAAATAGAGATAACTTTCGAGATACGTAACCAGTCACCATTAAAATAAAAATCGTTATCTATCGTGGAGTTTACAATAAAATTTATATTTTTACTTTTTATAGTTGTTTGAAACTTATTTAAAGTTATCTCTAAATTTTGCATAAAATTAAAAATATCATGGTTAACAATAAATGTTCCACTTCCTATTTTTGAAATATCTAAAATATCGTTAATAATATTAAGAAGATGTTGAGAACTTTTTAAAATAGGTTCTATATTTTTAGCTTCAGAGGGTAGCTTCACTTTTAATATAGAACTAAAACCTATAACAGCATTGAGAGGTGTTCTGAGTTCATGACCCATATTTGTTAAAAATTGCTCTTTTACTTTTTGAAGTTTTATCGCTTCATCTCGTGATTGTATCAAATCTTTTTCTATCGACTCTCTGGCTCTGAGCATAGTATTAAGTGTTTGAGCTACCGATTTAAGTTCTTTAAATTTAAGTTTATTACTATCTATTCTCTCATGTGCATCTTTGAAATTTTTAAAAAAGTGTTGAAAGACAAGAAAAGAGTCATATATAGGTTTAATAATTATAATAAAGATAACAATAAAAAAAACTACTAATAATATATATATGTAGTATTTACTATTTGATAAACTATCTAACTCCTCCTCCATAATAGGCATCGATTTAGAGATATAACCATTCAAATTATTCTCAATTTTATGAGCACTATCTCTCATAATAAGAGTTAACCCTAGTTTTTCTGTTAAACCTATTATCTTCATCTTCTCAGTAAGTTCTAAAAATATTTTTTGATAGTTATCTAAATCCTTTAAAAACTGTTTATGAGTAGTTTTTGCTCTTAAAGTTTTAAATGATTGCTGTTGAGCAAGAAGATATTTTATATTTTTACGTAATAAAAAATCTTTCTCATCTCTTCTAAGTTGTAGTAAGTCTAGTAAGTTTTGTTGATTATCTTCTTGCTGATATTGAGACTCTAAGTTATGAGCTTCCTCTCGGAATTTACCTCGTAACCCATCATCTTCATCTACCCCAATCTCATATATATAGTGGGTGATTTTTATAAAGCTTTGAGTATAGTTTTTTAAATCCTCTTTCAAACTTTTCTCATTCAGTTGCTTTTGCATAGAGTGAGAAAGAGCGATGAATTTATTATAATATTTTAACTCTTTACGTAAAAAGAAATCTTTTTCAGCACGACGCATCTGTAAAAGTTCCACTTGAAAATTTTTCATCTTCATAAGTGTATGATGTCGAGACTCCATCTGTGCTGAAATAGTGTAGTCATTCCAAATGAGTAAAATAATCGTAAAAATAATAAAAATGAAAATAGATATTAAACGTATACTTAAGCTATTCATTATAAAATTTTATCGTCTTCTTCTATTATTTCCACCACCGCGAGGTTTATTTCTTGCTCCACGGTTACCACCCATATTTATAGGTTCTGGTTGTATTGATGGGTCTGGTTTAAACCCTTTTTCCCATACTTTTGGTATATCTTTTTTTATCAGTTTTTCTATATTTCTTAAAAATTCATCTTCATCCACACATACTAAAGAGATAGCTTCACCCTCATTTCCAGCACGACCAGTACGTCCTATACGATGTACATAATCTTCACTAACATTTGGAAGTTCATAGTTTACTACATGAGGAAGTTGGTCTATATCTATCCCTCTTGCTGCTATATCTGTTGCTACAAGAACTCTTATTTTTCCCTCTTTAAAATCTGCTAATGCTTTAGTTCTAGCATTTTGACTTTTGTTTCCATGGATAGCAGCAGAACTGATACCATCTTTATCTAGTTGCCCACTTAAACGATTTGCACCATGTTTTGTACGAGTAAATACAAGAACTTGTTTCCAATTTTCTTTATTGATAAGATGAGTAAGAAGCTCTTTTTTACGTGTTTTATCAACATGGTATACAGCTTGTTGCACTATCTCACTTGAAGTATTTCTACGAGCTACCTCAACAAGAGCAGGAGAACGTAAAAAACTTTCTGACAATTTTTTAATAGCATCAGAATATGTTGCTGAAAAAAGAAGAGTTTGACGCTCTTTTGGCAATACAGCTATCACTTTTTTAATATCATTTACAAATCCCATATCTAACATTCTATCTGCTTCATCAAGGATTAAAAAATCTACTTTAGAAAGATTGATAGTTTTTTGAGAAATATGGTCAAGTAAACGTCCTGGTGTTGCAACAACTATATCTACTCCATTACGAAGTTTTGTTATTTGAGGGTTTATCTTTACACCACCAAATATTACAGCTGATTTGTAAGGAAGATGTTTTCCATAAGTACGAACACTCTCTTCAACTTGTGTTGCTAGTTCTCTAGTAGGTGTTAATATAAGTGCTTTTACATGGTGAGCTTTTTTATCTTTAGATGGTTTTGCACGATGAAGAAGTTCGAGCATAGGAAGAGTAAAACTAGCAGTTTTTCCTGTTCCAGTTTGCGCACCAGCTAAAATATCTTTTTTCGCTAAGATGATAGGAATAGATTGCTCTTGAATAGGTGTAGGTTTATCGTAACCCTGTTCTTTGATAGCTTTAAGTAATGGTGCTGAAAGTTGAAGTGAATTGAATGACATAAAAATCCTAATATAAATATAGGGAGATAATAGCGTAATTTAGAAAGATTTTATAGGGGAGTGTACTATTCCCAACGAAAAGTTGGGAATAATAGTTTTATTTATTCAAAAATAATTTCTTTAATATCTATATTATTTTGAAGATTTGTATCTAAATCTTCAGCATTTTTTCCTTCACTATCAGCATTTATTTTTGCAGATACTTTAGCATACATATATTTATCTTCATGCCATGCTAAATCACTAAATGTACGTGTACGTTGAATATTTCCACCTGCATCTAATTCATTAAGTATATCTGACTTATTATATGCAAGAAAAAAGTCCATTGTAACTATTGAACCAAAACCATCACTTCTTTCTTCTGTATATTCAGTTGTTAAACCAGAATAAAAATCTACATCAACTTCATTTCCAAGAATATAATCACTTTTTAAAGGAAAACTTTCATCTCCATTATTATAAAGAGTATATGTAATAAGACCCTCTTTATTATCTTTATTATAAGTAATATTATCAATTACAACAGAAAGGTCATAACCATTAATTATAGAATCTGTTTCATCTATTTCTACATCAGGTTCAGAGTCTGTTTCATTCATAAACTCTTTTTGTTGTGTTAAAGTATAAGTAAATGGTTCACTCCCTGCTATTGTTGGAACTGCATTTATAGTTACAATACCTGTATTAGGGTCTATTGTTCCTGTACAGTTTGCTACAACTTCTTTTGTTGCAATTATTATCGATTCTGATTTAATAGTTCCATCTTCATTTACTTGACCATTAATCATAATATCACTACCTATACTTCCAGATAAAGAGCCATCATTGAATACTTTTACATTTACTTCTGTTCCAGCTAATGGACCTGCTTCATTAGGAAGTGTTCCTACAAAAAGGATATTTTCTATATCATACTCGATATCTTTAATATCATCTTTATTCATATTTTTTTCAATAAAACTATCTCTTGCCTCAACAGTTTCAAACATTAAACTCTCGGCACGTTGATTGTTTTTATCATCAAAGATTTTAACAGCTAGTTTTGAACCATCTATATCTTTTCCTTGAATAGCCACTTTCTCTGAAAGAGAACCATCTTCATTATATATCTCTAAACTACCATCAACAATAGCATACTTTTCTCTAGTTTCTTCACCATTTTTATTCCAAACTATTTCACCATCACCATTAAATTCAACTTTAGCAAGATATGGCGGAGTGTTAGGGTCTAAAGGTTTGATAGCTAAATAATATATTTTATCTACCAACAAATCATTACTAAATACTCCATAAGAGTTTAGAGGATTAAATGGAACTCTCTCATAAGGAAGGTAATACTCATCTGTTATAGATGTCACCTCTTTATAAAGTTCATACTCAACTTGACCACTTTCACCAATATATAAAATATCCATTTTAACTGTTTGTGTCTCTATTTGAGGACCTGAAAGAGCTAACTCTAATCTTGCACCCTCTCTAACATCTCCATTTAAATCGATAGTTTCTATCTCAACTGGAGTAGAACCATCATCTTCATAATCTCTATTTAAAAGAGTGATAGTCATGGTAGCAGCATCACTTACAACACCAGCAATCAGATTTTTAGTAAATACTTTTGTAAATACTTTTGTACCTATATCATAAGAGAAAAGGTTCTCACCAACATCTACACCATCTGTTTTTGTAATTTGAGGAAAGAAAACATTTGATGAGTCTTCAAGGTATTGATGCTCAACAAACATATTATATCCCGATTCATCTGATTCAGTTGTTGATGTCATTGAACTATCATCAGCCTCATCGTGAACTCTAAAATCTGGCATAATTGAATATCTAATCTCACTGTCATAATAAAAAGGCATATCTAAATCATTATTTGGAATTGGAAAAAGTGGGAATGTTGCTATTTGCATTCTTGTTCCATCAGACTTCACTAAAATAAGTTCAAAATCATTATCAGAGATAAATTGACCCTCTTCCGTTACAGTAGCACTCTCATCAAATCTAATCTCAGGATTATAAATCTCTATACTATCTATTTCATATTTCTGTGTTTCTACATTAAAATGTACCGTTACATTATTTTCCATGAATGTTGTTCGTTCGTAAGTTTCTTGATTTACAAAAACAGGTGCTAAAAGAAGAGTATCATTTTCATCTAAAATTGCAGTTTGATTATTAAAGTTTCTTAACATAAAAGTTACTGCAGTTTCTTGAGTCTCTGCATCTCCAAAATCAGTGATATTCCCTCTAAATTCTGTTTCAAAATTAAATGCGTTAGAAGATTTCATATCTAATTTTTGCATAGTTTTTGCAAACTCAGCATTCATACTTTTAAAGTTTCTTTCAATTTTTATATCATCATTTCCAGTAATTACTTTAATAAGTGACATAACAATCTCTGTCTCTTTTTGAGCTTCCTCTTCAAGTGTCAACTCTCCTCTCTCCTCTTCAGCTTCAGATGAAGGTTGTGCTTTTCGTTTTGGTGCTGTTTTCTTTGGAGTATCACCTTCTACTTGTTCATCTTCCATATCATTAAATGACCATATTTTAGTCTCATTAAATTGTGCAATATCTATATCGTTATCTTCACTATTAAATAACCAACCAAACATATCACTTAATGGTGTAGGTTCAAATACAATCTCCTCTTCCGAACCTTTTGCTTCCATAAAAAGGTCTATCATAGCAAGAGATGCTAAAGGTTTCATAGATGAGTTAGCTGTAATAGTTGTACCTGTTTTAAACTGTAACATAGAATCATTTGAATCAGATACAGGGATACCACTTGATAAACTTGACTCTAATTTATCTACTATAAAATCGATAGAATCTGAATTTTCACCAAGTCTTTCTAAAAATGTAGTAGAGTTTTCATCACCTTGCACTATAAAAGGTATATTTAATATATCTGCGACTAACTGCTCTTTATTTTCACCATTAAAAGAGTTGAAAATAGTATCTATCTCTTCCCATAGTAGTTGTGCAAAACTTCGTTTTAAGAAATCATCTTTAAATACATTTACAATATTTTCAACAGATACTTCAACACTATCATTCATAGCAGTAGTATATAGTTTTGTTTTTTCAAATAGATCTGTTGAGCCATCATTCCCTAAAGCTTTATCTAAAGCTTTTCCTAACTCTTGCATAGTAATAGTATGGTCTTTTGCAACTATCATTGCATCAATTACAGCAGATGGAATTACAATATTATTTTCTTGAATATTTCTATACCAATCTTCATTTCCATTAAGTTGATTTAAATCAGTTTTTGGATTTATAACTCTTATCTGAAAATCGTCTCCGATAGACTCTATTTTTGTAACACCATCTTCTAATAGTGAATAACTTAACTGATACATTTTACCAGGAAGCTCACCCTTTCTACTCTCTTGTATAGGAATAAAAACTATTAAATTACCCTGTCCATCATGAACATTAAGCCCTATTTTTACAAAACTTTCAATCACACCATATTTAATCTCAGCAATAGCAGGAGTAAGTGCAGTTCTTAAAGTATCTTTTGTAATAGTTACATTATCTAATTGCTCTCTCTTCATAGAACTTTCTAACATCGTAAATGTAGTTGATGCAGAAGAAGTTTCAAATGTTTTTACAACAGAATTTACCTTTTCTGTACGCTCTTTCAGTTGTGCTTCTGTTACTTGAGTATCTAATGTTTCTGTTGTTTCAAACATTGTTGTATCTATTGTAACTTTACCAGAAGCAATATCTTCTTTTAGATTTGCTACTGTATTATCAAGGTTTTTCTCAAAATCTGCAATAATATTTTCAATAGCAGTTACAATAGAATCAGCAGTAACACCTAATGATTCTAGTTTACCCATACTCTCTTTTACTTCAGCAATAACAACACTAAAACGCTCTTTTATTAAAGTAGCAATAGGGTCAACTACACCAACTTCAACACCTTCCGAAAGCTTTGTAGCTGAAAGTTCTACTGTTTTATTACCATCTTGGATAAGAGTTCTAATTAAGTATTGATTATCAGATGAAGAACTATTTTCATCTACAAAATCTGTATCATTGATACTAAATGCACAGTTTGTATGATTTACTTCTATCGCTTCTTTCAATAGAGGTTTTTCATATTGTGTATCATCAATAGCATATAACTGTACCATTGCACTTGTTCCACATTTAAACTTTTCTAGTGCATCTGCTCTTGCTATACTTTTTGCTATCGCTTTTTTTGCTGTATTGTCTGCTAAATTAACATTACCACTTAATACCTCTGTTTTTACAGGTATTACCTCTTCTATTTCTGTATTTGAATTTGAATTTGAATCATTCCCATCACTACAACCAGTAGCCCCAAGAACAACTATTGTTGCAAGTGACAACATTGAGTTTTTTAAAATATAATTTTTCATCTCTAATCCTTTTTTTTATTATTCCTATTGTATCTTGTGAAAGATTAAGAGTTTATAATTTTTTAATCTTTCTGTAACCAATATGTAACCTCTTTTTAATAAAATTACCTTAACAAATGAAAAAAATAAGGAATAAAAAAATGAAAAAAATCATTTTATCAGCTATTGCTTTTATGACACTTAGTACATTAAATGCAACTGCTAATGATACATCTACACCTGTATTTGCTCATGCTTCTAAGCTTAAATTTAGTGGTGTTCACTATTTAGGTTTTACTCAAAAAGATATGAGAGAAGGGTCAGCTACAAATAACTTTGAAGTTCGTCGAAACTATTTACAAGTAAAAGCATATCTTTTAGAAAATCCAAAATCATACCTACGTGTTACTTTAGATACTGAATATACAGCAAAGCATGATGACCATGCAGATGTTTATGCAAAATATGCTTATATATATTTAGCTGATGTTTTAGCAAATACTGGTGTTGAATTTGGTATGGTTCATCGTCCTTGGATAGATTACGAAGAGCATCAAGGTTGGTTGTCTCGTTCTATATCTAAAGTTTTTGCAGAAGCTAGTGAAGCTGGTCACTTAACAAACTCTTCAGATTTAGGTTTTAACTTTAAAACAAAAACTCCATATTTTACTTCAGAAGTGGGTATCTTTAATGGTGAGGGTTACCATGGTAAAAATAGTTACACAGATGATGATAAAGTTGATGACAATATAGGCGATGGTGTTTCTGCTGAGTGGAGACTTACTGCTGCTATTATGGGTAATGGTACATTAAAAAGAAAAGCTATAAAAGATACATACTTTGACGCTTCATTCTTTGGTCAATACAATATGGACAACTCTGCTAATGCAGGTGAAACTTATAAAATTTATGGTTTACATACAGTTTATAATATGCCATCTTTTTTAATATCTGCTCAATATATTATGTCTGAAAATAATAAAAAAGATGAAACAGCTTTTAATGGACAAGGATATTCTCTAAATGGAGTATACCGTTTTGGGCAAAAGAAAGAATTTTCTGTAATCGGTCGTTACGATAATTGGGAAAATGAGAATTCAACTTCTGGTATAGTTGGTGATGTTGAAAACAATATGATTTATGGTATGGCTTGGCAACAAAATAAAAATATTAAATGGTTAGCAACAGGTCAATCTTATTATATAGAAGGAGCGAATGATTCCAAAGATTATAATTCAGCTATGATTACTGCTGAAGTTCATTGGTAGAATTTTAAAGAGTTAATTTTATATTATTCCTGTTTTATACAAAACCTACTTGAGATAGGTTTTGTATTTTTTACCCAAAAATATATCCCTCTCCTCGAACTGCTTGAATATAATTTTTGACTCCATCAGGGTCAATATTTTTTTTTAATCTTTTTATAGCTACATTAACTGTCTTTACTTGTTTATTTATACTATCTTTCCATACATTTGTAAGTAAAAGCTCTCTACTTAAAAGTATATTTGGATTTTTTATAAACTCTAAAAAAAGGTCATGTTCAAGATGTGTAAGCTTTATCTCTTTATCTTCGATATAAAATGTTTTATTACTAAGTTTATATGAAATATCTTTATACTTAATAACATCTACAATTTTCTGAGTTCTACGAATAAGAGCTTTAACTCTAGCCCTTAGTTCATTAAGGTTAAAAGGTTTTGTTATATAATCATCACCACCACTCTCAAAACCATCAAGAATATCATTTGGAGAGTCTTTAGCACTCACATATATAACAGGTTGATTGTAGCCATCTGTTCTAAGTTTAGAAATATAGACACTACCTTCCATTCCAGAAAGGTTTCTATCCATAAGAATAAGTGAGATATCCTCTTCATTAAGAATATCTCTAATATTTGATGTATCAACACAAGTAATAACATCGTAACCCTCTTTTGATAGAGTGTATTCCATTAAATCTAAAATATCTTCTTCATCTTCTACTATTAGTATTGTTGTTGTATTCATGGGATTATTGTAGCAAAAATTGCACAATAATTGATTACATAATGATTACAAGGAAAAGAAGTGCTAGTTATTTATATTATTGTTTTGAATTAAAGCTATAATACAAAAAATAATAAATTTTAAAGTAAAAGTTGGAGCTCACAAAATGATAAAAGTTGGAATAATTGGTGTAGGAACAGTAGGAACAAGTGTAGCAAATATATTAAAAGATAATGCAGATGTTATCTCAGCTCGTGCTGGTGTTGATATAACTGTTAAAAGTGGTGTAGTTAAAAACTTAGCAAAAGATAGAGGTTTAGATATTGTTATTACAGATAATGTAGATGATATTTTAAACGATAATGAGATAGATATAGTTGTAGAACTTATGGGTGGAGTAGAAGAGCCTTTTGAAGTTGTGAAACGAGCTTTAAAAAGTGGAAAAGCTGTTGTAACTGCAAACAAAGCACTTTTAGCATATCATCGTTATGAGCTTCAAACTTTAGCAAAAGATATAGCATTTGAGTATGAAGCTTCTGTTGCTGGTGGTATCCCTATCATTAATGCACTTCGTGATGGTTTATCAGCTAACCATATAGAATCTATTATGGGTATTATGAATGGTACTTGTAACTATATGATGACAAAGATGACAAATGAGGGTGTGGCTTATGATGCAATCCTTAAAGAGTCTCAAGATTTAGGATATGCTGAAGCTGATCCATCTTTTGATGTTGGTGGTTATGATGCTGCACATAAACTTCTAATACTTGCTTCTATCGCTTATGGTATAGATGCAAAACCTGAAGATATTTTGATAGAGGGTATTGAAAATGTTACTCAAGATGATATAGCATTTGCTAAAGAGTTTGGGTATGCTATAAAACTTCTAGGAATTGCAAAAAAAGATGCAAATGAGGTAGAGCTTCGTGTTCATGCTTGTTTAATCAAACAAGAGGAGATGATAGCAAAAATAGATGGTGTTATGAATGGTATCTCTGTTATCGGTGATAAAGTTGGAGAAACACTTTACTATGGACCTGGTGCTGGTGGAGATGCTACTGCAAGTGCTGTTGTTGCAAATATTATCGACATTGCAAGAAGTGGAAAATCTGCTCCGATGTTAGGATTTGACAAACCAATGGAGGGTAAACTTACTCTTAAATCTACTGATAAGATAGAGTCTAAATATTATCTTCGTATTAATGTATCTGATAAAGCAGGTGTTTTAGCTCGTGTTACTAAAATATTTGAAGATAAAAATATTTCTATTGAAACTATGCTTCAACGTCCAACAAGTGAAAATTCAGCAAATCTTTTAATCTCTACTCATATCGCAGTTGAAAAAGATATTCAAGATATGATGAGTGAGTTAGAATCTCTTGATTTTGTGAACTCTACTCCTATTATGATTAGAATAGTATAAAAAATTATGAGCAGAGCCAAAGGGGATATAGCAGAACAAAAAGCTGTTATATTTCTCTCTGAAAATGGTTTTAAAATCATAGAACAAAACTTCTACTCTCGCTTTGGTGAGATAGATATTATAGCCTCCAAAAACGATACTCTTCACTTTATAGAGGTGAAGAGTGGAGTTGACTATGAGTTAGCTGTTCAAAACATTACCCCCGCAAAAATTAGAAAAATAATCAGAACAAGTGCTGTTTATATTAAAAAACATCGTTATCAAAATGATTTTCAGTATGACGGCATTATTGTTACACCTGATACTATCTCCTATATAGATAATATTACATTATAAAAACAAGGATTTATTTATGCAGTTTGCCGACCCAAAAAATGATTTAGCTTTTAAAAAGATATTTGGAGATGAAAATCATAAAGGTATACTTATCTCTTTTTTGAACTCTGTGTTAGATTTTAAAGAGAATAAAGTTATAGTTGATATTTCACTAACAAATCCCTATCAAGTACCAAAAATACCAGAACTTAAAGAGACTATTCTTGATATAAAAGCAACAAATAAAGATGGATATACTTTTATAGTTGAGATGCAAAAAAAAGATTTAGGAGATTTTACAAAACGAAGCCTTTACTATACATCTAAAGCATATATCTCACAACTTCCAAAAGGAAATAATTATACAAAGTTAAAAAAAGTTTACTTTATAGGTATATTGAACTTTAATATATTTGACAATAAAAATTATATATCAAGACATCTTATAATCAATCAAGAGACAAATAAACAAGATTTAGATGATTTTGAATTTAGTTTTATAGAACTTCCAAAGTTTACTAAAGAGTTAGATGAGTTGAAAACTATTTTAGATAAATGGATATATTTTTTACAAAATGCTCAAGATTTAACAGTTATTCCTCAATCATATAAAGAGATAGAAGAGTTCAATGAAGCTTTTAGTATAGCAACACAAACAACTTGGGATACTAAAGAGTTAGAGGTATATGAGTATATGAGTATAAAAGAGTTTGATGAGATAAATGCTCTTAGAACTGCTGAGAGAAAAGGGATGAAAAAAGGTATAGAGCAAGGCATAAAAAAAAGGAGTTGAGGAGGGTGAAAGAAGAAAACAACTTGAGATAGCAAAAAATTTACTTGATGTTTTAGATGATGAAACTATTGCTCACAAGACACATTTAGATGTTGAAAGTGTTAGATTTTTGAGAGAAGAGAATTAATCTCCCTCAAAAGGAGGGAGTTGCAAACAACTTTTAGGAGTTTACATATCTTAGGATATTGACAATTAAATTAATAATTGCTACAATTACCCCAAGAAGTTGGATGAAATTATGCTTCATCTTAAACCTCCTTTAAAGTTGGTTTTGTGGTTTGAACGGGTGTTGACGCACCCTCCCACTGCAAACTTCTTAAACTGCTGAAATCTTACCAAAAAATTCAAATAAATGATATAATTTTTCAATTATAATTTTGGAGAATTTTTATGCAAGCGAAGATATTTTTCGGTTCAACACAATCCGACACACAAAACCATACCCAAAGAAAAAGTCCCTATGATGCTAAAGTAGTTTCAACTGCCCCTATCTGTGATACAGAAGATGCAAAAAAAGCTTTAAAAATAGCACAATTAGCGACAAAAGATGCAAAAAAATCAACTTTAGCACAACGATGTAACTGGCTTTTAGATGTTGCTTCAAAACTTCGCCAACAGAAAGAGGATATAGCACAAACTATTACCGATGAAGTTGGAAAACCTATCGCTTTTGCTCGTGTAGAGGTGGAGCGTTGTATCGAAACTGTTACACTCTCAGCTGAAACTATGCGTACGATGCACGGAGAAACTATCAACACCGATGCTATGCCAAGTGGTAAAAAAACAACTGCTTTTTTTACTCGTGAACCTGCTGGTGTTGTTGTTGCTATCACTCCTTTTAACTTTCCTCTTAACCTTGTAGCACATAAACTTGCCCCAGCTCTTGTAGCAGGAAATACCGTAGTGTTAAAACCGACTCCTGAAGCCCCTTTAACAGCTTACAAGTTTGCTAAACTTTTCATAGAGAGTGAGTATGCTATAAAAGATGCTTTAAGTGTTGTGTATGGTGATGCAGAAGTAGGTTCAGCTCTTATCTCTTCAGATATTCCAAGAGTTATAAGCTTTACAGGTTCTGTTCCTGTTGGAAATATTATCACTAAATCGGCTGGAATTAAGAAAGTAAGTTTAGAATTAGGTGGAAATGCAGCAACTTATATCTCAAAAACTGCTGATTTATCTCTTTCTGCAGAGCGCTGTGTGTTAGGGGCATTTGTAAACTCTGGTCAAGTATGTATCTCTTTACAACGTATCTATGTGCATACAGATATCTATGATGAGTTTGCACAGAAGATGGCAGAAGAAACTGCAAAACTAGTTGTTGGTTCTCCCTATAATGATAAAACTTTTATGGGTCCACTCATAGATGATGATGCTGTTTCTCGTGCAACTTCTTGGGTTGAGAGTGCTATAAAAGAGGGTGCAAAAGCATTGCTACCTGTTAAGAGTGATGGTCGTATGTTTCACCCTTGTGTGATGGCAGATGTAACAGATGATATGGCTATCGTATGTGAAGAGGTATTTGCTCCGATAGTAAGTCTTGTAAAAGTAGAAAATTTTGATGATGCTTTACCTCGTATGAACAACTCTCCCTACGGTTTACAGTTTTCAGTTTTTACTAATGAACTCTCTCTTATGCAACGAGCGATTGCAGAGTTAGATGCTGGAGGAATTGTTATAAATGATATGCCAACACTTCGTTTTGATATTCAACCATATGGTGGAGTAAAATTAAGTGGTGTTGGACGTGAAGGTCCTAAATTTGCTATTGAAGAGATGACAGAGATTAAAAGCATTGTTATCTGCTAATTTATTAGAACAATTTCGTTCATTTTATGTAAGAAACTATCCTGATGATATGGAGATACTTATAGAGTATTTCTCTATCTTTGGTGGTTTAGGATGGGAGATAGATACCTCTCAACCGTTGATTGTACTTATAGAGGAACTTATTTTTAAAAAATTTGATTTGTTACATCAAAAGATGCAAGAGATGACTCTATGTCAAGAGGAAAACAGACGTCTTCTTCACTCTTTAGCGATAGGAGATAGACGTATCTTTTCTGCCTTTAATAGAGCTGGTCTTAACAATGGTAATGGTGGTGCTTCTCTAAATTATCTTCAAGAACAAGGGATTATAAATTTAGAGTATTCAAGAGAAAAACCTGCTCAAAAATCAAATCCAAATGAGAAGTTAAAAAGAGAGATAGCACGCCATAGGATTTCAGATAAAGTCCGTTTCAATCTTCCATTTATACGTTTTTGGTTTTACTTTATTACACCATATCAAAGAGAGATAGAGAAACAAGAATATAATAATTTTAAGAAAAATTTTCAAGAGAAACAAAACAGTTATACAAGTCTTCTTTTTGAAGAGCTATCTTCTATACTGCTTAACTACCATATACGAGATGCACAAATTCAAAGTTCTGGTAGTTATTGGGATGCTAACATAGAGATAGATATACTAACTATTACTGATAAAAATGAGATATTTATTGGAGAGTGTAAATGGAAAAATCATAAAATTAATAAAAAAGAGTTTCATAAACTACAAGATAAATGTGAAAAACTTGCGATAAAGCCAACACAGATGATTTTCTTTTCAAAAAGAGGTTTTTCTAAAGAGCTTCTCAATTTAAAAGATAAAAGTTTAGCTCTTTATAGTAGTGAAGATTTTAAATTATTACTCAAAAATATCTCTAAAAATGACTTTGTAGAGAATTCTAATTTTAATATTTAATCCCAATCACTTTTAAAGCTCTATTAATATTCCTAATCTGTTCATTTTTATCTCTACACCAAAGAGGAGCTAAAAGTGAATCATCATCTATACCTGCTGTTACTCGTTGTACTGAAACATCTTGAGGTTTCATCTGTATAGATTTTACTAATACTTTAAGATAATCCTCTTCACTAATAGGTATAAATTTACCACTTATAAAATCATTTCCTAAAGCTGTTCGTTTTACAACATAAAGAGGATGGTATTTTACAGAGTCTATTCCCCATTCATAGGCTTGTTTAGATGTTTCTAACATCATAGCTTCATCTTCATCTGGAAGACCAAATATTAGATGTCCACATACATGTAAACCAGCCTCTTTAGATTTTATAATCCACTCTTTAACATTATCGCTACTATGACCACGATTTATCTTATCAAGAGTTGTATCATATACAGATTGGATACCGAACTCTATCCATATCTCTTTTGTTTTATTTAACTCTGCTAGATACTCTAATGTTTCATCTGTGATACTATCTGAACGTGTGCCTATACTTAGACCCACTACATTTTCAAAAGAGAGTGCTTTATCATAAAGAGCTTTGAGTGTTTCAAAAGGTGCATAAGTATTTGTAAAAGATTGAAAATAGACTAAAAACTTTTCAGCTCCATATTTTTCTTTTTGTATTTTTGAGAGTTCATTAAATTGATTTTCTAATTGTAGAAGTTGTTTCTCTAAAAAAGGGTTCTCTTTAGAGTCTAAATTGAGATGAAAACCTTTTAGATTTTTTATCTCGTTTGTACTTGCACTAAACGAATCGTTTTCACAAAAAGTACAGCCACCTTTTGCGACTGTACCATCTATATTTGGACAAGTAAAACCTGAGATATTTATCCCAACTTTATACACTTTACATCCAAACTTATCTTTTAAATAGTTCCCATAAGTATAAATCTGTTTCAAAATAAACCTAAATTACGTACTTACCTGTAAAACAAGCAGTACAATATTTATCTTCACCATTAGCATTAACACTTTTTAAAAGTGATGCCTCATCAAGGTACGCTAAAGAGTCAGCTTCGATATAATCACAAATTTCTTGATTTGTCATATTTGCAGCGATAAGGTTCTCTTTACTTGGAGTATCTACACCATAAAAACAGGGGTCAGTTGTCGGAGGAGAAGAAACTCTCATATGAACCTCTTTTGCACCAGCCTCTTTTAACATTCTTATAATACGTCTTGAAGTTGTCCCACGAACGATAGAATCATCAACAACAATAACTTTTTTACCTTTAATAATATCTGTCATAGGAGAAAGTTTCATTTTTACTTTCAGATCACGCATCTTTTGAGTAGGTTCTATAAAAGTACGACCAATATAATGATTTCTCATAATACCCATCTCATAAGGGATACCACTCTCTTGTGCATAACCGATAGCAGAAGGAACACCACCATCTGGAACAGGAATAACCATATCTGCTTCAACAGGATCTATTTTAGATAACTCTTTACCCATATTTTTTCTTGCTTCATATACAGATTGACCAAATACTGATGAATCTGGACGTGCAAAATATACATATTCAAATATACAATGTTTGGGAGTTGCTTCAAAAACTTTAATACTTTTAGGAGCTTTATCTTTTTCAAATATAAGAAGTTCCCCTGGTTCAACATCACGAATAAACTCTGCACCTACTAAATCAAAAGCACAAGTCTCACTTGCAACAATATAACCACCATTTGGTAAACGACCTAAACTAAGAGGACGAAAACCATGACGGTCACGCATAGCAAACATCTTAGTTCTACTTAAAAAAACTAAAGAAAAAGCACCTTCTATTCTTTGAACAGCATCTATAATTCTATCAAGAAGTTTATCTTTTGAACTTTTAGCGATAAGATGAATAAGATTTTCTGTATCCATAAAAGTTTGAAAAATAGCACCTTTTTCGATTAACTTATTACGAACCTCTTCAGCATTTGTAAGGTTACCATTATGAACAATAGCCATCTCACCTAAATCATATCTAGCAAATACGGGTTGAGCATCTAAGATAGAATCATCACCAGCCGTTGAGTAACGTGTATGACCTATCGCACTTTCACCCTGAAGAGTTGCAAGTTTATTCTCATCAAAAACTTTCATAACAAGACCACGGTCTTTAATAGTGTGAAGTTTCGTTCCATCAGAAGAGCTTATACCAGCTGCTTCTTGACCACGATGTTGGAGAGAGTGAAGAGAAAAGTAAGCTAATTCTGAAGCTTCTTTATGACCAAATATACCGACAACTGCACATTTTTCATTCATGTTTTCGAGCAAGATAGTATCCTTATGCTTAATACAGCAGATTATTTTCGAAATTATACTCAAAACTATCTAATAGCAAAATTTAAGAACAAAAACTTTATTTATGATAATATTATGGTACTATAATTGCTTTTATTAAGTTTATAAAAATCTATATAAAACGAGGTGTATATGAAAATAGTATTACGAAATAATTTAATTCTTATTACAACAGATTTTCAAACACTCAATAGTGTTTGGATGAAAAATTTTTTAAATCACCATGCTCGTGGTATGCTCTTTTTACCAAAAGCTGTTTTAGTTTTTAGAAATGAGACTTTAGATGAGATACGTACAGAGTTTTTACAGCAACTAAGTGTTCATCATGCTTCTCAAAATAATTTCTCACATGATTTTTTTCTACGTTCTATGTTACGATATGGAAAACAACCTATAAAGATAGAGTTAGATAGAATATATGAACCTGAAGTTATTAAAGTAAATCTTTATGCCTATAATAAAAATATTGTTTTAATCACTCTCGATGAACCAAATTTATGGGTGTTAAATTATATGCGTTCACAACTTGAACTCTATATAGAAAGAGGTACAGATATATCTCTTGTCATTGATGTTTCAGATTATAAAGCAAAAAGTCGATTGGAAAGAACTCTCAATAAAAGACATATTTTACATTATCAAATTCAATATAGATATGATAATCATTTTATGAGTAAACTCTATTCAGATTTTGCAAATTTTAGTTTTGGGAACTTAGTAAAAGAAGAAAAAGATGATGAAAATATTCATTTTTATACTATTTTAGAGTGTCCAGTGGGTGCTTCTCAAGATGCACTTAAAAAAAGTTATAAAAAACTTACGAAAGTATATCATCCTGATAAAGTATTTCACGAAGACCCAAATATGCTAGAACACTATACACAAAAATTTCAACTACTTCAAGAGGCTTATACAGCTTTGAAAATAGTAAGTTAAAGCTTAAATCGATTTACATAAGTGTTTGATATACGAGAATTTTTAAATGCTTTTTTTAATTTATGGTATCTAGCAATAACATCTTTTTTATTATTATAACATCCACAACGAATACTGAGTTTATCTTTTATCTCTATATTTATACAGCTACTAGGAAACTCTTGCATAAGAAGTTTCCCCATATTTTCTTGTGTATTTTTTGCTCTAAATATCTCAACAGAATAACAAGTTTTTGTAGATACTTTTTTTCTTTTTTTCTCTCTTTGCTTCTGTTTGGAGTTACGATTTAATGTACTTTTATCAAATTTATATTTGTAGGTTGTTGTTAAAGAAAGATTTTTAAAATCATCTTCTAAAATATAACTTTCAACTCTTGCCTCTTTTCTCGTTTTATAGCAACCACATCGAACCGCTAAAGATTTTCCTATTGTCATCTCTTGGCAATTATTTGGAAAGTTCATTGTTGTCAATATATCTCGTGTTTCTTGAGTATTTTTCTTTTTAAAAATCTGTACAGAGTGACAGCTCTCTTTGGAGTTTTGTTTTTTATTTTTAACTCTTTTTTGTTTTGTTTTAAATCTTTTTGCATAAGTGGTAGTGATAGAAGCATCAGTAAAAATATCTTCTAATTTATATAACTCATCTTCTGCACTATCCATTTTACTAAAACAACCACATCGAACGGCAATAGAATGTTTTAAGTGCATCACTTTACATGAAGATGGAAAACTCTTTTTTGCTAAAGTTTTACTATTTTCACTATTTTTTTTCACACTAAGTAACTGTACTGTATAACAAGTTTTTTCATTTTTAGCTAATAGAGTTATCCCTAATAGTAATAATATCCATATAATTTTCATCTCTCTTTTTTACTCCTCTTCATTTTCATCTTTTACAAATAGATAAGCAGTTCCAGCATCTTCTTCTGTTGTATCTTCTTTAAATGCTCCAACTGCAATATTATCTTTATCTATCGATACAGCATAACCAAAATAATCATTTTTTTCTCCATCATAAGCTTCAATTTTATCTACTTGCTCTACATCATTTTTACTATCTGATTTTCGTTTAAAAATATATACTGCTCCACTATCTTCGGCAACAGTATCACTTTTATAAGAACCAACGGAGATAAAATCTCCACTAATATCGATACTATATCCGAACCAATCTTCCTCTTTAGCATCATCAGCATTAAGTTTTGCTATCTGTGAAACATCATCATCGTTATCTGATTTTCTTTTAAAGAGATAGGCACTACCACTATTATTTATATCGTTATTATCTTCATTATATGCACCAACAACAATATAATCATCATCAATAGCAACAGACTTTCCAAAATAATCATAACTTTCAACATCATCAGCAGTAAATTTTGCTATCTGTTTTGTATCATTTTCAGTATCAGTTTTTCGTTTAAATAGATAAGCTATACCTGTATTGATACTATTTGTAGAGCTACTATTATTTGTACCAGCTCTTTTTATAGAATAATAGGAGTTACCTCCTCCTGAGTTATCATTATTACCCCCACCATTATCATCACCACTATTTCCATTGTCATCACCATTTCCACTATTGTCATTATCACTATTATCATTTGTATCGTCGTCACTCTCATCGTCATCATTTTCTTCATCATCGCTATTATCAGTAGTGTCATCATCATTGTTTTCTTCATATTTATATGCACCAATAACTAAATAATTTTTACTAATATCAACAGAATAACCAAAATAATCACCTTTGGTAGCTTCATCTGCATTAAGTTTTGCTATCTGTGTAAAGTCATTATTATTATCAGTTTCTCTTCTAAAGAGATAGGCAGTTCCAGCATCTTCACCTTTAGTATCTTCTCCAAAAGCACCAACAACTATATAGTTTCCATCTATTGCAACAGAGTAGCCAAAATAATCATCTTTTTCCGCATCTTCTGCTTGAATTTTTGCTATTTGACGAACATCATCTCTATCATCAGATTTTCTTTTAAAAAGATAAACTGTTCCAGCATTTTCATCTGTCGTATCTTCTAAATAAGCACCAACAACTATATAGTTTCCACTAATAGAGATAGAGTGACCAAAGTTATCATCCTCTTGAGCATCATCTGCTCTAAATTTAGCTATCTGTTGTAGCACTCCATTATCATCCTTCTTGAAAAGATAAGCACACCCTGCACCTAATGCTGAACCATCATCATAAGGAACACCAACAGCTACATAATCACCACTTACAGATATAGATTGAGCAAAAGCATCATCTGCATTTGGATTTTTTGCTTGAGTTTTAGATGAGTGTAGAAAATATCTATTTTTTACTAAAATTTCCATCTCCATAGATGCTTTTTTATCATATTCATCGGTTGCTAGAACAGTCACTTTATAACTATTATCTCTCCCTCCATCTTGAGGTTTCTCATAATCTGGAACTTTATCAAAATGTAAAGAGTTTTCTTTAAAATTGAAAAGCTCATCATCTGTACCATTTAAAGAAAAACTAATTTCTGTACTACGAGGACTTTGAGCATCAAACTTACTTACAAGTGTACCAGACATCTTTTCATCATAACTAGAGATACCAGAATTATAAAAATAGACCTTATCAAGAGGTTCAATATCAAATATATAACTATTTATCTCATTATGTCGTTTTTTTGTAGCGATAGCTATATTATCTTTACTCAGTGCAACTGCTCTTCCAAAAAATTCATTTTCTTGTATAGTTCTTGCTTGAAGTTTTTCTACTTGAATAATATCGGTATCATCATTAAGCTCTCTTCTAAAAAGATAGACTGCCCCAGCATCTACTTTTTCATCTATATCTTCACTATATGCTCCAATAATCATATATGTTCCATCTATCGCAACAGATTTTCCAAAATAATCTTTTGAATGAGGCTCTTTCACTTGAATAGCTTTTAAAAGTGTTACATCATCTTCATCATCGGACTCTCTTTTAAAGAGATATGTTGTTCCTGCACCATTAGCAGTTGTATCTTCACCATAAGCACCAGCAATAATATAATCTCCACTAATATCAACGGAATATCCAAAATAATCAAAATCCCTAGAGTTATGAATAAGTATCATCGATATTTGTGAAGTATCATTTTTCTCATCAGATTTTCTTTTAAAAAGATAAACAGCTCCTGCATTATCATTTTCACTATCTTCTCCATAAGCACCAACTACTATATAATCTCCATCGATAGAGAGAGAGTGACCAAACCAATCCTCTTTACCTGCATTACTTGCACTTAGTTTTGCTATCAAAGATATATCATCTATACTATCTGATTCTCTTTTAAAGAGATAAACAGCTCCTGCATCATCCTCTGTTCCAACATTTTCATGAGATGCACCGATAGCTATATATCTTCCATTTATAGAAACAGCATTCCCAAATTGTGCAAACTCTTGAGGGGAGTCAGATTGTATTTTTGCTATCTGTGTAACATCATTTTTCTCATCAGACTTTCTTTTAAAAAGATAAACTTTCCCTGCATCCTCTTCATTTGTATCCTCTTTATATGCACCAACGACTATATAATCTCCATCGATAGCAACACTATATCCAAAGAAATCATCCTCTTGAGCATCATCTGCTTTTAATTTTGCTATCTGAGTTAATACACCTTTAGAATCTTTTTTATAAAGATAAACAGCACCAGAATTATCAGCAGTAGAATCCTCTTTCGAAGCACCAACAACTACATAGTTTCCACTTACAGCGATAGATTTTCCATAATTATCATCTCGTTGTGCATCATCAGCTTCCAGTTTAGCTATTAGAAATGGATTTTCTATATTGTTTAGAGTTATCTTAACATCTACACTTTCACTATCTCCACCACTATTTTTAGCGATAGCAGTTAATTTATAGATATGTTTCTCTTCATAATCTAAAAGTGCATCTTCAACAACTTTTAACTCTCCATCAGATGTTACTTCAAAATTTTCATGACCATAGCCACTAAGATTAATAGACGATATATCATTATCTCCATCACTCAATATTTTAATATCCCCTACTTTAACACCCCCTAAAGCATTTTCGTCTACTTTACCACTGAAGTCATCCAATTTAGCAAAAGTATCAACATCTGTAATTTTTATAGTGAGAGGTACACTTTCACTCTCTCCAGCACCATTTGTAGCTGAGACAGTAAGATGATATATTTTTTTAGTTTCATAATCTAACTCAGCTTCAGGAGCAATACTTATTTTTCCCTTATCAGAAACAGTAAAATTTTTATTACCAGAACCATCTATATCCATAGATAATATATAATGGTCACCACTATTGTCTATTAAAACATCTCCAACATTAGCACCCTCTTGAGCATCTTCAGCCACCGTTGCCTCTGATTCTAAAAGAGTTGGTACTATTTCAGCAACATTTGTTACATTTATATCTACGGTAATAGGTTCACTTTTCCCTACTGTATTTGTAGCTACGGCAGTTAAATTATAAAAGGTAGTTGTTTCAAAATCTAATGTATTGTTTTTTGCTAATGAGAGATAACCAAGTGCCGAAACTTGAAAAATATCACTTCCCACACCTGTTAAATCAATAGATAAAATATTGTTATCCCCTGTTGTTCTTATATCTATTTGACCAATCGCTGCACCATATTTTTTATCTTCAGCGATAGTTGTCATAAGATTTGAAAGAATAGGAACAGTTTTAATAGTTGTAAATTTATATTTATAATTTGAATGAAGGTGATTATTATTTATATCTAACACCCCTGTTGTGATAACTAAAGTATATTCAGCAGCCACAGGAAGATAACTATAAGGTGTTAAAACTATCTCATTTGTATAATACAAAAGTTTCAAATCAACATCAACAATATTATCGTCACTATCTAAAAGATAAACGGTTCGTTCATGAACAGTTGCATCACTAAGATTTGTATTAAATTTTATATATATAGCATCACTATTTTGTTCAACAGTTGGAATCTCTAAATATACAACAGCTGTACTCATTGTCGTATTTTTATCACTGTTATCTGCACAACCAATAAAAAGAATGAATAATGAAAGAAATAGAAGTTTGAACATAATTAAACCCCATAAATTAAGATAGTGTAATTATAGGGTTTATCTCTTTAAACAACAACCTTATATCTTAAATCTAATTATTGTTCTGCTACAATTTAAGTAAAAATGGAAAGAAAAAAATGTTTTACAATAACGAATTAAAAGCACTTAAAAAATCGGGAAGGTATAGAACAAGAGAGATAGTGAATACTACTCTCTTTGATTTTGCATCTAATGATTATTTAGGGCTTTCTCACAATAAAGAACTTCATAACAAAACAGCAAAAGTACTTTCCACTCTCCCTTTTCACTCTACTAAAGCATCACTTTTAGTTAATGGATACCATCAGATTCATAAAGATTTTGAAGAGAGTTTATGTAAAATAAATGGATTTGAAGATGGTGTAATTGTTGGAAGTGGATTTAGTGCAAATATAGCTATGATAGAAGCACTTGTTAGAGGAAATGACACTCTTTTTATAGATGAAAAATATCATGCTTCAGGTGTATTAGCTTCAAACTTAAATGGAATGAATGTTGTATTTTTTAAACATAATGATGCCCAAGAGTTAAAAACAGCTTTAAAAAATTCTAAAGCAAAACGAAATATTGTAGCGATAGAGGGTATATACTCTATGGATGGTGATTTGTGTAATAGAGAGATATTTGATATTTGTGATGAAAAAAATACTATTTTGATAGTTGATGAAGCACATAGTAGTGGTGTTGTGGGGGATAAACTTATGGGGGTATTTGATTTTTATAATATTGAGATTAAAGCAAATCATATTAAAATGGGAACATTAGGAAAAGCTTATGGAAGTTTTGGTGCTTATATCTTAGCATCTTCTCATATTATAGAGTATCTTATAAATCGTGCAAAACCTATCATCTATGCAACATCTCTTTCTCTCTATGATACACTTTTAGCACATAATTCTCTTCAATATATTATAAAAAATAGAGTATTTTTAAAAGCAGAAATTTTAAAACGCCAAAAAATTGTAAAGAAAATTTTAGGAATAAAGGTAAATGGCTTAATTGTTCCTATATATATAGGAAACAATAAAAAAGTGATAGAGATAAAAAATACTCTTTTAGAACAGGGTTATGCGATAGGTGGAATTAGACAACCAACTGTTCCAACTGCTATTTTAAGAGTTATCACCCGACTAGGGGAAAGTTGTGATGATTTAGAAAAATTGTGTTTAGAGATAAAAAGATTAAATTTCAAATATCTCTAAGGTAAACTTATAATAATTATATTAAGATATAATAATACTTCAAAATAAAGGATAAAATATAATGAAAAAAGTTTTAATATTTTTAATGTTACTAGATAGTTTACTTTTTGCTTCAACCAAGATACAAGAAAATACAGAAGTAAAAAAAAGAGTGGAAAAACAGCTTCAAAGTGATATGCAAAAAGAAGAAAAATATGCAAAAGAGCAAGTTTTTTATACTGAAGAGAGCTATGATTTTAAAAGTGCTGAGATAAATCCAGACTCTTTAGACTCTATAAAAGAGTTAGAAAATTTAGATGATTTTGATATGGATGATGTTTATGATTGATTAAAATATATAGTATAATCTTAAAAATAAGATATAGGATATTACTATCAACTCTCAAATAAAACATCAGATACTAAAAGACACATTCGGACACAATAACTTCAGAGAACTACAAGAGGAGGGAGTGGACGCTATCTTAGAAAATAGAGATTTGATGATGATACTTCCTACTGGTGGTGGAAAATCTCTTGTTTATCAACTGCCTACACTTATAAAAGAGGGGGTTAGTATAGTTATCTCTCCTCTTATCGCTCTTATGCAAGACCAAGTGGCATCTCTTAAAGCTCAAAACATAAAAGCCGATATGATAAGCTCAGCACAATCCCAAGAGGAGATAGAAGATATAGTTTACTCTCTTCGTATGGGAGAACTCAAGTTTTTATATCTCTCTCCCGAAAAGCTCAACACTGAATGGACAAGAAACCTTTTACAAGGGTTAAATATAAACTTTTTTGTAGTAGATGAAGCTCACTGTATCTCTCAATGGGGACATGAATTTCGTGATGATTATAGAGCATTAGGTAACCTCAAATCATATTTTCCAGATACGCATATATGTGCCTTTACAGCTACCTCAACAAATAATGTAACACAAGATATAGTAAGAGAGTTAAAACTCAATAATCCTCTTCTCCTTAAAGGGAAAATCTTTCGTAAAAATCTCTATATATCAGCAGAGAGACGTTTAACAAATGGTCAAGCACAACTCAAAAACTTTTTAACAAGACATAAAAATGAGAGTGGTATCATCTATGTAAGTTCAAGAAAAAAAGCTGAAGAGTTGAGTAATCATCTCAATATGAATGGATATAAATCCCTTGCATATCATGCAGGACTACCTCAACATATTCGAGAAAATAATTTTAAGATTTTTGTCAATGACAATGTAGATATTATGGTTGCAACAATAGCATTTGGTATGGGAATAGACAAATCAGATATACGTTTTGTGGTACATATGTCACTCCCTAAAACACAAGAGAACTACTATCAAGAGATAGGACGTGCTGGACGAGATGGGGAGGATAGTGAGGTATTATTACTCTTTAACTCTCAAGATATGATTATGCAAAAACAGTTTTTAAAAGATATTCCTGATGAAAACTATGCAAAGCATCTTCATGAAAAGATAGATGGTATCTATAAATATGCTACAAGTGAGATATGTTTTCATAAGCAGTTAGCTGAGTATTTTGAAGATACTCTTGATGAGTGTAAAGATAGATGTGATAACTGTCATTCAAATGATGATGTTCGTAAAGATATTACAAAAGAGGCACAGATGGTTTTAAGTGCTATCTATAAAACAGGTCAAAATTTTGGTAAAAATTATATCATAGATATTTTAAGAGGTTCAAGCGAACAAAAACTCTTAGCCAATGGAGCAGATAAACTCTCTATGTATGGAATAGGTTTAGATTTGAGTAAAAAAGAGTGGTTTGTTATAGTGGAGCGTTTAACTGAAATGAAAATTATAACTATCGGTGATTTCAGTGCTTTAAAACTTACTAATGATGCGATATCAGTTTTAAAAAGTCAAAAAACAGTTGATATAAAATCATCAAGATTACAACTTAAAGCTACAAAAGAGAAGCGAGTAAAACAGAACGATGAGTTTGAGTATGATGAGGAACTGTTTGAGGCATTACGTAGAAAACGTTATGAGTTAGCACAAGATATGGGAGTCCCTCCATATATAATATTTGGAGATAAAACACTTAAACATCTAGCATCTGAAAAACCTACGGATAAGGTTAGTATGTTAGAGGTAAATGGTGTAGGATTGAAAAAATATGACTCTTTTGGGGAGGAGTTTTTAGGGATTATAAACTCTTAATTTCAAAATATAGTAAAGAGTTAGAAATTTCTAACTCTAACTCTCTGTTGGAGGGTATCTTTAAATGTTTTTTGAGGTTCTCTCCCTAACTCTTGACAAGTTTGTAAATAATCATCTACTGCATTATGAAAATTAATCTCTAGCTCTTCAGCATTATTAGACTCAAATGTAACTAAATCATTAATCATCTCCAGCTTACCAAAAAAGCATCTATCTTCAGAAGAGTATTCTATACTTCCTATGTAACCTTTATATTCAATTGTGCTAGACATTACATATCCCTTTTATTTTAGAATTTATTTGTTTAATCAAATAAACTTTTAATATATCTGATGGATGTGGTTTATGAAGATTAATTAATATATCTTCTTTTTTGTTGTAAAATTTTACAGCTGAACCATTACCATCTATCTTAATAAATCCACAGGATAACAAAAGAGTTTCTAACTCTTTAAATGTTAAATCTTTTCTAGGTGGAATTTCTAAAAACTTTTTAATTAATTTATCTTTTTTACTCATATAGTATGATACTAAAAAATAGTTACAAAGAGTATCTTTATATACCTCTTGATGGAGTTTGCTATCTATCAGTTTCAAATTGATTAAAATAATCTCTTTTTTTCTTTCTTGTAGCTGGATGATTAGCTTTTATAAAAATAGTATCTTTAAATAAAGTTGATGTATATCTATTTGTAGTAGATATGCGTTCTAATTTTAAGATAGAATGTAAAATATTAAAAACACCTCCCAATACTACAATTTTTGGTTTTAATAATGTTAACTGTTCTATTATCAGGTT
>CAYOKX010000005.1:10403-40267 GCA_964404655.1 uncultured Sulfurimonas sp. | reverse complement strand
AAAATGCCCCTCTAAAAGAGCATCTGCATCCATATATATTTTTTTAACATCCATCATTAAACCTTTAAAATCTCTACTTCTTTCTCTTTTAAAATCTTCTCAATTTGAGCAGAAAATTTATCTGTTGTTTTTTGAATAGCATCTTGAGCAGATTTAGATTCATCAGCAGTAATCTCTTTATCTTTTTCAAGTTTTTTGATAGCATCATTAGAGTTTTTTCTATCATTTCTTACAGAAACTTTAGCATTTTCACCCATACCTTTCATCTGTTTTACAGACTCTTTACGTTGATCAACTGTCATAGCTGGAAAAAACATTTTGATTTGGTCACCATCGTTGTTTGGAGTAGAACCAACATTTGCTTTCATAATAGCAGACTCAATATCAGCTAAAAGGTTCTTTTCCCAAGGGTTTACAGCGATAGTTGTTGCATCAACAGCTATAACAGAACCAACTTGGTCAAGAGGAGTAGGTGTTCCATAATAATCGATTTTTACATTATCTAAAACAGAAGTAGTAACCTTTCCTGTTCTAAGTGTTTTAAAATCTCTAAGCATATGGTCTATGCTACCTTGCATTTTTGTTTCACATGAACTATATATTTCGTTTAACATTGAAATTCCTTGAAGTTATTTATCTAATTGTAGCGAGAAAATTTTATATGCTCTTTAGAGGTTAAGTTTGAGACTATAATTTTTAACGAAAAACTTTACTCAAATAATTAATTTAAAATTAAAGTGACATTTTTAAAACAGTAGAATATTATATAGTTAATAAAATAAATATATAAAAAGGGTAGAAGTTATGTCAGAAAAACAGATTTTTAAACCAAACAAAGAGTTTGCAAAAGATGCAAGAATAAAAAATATGTGTGAATATCAAGAACTTCAAGATTATGCAACTGAAAATTATGAAGGTTTTTGGGGTGATATGGCAAAAGAGAAACTAGACTGGATAGAGCCTTTTCATTCTGTTTTAGATGAGTCTAAAGCTCCATTTGTAAAATGGTTTGATGGGGGTAAACTTAATGTTGCACAACAATGTATAGACCGTCATTTAGATACTAAAAAAAATAAAACTGCTATCCTTTTTGAGGGAGATAGAGGAGATATTCAAAATATCACTTATCTTGACCTTTTTAAAAATGTAAACCGTTTTGCAAACCTTTTAAAAGAGGATTTTGGAGTGCAAAAGGGTGATAGAGTTGTTATCTATATGCCGATGATTCCTGAATCTGCTTACGCTATGTTAGCTTGTGCTAGGATAGGGGCTATACACTCTATCGTATTTGGTGGTTTTTCTGCTGAGGCACTTAAAGACCGTATAGAAGATGCAGAGGCTAAAGTAGTTATAACGGCTGATGGTGCATTTCGTAAAACAAAACCATATATGCTTAAACCAGTAGTAGATGCAGCAATAGATGAAAATTCACCAGTTGAAAAAGTGCTTGTAGTTGAGAGAAATAATGAAGAGGTAACTTGGGTAGCTGGACGTGATTATTCATATAATGAACTTATAAAAGATAAATCTGCAAAATGTGATGTTGAGGTTATGGACTCTGAAGACCCACTCTTTTTACTTTATACTTCTGGAAGTACAGGAAAGCCTAAAGGGGTACAACATAACTCTGCTGGATATATTTTATGGGCGCAGATGACTATGGAGTGGGTTTTTGATGTGAAAGAGAATGATACTTATTGGTGTACGGCTGATATTGGTTGGATAACTGGGCATACATATATAGTATATGGACCTTTAGCGATGGGTGCAACAACTGTAATGTTTGAGGGTGTTATCACTCATCCTGATGCTGGTCGTCCTTGGGCGATGGTAGAAAACCATAGAATTAATCAGTTCTATACTGCTCCAACTGCGATACGTGTACTCCATAAGATGGGTGAAGATGAGCCTAAAAAATATGACCTTTCAAGTTTAAAAGTACTTGGAACTGTTGGTGAGCCAATTGATCCTCCAGCTTGGAAATGGTACTATGAAGAGGTAGGTAACTCTAAATGTGCTATTGTAGATACTTACTGGCAAACTGAAACGGGGGGACATATAGTTTCTCCATTACCAGGGGCTACACCTATCAAACCAGCTTGTGCAACACTTCCACTTCCAGGGATAATGGCTGAGATATTAGACCCTGCAACAGGAGAGAAAGCTGAAGTAGGTGAAACTGGTTATATGTGTATCACAAAACCTTGGCCAGCACAGATAAGAGCTGTTTGGGGAGATGAAGAGCGCTATAAAAAGTCATACTTTGGTGATGTAGTTAAAGATGGCAAAGCTGTTTATTTTACAGGTGATGGTGCTAGATATGATGAAGATGGATATATAACTATTACAGGTCGTACAGATGATGTTATCAATGTAAGTGGGCATAGAATGGGAACCGCTGAGGTTGAAGCAGCGATAAAAAAACATCCTAATGTTGCTGAAGTTGCAGTTGTTGGAAAACCTCATGAACTTAAAGGGGAGGGTATATTTGCTTACATCGTTCTTAAATCTGATAAGGGTGTGGCTGATGAGGTGGAAGAGTTAAAAGCTATCAATAGTGTTATCAAAAAAGAGATAGGAAATATTGCTCTTTGTGATGATATGGTTTTTACATCTGGACTTCCAAAAACTCGTTCAGGAAAGATTATGCGTCGTATTCTTAGAAGTATAGCTAAAGGGGAGAAAGTGACTCAAGATATATCTACACTTGAAGACCCATCGGTTGTTGCTAAAATAGAAGCGATGGTACAATCATAAAAACTCTACAAAAGCAGAGAGATTTTACTCTCTGCTCTCTTCTTTTTAAAACTACCAAAAACTACAATGAAAATCTACAAACAGTTTCAAATCTTATAAAAGAGAGAGAAGATAATACCCTTATAGTTACTCCAGAGGTCTGTTTAACAGGTTTTGATTATGATAATTTTGATGAGGTGATATTCTTTGCAGAAAAAGCAACACACGAGATAAAAAAACTCTCTTTGAATAAAATAATAGTTATAACAATGATAGAAAAAAGAGATGGAGAGATTTTTAACTTTGTGAAAGTTTTTTATAATGGTGTAGTTGTATTTGAGAGAGTAAAAGCGAGATTGTTTCGTTTTGGAGATGAGCATAAATATATGAGTGAGGGAAGTGATGAGAGCTTTAAAATAGTAGAGATAGAGAGTATTAAAATAGCTATACTTATCTGTTTTGAGTTACGGTTTAAAGAGTTATGGAAACTCTCTGAGGGTGCTGATGTTATAGTTATACCATCTTATTGGGGTGTTTTACGAACTGAGCATTTTAAATCTTTAACACAATCCTTAGCTATCATAAATCAATGTTATGTTGTTGCTAGTGATTCTATGAATGATGATTGTTCTAAAATGAGTGGGATTATAACACCTCAAGGGATTGTTGAGAGAAATTTTGGAAAAGAGTTCTTAGAGTTAAGTTATAGTAAAAAAGAGATAAATTTAATGCGTCGTTATATGAATGTAGGAATTAAATAATTTTTGAGTTTGAAGATAAACGTTAAGTCCAAAAAGGACTTAGCGCTTACAGGCGTGATTCGTAACGTCTCATCATATAAAGACGTTTAAGCATTTTTTTACGAGATGCTATTTTGAACTTCTTACGCTTTTCAGTTTCTGTTTCATGGAAACGTCTAGCACGAGCTTCAGTAACGATTAAGTTACGGTCAGTTTGCTTTTTGAAACGGCGGTAAGATGCATCAAAGTTATCATCAGAACGTAGTACAATACCAGGCATATCACATCACCCACTTTCTTTTAAAATTTTTTGGAAAATAGATTATAACATAAGTAGCTTAAGGAAAATATTTCCAAATTTTTAGTGTAAAGACTTATCTATCTTATCTATATCTACATACCTCTCTATATGTTTCGCAAAATCTTCAATAGCCTCTGCCTTATATTGCTGAAAATTATACCCTTTATAACGACTATCTATATCCGAAAAAAATCTATATCGTAATCTATCATTATCAAATAAACCATGTACAAATGTTCCATAGAGATTTTTTTTACTTTTAGCTCTCTTTTTTGTAATACCGTTATGTATCTCATACCCCTTTACCATAGTCCCAAAAAGATTGTAACACCCTTTTTGAACTATCTTCTCCTTTTGAAAAACTACATCCCCTTTAAATCTTCCAAAACCTTTTACTTTTTTATGTTGAGATTCTATATTGAAAGGGTCTAATATCTGCTCAAACATCATCTCATAACCACCACAAATAGCAACTATCTTTTTTGTTTTATCTTGAAATAGTTTTTCAAAATCTCTCTCTCTTAACCACTCTAAATCATCTATAACTCTTTTTGTTCCAGGTATCACAACTATATCACACTGTAATGCTTCCGTTACACTAGATATAAAAAGAAGTTCCACCTCATCATCCACTACCAAAGGCTCAAAATCTGTAAAATTACTAATATGAGGAAGTTTTATAACACCTACTTTTATGATAGCTTTAGAACTCTCTTGAGTATAGTTCATAATCGACTGAGAATCCTCAAAACCAAGATTAAAAGGGCGAAATGGTACGACACCTAAAACAGGTATTTTAAACTCCTCTTCAATTATCTTTATTCCCTTATCAAAAAGAGTTAAATCCCCTCTAAATTTATTAACTATCACCCCTATAACATTTTTTCTAAGCTTTTGAGGAAGAAGATTATAGACCCCATATATGGAAGCAAAAACTCCTCCTCTTTCTATATCTGCTACTAAAACTATTTTAGTGTTAAACTCAGTAGCTATATAGAGATTTGAAAGGTCTTTATCCATTAAGTTAAGTTCTACTGGACTCCCTGCACCCTCCGCAACAATAACATCAAACTCCTCTTGAAGCTCCATAAATGCTTTTTTTACAGAGGGTTTGAGATTTTTTATATCTCTATAATATGACCATACATCTTTATCACCCACACTTTTACCATTAACGATAATATGAGAACTCCCTTTACCACCCGATTTTAGAAGAATAGGATTTATCTTTGGAGATGTTTTTAAACCTATTGCCTCAGCTGTAAAATATTGGGGAATAGCTATCTCTCCACCCTCATCTGTTACTTGAGAGTTATTGGATACATTTTGAGCTTTAAAGGGTGCTACTTTTATACCTCTGTAATGCAGAAGATATGTTATAGCAAAAGAGAGAGTTGATTTTCCTGCATCGCTACTTGTACCAAATATACTAAGTGAGTTCATAAATTATCTCCTGTTCAAGAACTTTTTTATGTTTTAAGATAATAGTTTGTAGTTTTTGAAGTGCATTATCTTCTATGGGCATATTGTTATATTGACTCTGTTTCTCATAGAGTTCTCTATTTCCCATTTTTATAATCATCTCCTCTATATTGTAAGGAATAAAAAAAGAATGTTTTTGAGATTTTTTAAGATGGGGAATAACTCTGTTTTGATAGATATTTATACCAGCTAGGTCATAATCCCCAAAATGGATATACTCATTCTCTTTATCTTCTAACCACTCTAACATATAGGGATTTATCATCACAAACACTACATCTGTATCAAAAAGTTTTCTATATTTTTGTGCAAACCATACAACTTGATAATTTTCCACTCCAACTATAACTGTTGTTTTCTCTACACTCACTTTTTGAGTATAAAAGAAAAAATATCCCATACCATTCTGAGGAGAGAGTGTTATCTCTTTTCTATCGAGAAATATCTCTATATCTGAAGGAGCAGAGATATATAGCCCTTTTAAACTTGGGGAGTTTTCAAGTTTTGTATCGCCTCTATATTTTTGGATACTATCTCTTGAAGCATCACTCTCCAATATATCTTCTATATAACTATCTATCTCCTCAATAGAGTTTATAAAATAGTTTTGATTTCTCAAAAAAAGAAAGATATTTTCCTCTTTCACAACTGAGAGTATTTTTCTTTTAGCTGTTTTTCTTATGATAGTTATTGCACCATTGAGTGCTAAAGATTTTATAATCTCTTTATTTTTTATCTTTCCCTCGTTAAGAGTTTTTGAGCTTATGAGTTCTTTTAAAGATAGAAAATCAGCTTTATTTATCTTCATATATCTACACAACCACCTTGCTAGCCAACAACATCTTAGAATACCCACCACAATTTTGCCCAACATAAACAGTTGGATACATAGATATTAAAATATCATCTTCGATAGGCATACCATTTACAAAAAGAAAACCACTTGCATTGACGTAATCTTTTAACTCTTTAAAATAATCAGTGGATATAGTTCCTATCTCATCTAAAATACAGTGACTTACCATTATATTCTCTTTAACAATATTTTTACTCACAAGTTGAAGTATAGAGATATTTATGATACTTTTTACAAGTGTTGATGTCCCATTTGAACCAACATCATTTAAAGTTTGACGCCATTTAAGGTCATTTCCTTTCTCTATAACTTTAAACTCTAGCACAAAACCACTCTCTAGGTTCATATACTCTTTTGTTGTGATGAGAAGTGTGACTAAATCCACTATTTTACTACTAAGTTCTTTCTCTATTTTAGAATTTTCACTCTTTTCATTAAAAAGTCCACTTAAAAATTTATCACTATTTTCACTATAAAATGTTGAGATAGATTTCAAAGCTTCTAAAACTTCACTATTTGCATTTTGAAATCTAATCTCTATACTGTCTATTACATTAAAAGATTCGACTGCTTTTCTTACTCTATTTCGTAGGTTCATAACCTCACTTTCAATATCTAAAATAGCTTCATCAAAAATACCTAACTCTTTTCTTATGAATATTAAACTACTTTTAAACATCTCAGAAGATGTCTCTTTTAAGATTTTAATCTTATCTTTCTCTATATACTCCACTAAATTTTTCGCTATTTTAATAGAAAGAGCATCATCTAAAATAATATAATCATCTATAATCTCTATCTTAAATATATTATCATATGTTAAACCATTTATAGCATTTTTGGTTTGTAGTTTTATATCGGAAAGATGTTTCTCTATCTCATTAAAGATATTGATGATTTTATATACAATAGTCGATATAAACTCTTCATCATCAAACAGGGAACTATTTTCCTCTATATACTCTAAACTTTGAGCATTTTTGATAGCAGTAGCTATCTCCTTCTCCTCTATCTCTTTTTTATAACTACTTATAAAACTATTGAAAAGGGTTTTACTCTTTTTTAATTTTGCTATATCTTGTACTATCACATCATTTTTAAGCTGGTTCTCTTTTATAAGAAACTCTAACTCTTTTTCAAAATTGTTAAATATAACTCTATTATCATCTAAGATTTTTTGCATCATCTCTATATTTTCTATCTTCTCTTTATACTCACTTAGATAGACCATCACAAAGAGTTTATTTTTTTCAATACTAACTAACTTCTGTTTTAAACTTTCTATCTCAGCTATGATAGATTTTAAAAGAGTATCATCTATCCCTTTCTCTTTAAGCTGTTGAAAAAGCTCCTCTTTTATTTTTTGAGTTTCCTCTTCATAGTTCCTATCTATTTTTTGGATACTCTCTCTCTCTTGTGTTTGTAAAACTACAATCTGCTCTTGAAGTTGTGCTATCTCATTTTTTGTTTCACTATTTATAGATGCTATTATGAAATCTATCTCTTTTATTACATTAGAAATTTTCTCTTTGACTATTTTGATAAGTGCATCTTGCTCTATATATTTTTTATTTAATGCTTTACTCTTTTCATCTCTTAGTTTTGATGCTTCTGTTTTTGCATTTTCAAGATTAAGTAGCGCGATATCTCTATTTTTTATATAACTTCTTTGGTTATCCTCTAACTCCTGTTTCAGAGCATACAGTGTTGAACGTTCTCTATTTTTAGCTTTTGTTTGTGTTGAAGCGATAGTTTCAAATTTTTCACTCTCAACAATAGCTTTTTTATTTAAACTTTTAAGTCTATTTTTAATCTTTTCTAATTTATCTAAAAGCTCTATCTGCTTATAATCGTTCGAAAACTCTTCATCAAAATTTATCTCTAAACCAAATATAGCACTATCATTTTCTATCTCTCTTGCACGAAATTCTCTCTCTGAAAAAAGAATATCATCTTTAAGATATGTTACTATCTTCTCTCTATTTTTTACTCTATTTTTATTAAGATACCCATAAAGATTTGAGCTATTAAAATCTAATTTCTTTTCTATATCTTTTTTACTCTCTTGAAGTTGCTCTTTTTCTCGATTTATCTCTAAAGAGAGTTTATCTTTCTCATTTTTCAGTGTTTGAGAGATAGCAAATATATCTTTATCTATATTTTGAATATCGTGCTGATTTTTTATCTTTTGAGGCTCTATTTTAAAAAGTTCATCTCTATACTTTTCAACATCTTGAGTATATTTTTGAATATTTTCATTATTGAAAAGAAAGTTTTCAACCTTTCCCTGTTGCACTTTTATCTCATTAAAACTATTTAAAGAGGTTTGTAACTCACTCTCTAAAGAGAGTTTCATCTCTTTTAGTTGTTGTGTAGCATCTACTATCTTTTGCTCTTTATTTTGAACTATAAAGACATTTTTATCATTTATCTTTTTCTCTTGAGCATTATGCGATGTTTTAAGATTGAAGATAGAGTATTCTTTCTCTTTTTCCAATTTTTGTAAAATTTTATTGAACTCAGCATTTATATTGTCTACATTGGAAGTGAGTGCTTTATATTTTATAGAGAGGTTCTGTTTTGCATTTTTATAACTCTCTTCACTCTTATACTCCTCTACCAGTGCCTCAATATTTTGCTCTTTATACTCTAACTCTTTTCTTTGAAGATTTGTAATATCATTAGAGGTGATAGTTATCTCTTCTAACTTTTTCGCTATCTTCTCATCTACTATCTCTTTTTTTATAATAAAATGCTGTGCTAACTCCTCACTCTCTTTTGAAAGAGATGTAAGTTTTAATGATAACTCTTCCATCTTAATAGCTAGTTGTGTTTTCAATCTCTCTATCTGATTTGCTCTTTTTTTAAACTCAATCTTTGAGCTATTATAATAGCTTAAAGTAGTCGCAAGTTTTTTGATAGTTGGTATCTTCTTTTCAAAACTCTCTATCTCTTTTTTATTTAAAACATAATCGTTTAAATCATCTTTTATCTTTTTAAGATTTATAGTTGCATTTGAATCCTCTATAAGAGAGACAATTGTTTTTTTCAAAGCATCGGAGTGTACTTTTGAACTTGTAAAGATATTTGAAAGTGTTTTAGCAAACTCTTTTCGAGAAGCGATATCTTCAAAAAGTGTAAAATCTGTTTCAGAGTCCTGTTTAATTTTTCGATTATCTGCATCTTTTTTATGAAAACAGTTTATATATCTCTCTTTTTTTGAAGTGGAGTAGTTTGAAAGATTATTTATCTGGATATTCTCATGTAACTCTTGAAGATTAAGAGGTCGATTTCCCTCTAAAAATAGCTCCTTAACATCCATATTGAAAGTTGTTATATCTATGAATGTATAATGAAGATGTCCTCCATTACTCACTATAAATAAAAATCTATTATCCCCTTTTGTATATTCATACACTATATGAGAGTTTGGTTCTTGAAAATACCATTGATTAAAAGATTTTTTTGTATCTGGATTTATATTTAAGATACCATCAGAATAATCCATTGTATAAAAGAAAAGAATAGCTCTCATAAGAGTTGTTTTTCCTACTCCACTCTCTCCTAAAAGGAGTGTATTATCACTTAAATCTATCTCTGCAAACTGATAATCAGCACTTTTAATAAGATATATCTTTTTTAGACCATCACTTTTATTCATAAATCTCTACCTCATTTAAAAATAGTTCTATATAGTTATAGGAGTTAAGTACAATATACTCTGCATTTACACCATTAATCTCCTCCACAAAACCATCTTTTTTTAATTTTTCTACTATTTTTTGAACAAATTCTCTATTGTTTTTTGCATTGATACCACGCATCTTTTTTGCCAACTCTTGGAGTTCAAGACTACTATTAAACTGCTCCTCTACGGAACTCAATTTAAAACGATACCCAACACTAAAATTATTATCAACAGTTTTTAAAAGATTGACAATATCTATATAATCAACAATCTTCTCTAAAGCTCCAGCTCCATCAGAGGCTTCATCGTGTGCAAAATAGAAATATCCTGCCCGTTTCATCAAAATATACCCAATAGGCTGAAAGTAGGCTCTAACCTCAGCTTCCATACTTATAATAGCCTCATATATCTCAGCATTTGAATTTTTACTACTGTTTTCATTTATGAAACCACCCTTTAAGATGATTGCATATATTTTTTGCATATATTGTGGTAGTAGCTCTTTTGTTTCTATTAACATTATAATTTTTCTCCTATTTCACTCAAAACTTCAGCATATATTCTATTGTCAATAGTTATAAATCTATTATTCTCTATTATATAATGAGCTGAATAGTTTTTTAACATACGAACAAAAACACCTAAAAGTCTTTCATCTTCTATATCATTCATCTTTAAAAAAGAGATTAAATCCTTCTCTTGTGCTAAAAATCTCTTATGAAAAGATGGATAGTCATAAAGATTTTTTTCAACACTTACAGTTGTTTGTATATCATAATCTATCTCTTTACTGATTTTTATATTTTTTAACTCTATCTCTCTTTTTGCAATAATCTTTTGCATCATCTCCGAGTAATCGTGTATCTTATCATCAGGATGGAGGCGTTTCTCTTTTACCGATTTTGGAAGAGGGGTTATCTCTTTTATATGCTCCTCTATACTTGTCTTTTGAAAAAGAGTGTTATCATCTTTTAACTCTTTAAGCTTCTTGATTTTTTGAATAAACTTTCCATCTTTTATTGTTTGATTTATAAAGTTTTTTATTTCACGAAAAAGAGTTCTAAAAGAACTTTCTAATTTGACACTATTATGTTTTAATTTTAATATTGCAGAAGTTATTTTTCTATCATTCATAGATTTAAAAAAATGGTGTTGTGTCTGTAAAAAATCATCTACATCTTTCGATGCTTCTATAAGTTGTGCTATCTCATCTTTTGAGATATTAAGATTTAAAATCTTTATATCAAAGTTTGGTTCATTCTTAAATGCAAAAAGAGAGTTCGAGGAGATAGCTTGCAGGTTATGATTTAATAAAGGGGCTATCTGTACCAATATTTGATAAATAGTTTTTAAATCTTTCTCAACATCTTCATTATTTTTAGTTCGTATATTATAGGTTTGTAAAACTCTTTTTAATTTTATTAACTTATCCCCTACAAGACCAATATTTGTTTCATCATCTTGTCCTAATCTTGCTCTATAATAATTTTTTGTATCTGAGGAGAGTGTAAGTTCATCATCATAATTATCATATTCCAATATATCAAGAGCAATAGCATCATCTATTTTAGCTTTTTTATAGTTGGTTCTGATAGTTTCATTTGAGCGAGAATCGTAGGTGTAGAGTTCTTGAATAATCTCTTTACAGGAGTTTTGAATAGTTATAATATCTATTATATTTTTTGTTATTGTCATTGGCACTCTTTTGTTTTAGTAGATATTTTTTATATTTAAAATATTTTGCTATAATTTGCATAGTAGAGAGGTTTTACCCTCTCTAGGTTTTTTAGTTATTAAGGAGATATCTTACTATCTCCTTAACAACCTCTAAGATTATCTGAATTATAATCTTAAACATAGAAATCAACACCTTTACGGTTTATGATTTACTATAACACTCTATGCAACAGCTCTAACTGTTGCATAAAGCCACAGTAGAAACCGTAATTATATTATATCTTTAAAACTGTTTATACGTTATGAATAGTATCCTTAAAAACATGAAAATCATTAATACCTAATTTTTGAGTTATCTTGTTATTATCACATACTGAAGCTAAAATATCCCCTGTACGTCCATCTTTATAGATAGGTTCACCACTAAAATTATATCTAGCAGAGAAAGCAGTAAATACATCATATATAGAAGTTTTTTCTCCTGTTCCTACACAAAAAAGTTCATAAGAAACATCTTCCATATCCATTGCAGCAATATTTGCACGAGCTACATCTTTCACATATACAAAATCTCTATACTGTTTTCCATCTCCAAAAATCATAGGAGTTTGAGCCTCTTTCAGTTTGTCATTAAAGATAGAGATAACACCAGAATAATCACTTGCAGGGTCTTGACGTTCACCATATACATTGAAATATCTAAATACTACACACTCCAAACCATATACTTCATTATAAATTTTCATATATTGTTCACCTATCGATTTTTCAAGACCATAAGGAGAGATAGGTTTTACTAATGAGCTTTCATTTTTAGGTAATGTTGGTTCATCACCATATACTGCTGCACTACTTGAAAAGATTACACGCTTAATATTTAACACTCTTGCAAACTCTAAAACATTATGTGTTCCTTGAATATTTATAGAACCACTTTTCATAGGGTCATCCATACTCTCTTGAACAGAAACAAGAGCTGCTAAATGGTAAATAGTATCTATACCATAATCCTTAAGAGTCTCTTTCATCCCCTCAAAATCTCTAATATCCAACTTATGAAATGTAAACTTATTATCTGTATCAAGTGAATTTAAAAGGTCAAGATTTGACTGTAAACCACTTGTAATATTATCTATCCCTATAATCTCTACATCATCTCTTTTTAATAACTCTTGAGCGATATGAGAACCTATAAAACCTGCTACACCTGTAATTAATACTTTTTTCATTTATGATAACCTTTTTTAATCTATTTTAATTTTACTACTATTTTTATAAAAATCTATTTATTCTTTACACTTTATATTAATAATTGCATTTTTTGTTCCCTTATAAAACAGCTTTATACTTCCTCTACTCTGATTTACATTATCTACCTTCGGCTTTGAATAAATTTTACAACCTCTTTGTAGATGTAAATCAATCTCTAAATCTACATAACCTTTAAATACAATCTGTTTACTCTTTAGATTATTAATAAATTTAACAACTTGAGCATTTGAAGAGATAAGATAACTATCTGGCATATACTCCTCCTCTTTATCAATCTTTATAAAATGTTTTTTAGATTTATCTAAACTTATATAGGTATGATTTTCAAAATGTTTTATTCCTAAAGTAGTTTTTGATTTTTTAAAATCGATGGAAGCATCTGCTTTTTCAATACGAAGTGTAGTTAAACTATCCATTCCATCTATTAGCCAAAGATTATATTCATTAGCCATAGAAATCTCATAAAAATCTTTTACTTTTGGAATGTATTCTGATGTAAATATAGGCAGGACATCTTGTTTTAATGACCAATCAAATATATATTTCAATGCTTTTAGTGATGCCTTTTTAGACCCTGAATAGATATGATAATAGATATCGATAGGTTTAAATCTTCGAGGAGAGTTAGTCAATTTAAATGTTTGTACTACCCTTTTAAATCCCCAGAATGGTCCAAACCAATTGTTTGTAAATACTATTTCATTTTGTGCACCTGTATATATATGATAGTAATTACCTCTTTTAATAGCTAATGGTCCAATATAAGATAACCATGGTTTATCAATAGTTATCGATGTTTTTCCAGTATTAATATTCAAAATATCATTTTTATTTATAATCGTTTGAGAAAATTCTTTTTGTAATAGAACACTATGTGCTAATGATTCAGTATTAGATAATTTATACATATTTTTTACTATCTCTGTTATCTTTTTTGAAAGTTTCATATCAAATGAATTATCAACTAAATTGGCTTTAATAATCGAAACTGAATGTGGAATTTTATAGTGTTTTAGTATCTCATTTAAAATTATTTCTCCTGAAAAATATTCTTGATCACTTTCTACTCTTTTCATTATTCCAGCACCATCTACATGTGTAAAAAGTAATCTTCTTCCATTCTCTGTAGTTACATCTGGAACAATCAACTCTTTTAATCTTAATGTCTCTTTAAAAAATTTGAATGGATTTACTACCCAAAGATTATCTTTTTTTAAATTAACTATAAAAGAGCCATTTATTGCATATCCACCCCATGGCATAATTGCTGATACTGTTGATTCTTTTGAGTTTTCTAATTTATAAACTAAAAGAGATTTTATACTATGTTTTACTTTTAACTGTATATTTACTAAAGATAAAGAGGGTTCAACTTCATATCCTATCATCGAACTTTGAGATAAAATTTCTATACTCTGTTTTTTTACATTTTTATATTTAATTCCTAATTTTTTTAAATATTTATTATTTTCTAATCCAGAAAAGTTATTTACAAATAAAATTTTTATATCTAATGCTTTAACTTTTTTAATCCATTCAAGAAGTTCTTTTGGTGCATAATAGCTTTCATCTAACCATAAAATAATACCTGCATAATGACGAATTTTATCTATCTTTGGTAATCCTTTATTAATATCATATAATGTTTGGATATAACCCATGTACTCTAATATAACAGCACCATTTTTATGTGCTGAAAGTTCTTTTCTATCATTTAGCATCTCATCAACAAGAGTAAGAATTTCTCGTTTTATTGCATTTTTAGAGGATTTTCCATAAATAACAAGTTCACGGTGAGATATATAAGGTATCATTCCTCTTGCTTTTATTTTTTCTATAATTTTATCTGCTTTAGTATCTATCTCATCTGCGCTTAAATATTCAAGACTAATTATATTTATATCATAAGCTTTAATCTTATCTAAATATATATCTAACCACTCTCTATCTCCATCACTTAGCTCTTTATAACCTGTTTCACCACCTAGTCCATTATAATAAGACTCAAAAAGTACAGCTTCTATCCCTTCATGAACCTCGTCGATAACATCAAATCCTCTATTTAAAATAAGTTTAGCATCTGGATAACGAGTGTGGAACTCTTTTAAAAAATGGATTAACTCTTTTCTACTAGTTTCTCGCTCTTTTTCTGTTTTTGTTCCTAGTTGGTAAGAATCAAGTGTATCAAAAAAGAAGTTTTGAAAACCATCTTTCATACGAGGTTCTATAAGCCTTTTAAATATAAATTCTTGATAATCTCTATTTTTTATATCTAAAACTTTACTTCCCCATTCCCTATTTTCACTTATGACCCAACTCTTATCTACATACTTGTACTCTTTGATACTCTCTTGAATCTCATTTATACTTACATAAGCATACATCTTCTCTTTATATATCTTAAAACCGTGACTATATACATCGATAAGTTCAGGTTGTACGATAATATAATCGTGAATTCCTACCATAGAGTAAGATATATCTTTTCCATAATAGACCATTGCACTTTTATCTTTTAAATTTCCAAATAAAAATGTTACTGTAAAAAATAGTAATATAACTATTTTAAATAATTGTTTCATTATAATCCTTTAAAGTTTAGGGTGTTTGTAAAGAAATTTATAGTTAACATAAAACTCATAAATAGATTTTTCTTTACTAATAGATGACGTTGTATAAATAAGACCAAAAGAGAGATGGTCTTGATGGAAAGATTTACCTCCATATCCTATATTATATCCATAACTGTAAGCTTTAGTTATACTATTATAAGATGGATTTAGTTCAAAATATGGTCTCCAAACTCGTGTATAACTACCACTATTTGCCATTCCATAGGAGAAGTTTATCCCTATATTGTAAAAGTCTTCAGGTAATAGAGAAGGTTTTTTAATTGTTAAATTATCTATAACTCCTCTATCTCCTAATTTTTCAGAATAGGAAGCTATATCAAAAGAGGTTCCTATCTTCATATCTGGATACCCATTACGAATTTGATAATTAATAGCTACTTTTCCATAAGAACCTCTTCCTAGAAAAACATCATCTTGAGAACTATAACTATTATTTTCATATAAAAAATTGATATTCGTTGAGTTTAAGACACTCCAAACTAAATTTAATGATAGCATATCTCTTTTTCCACCTAAAAGAAGTAGATTCCCCTCTTTTGCTTCCCTATTTTTACTTAAAATTATATTTGTAATTAAATCTGTACTTAATCTATACTGCCCAATAAGATCTAATCCTAAGTAATCTTTCATAGAACTATAAAACCCTATATCGAGTGTTAAATATCCCTTGTCAAACTCTTTTTTAAGTGCTATATCTGTATTGTAACTCTCTTTTGGAAAGTTGATAAAGCTATTGTTAGATACTGAATTTACACTATATTTAGCTCCCATATCAAAATAATATCCTTTATTTAAATAGATACTATTTTTGATTTTAATATAGTTTTGAGATAATGGCTCTCTATCATTTCTTGATATTTGAAAATCAAAAATATCGGAACGTTTTTTACTTAAATCTAAATGTTGAATATAGGCATTTTGACTATAACTATTTTTTGATAACCCTTCAAATGCTATACTTTGAGATAAGGATTGTTGACCATCTTTATCTGCTGCTTGTGCTGCATCACTTGAAGATAAATTTTTTAAATTTGTTGAAAGAAGATTTTGAATTTTAGAGTGGTTTTTAAAGAGTAAACTATTGCTAAATTGAAGCCATAATGCTTTATGTTTAATCTTGTTAAATATTTTAAGACTTTTTTCAGCAGAACCATTTTTAAGTGCCCAAGAGTAAGTAAGCTCTTTATAATTTGATTTTGTTAAATATTTTTTAGCTTTTTTTAGTTTCTTTTCAAATAGTTTTGCATCTACAATATACATTGCTGAACGTAAATAATTAGATAAATAAAGATTATTTGTAAGTAGTGTTTTATCTGATTTTGCATCTTTTTTTAACTTTGCAAAAATCTCTTTCATCAATTTTATAAAAGCTGATTGATTGTTTTTAGCTTGAGATATATAGGCTTGCATAAATTTAAAGTTGATGAGTTTGGTTACTGCATCGTTTAATGCTAGTAATTTATTTGTATAGTACGATGCCATATTTATATCATTTAGATAAAAATATGCCGATGCTATTGGAAGAAAAAAGCTTGAATCTAGTTTATTATTTTTTCCGATATCTATAAGCAGTAACTTTAAATCTTTATGGTTGTTTGTATTTATATAGTGATTGATAAACACCAATTTAATACTATAATCATCTGGACTAATATCATAAGCGATATGTAATGCTTTTTCTGCCAAATCAAGTTCTTTATATTGAGTGAAAAGTTTAGATTTAATAATCCAAAATTTAGAATCTTTGACCAATGGTAGCTCTTTTTCTTCTATCATTTTAATTAATTCAGATAAATCATCATACTCTTCACTATTTAAAGCATCTTCTGCATAAGCATAAAAAAGATAGGATATTTTGTATTTTAAATATGCTTTTTTTTGCATCTCCCTAGATAACTCAGGATCTTTTTGTTTATAAACATAGATTATTCTTTCATAATCTACCAAACGAGCATGTTCTAGTTTTATTAGAGCTTTAGATGCTATTGCTGCATTAAGATTATCTTGTAAATACCATCCTAAATCACTTTTTAACTCATAATATTTTATATTATCTTCTTTATTTTTAATGTTAAAATTATCTACATATAATAAACTATTGTAAGCTTTAGATACATTATGTTTTATATAATAATAGTTAGCGATTAAAGCTCCATCTTTTTGAGAGTATGGTTTATTTGATTCAATTATATTTACATATTTTTTGGCTAAAAGAATATCTCCTATCTCTAAACTGAGTTTTAATGCTTTTGTGAGTAACATAGTGTTATTTGTATCTTTATAATATTTATCTTCTAAAATTTGAACAACTTTTTCAGGTTCACCAATCTTTTTATATGTGAGTATCATTAAATTAATATTTTCTTCTGTTGGATTGCGTAAAGCTTTATTTACTACGAGTTCTTCAATATCTTCATATTGATAAGTTGCAGCACCATAAGAGATAAGTTCATCTTCTATTTTTTGGTCATATTTAATAGAGTAGATATATTTTAAGTGTTTTGTTGCTCTAGCTGAACGATTTGTCCATTTACATATTTCAGCCATTTTTTGATTCCAATAGTATGATTTTTTATATTTGTTATATCCTAGATTAGCAACTTTATATGCAGATTCAAGGTCCCCTTTATATAAAAAAACTTGTAAAATTAATCTTAACTCTCCATCATTATTATCAATTTCAGAATGAACTTTTTTATTTTTTGCGTTTCTATTCTTCTCTTTAAATCTATACTTATATGTTTTCGTTATAAAGGCTTTCTTATATTTTTTCTTTAATTGATTTAAGTTATCTTTTATATCTTTTTTCTTATCATAACAACCACATCGAATAGTCGATATTTTTCCAATATTCATTAATTTACAATCTCTAGGATAACTGTTATCCATTGATAAAGAATTTTTTTGAGGTTTGCTTAATAACTGTATTGTATAACAGCTCTTTTTTATAGGTTCTGCTAATAAAATATTTACTAGTAAACTAAGAAAAAATATTATTTTCATTATTTCCTCATACTTTTTAAAATTTTTCTTGATAAAGTTGCACCATGTTCTAGGTTACCTGTTGCAATATAAAGTTTTAAAAGAAATTTACGAACCTCTTTATCTCTAATATAATAATTCTCATATTTATGCCCAAAAGATGCACTTTCCTGTACTAATCCTCCTGCTTGTAAAGCAGTTAATACATTGAAAAAATAATTTTTCTTCTCTTTATATTTTTTAGTTTTATTAAAAAGTTTTCTATATATTAATGATGATTTATGAAAAGATTTTCTCATAAAATAAAATTCTGCTAATTTTTTTTGCCATATAGAAGACCTTTTTGCTTGACCTTTTAAAAGTAGTTCACTTTTTTGAAATTTTTTATTTACAAGTAATGTATAATAATAAGCATCTAACCAATATTCATATCTTTCTTTATCATAGTTCATCAACTCTTTTAAATATTTAACTTTATCTTTTTTCTTTCCTAAATTACTAGCTAAATAATAAGCACTTTCAAGTAATTTGATATTCTTTGGTGTTGTTACTATTTTTTTCTCTAAATAATAATATATAGCTTCATTATTTTGATTAAAAACAGCCTCGTTATACCATCTGTTGTTATCCTCTTTATCTGCTAATTTTTCATCAAAGATAGTTTTAAAAATTGTTGCTAAAAGCTTTTTAAGCTTTTTTCTATACTTATCCTCTTTAGAATCAGAATAGTTTAATTTATATAACTCATAAGAGAGTAATAAAGCTTTTTTCTTATATTTAATATTTTTACTTTTATGTAGTAATGTTAAGAGTTTTAATGAACGTTCTCTTTTCCCATTTCTTAAACTCTGTTCAGCTAAAATAAGTTGTAATGATTCATCATCAGGACTATGGCGTAATAGATTTTCAAGATATAACATACTTAAATCATAATTTGATGTTTCAGATTGAATCTGCTGTTTTAATAGGTCTTTTGGATATAAAAATGTTAATATAGCGATAAATACAATCAATAAAAAAATTAACTCTTTATGGGTTACAACATAAACTTTCTCGTGTTGACTATCTACATGATACATCGATAGAAACCTTTTTTCTATTTTTATATTCTAGATAAAGATCTCTTTTATCTTGAACTCTTCTATCTTCTTTTGGAAAAGAATCTATTTTACAATCTTTTGAGATATGAAAATAGAGTTTAAGGTCAACCTCTCCTTTAAACACCATCTTTTTATTTTTCCTATCATAATTATACTCTTCAATTTTAGCATTTGAAGATATTAAATATGTTTTATTTTGATAGCTTTTTTTAGTATCTATTTTTATAAAATGTTTAAAGTTATTATCTAAACTAATATATGTATGATTTTCAAAATGTTTTAAGCCTAATGCAGTTGTCGATTTTTTAAAATTTATAGAGCCTTTCTCCTCTTCAAGACGAACTGTTCTTAAATTTTGCATCCCATCAATTAACCAACTATTTTTATTATTTGCTAAAGAAACTGTAAAATAATCCATCGCTTTTAATATATATGTAGATGTATAAATAGGAATAACATCCTGTTTTATAGCCCAATCAAATACATATTTAAGAGCATTTAATGAAGCTATTTTTGAACCAGAATAAAGATGATAATAAATATCTATCGGTTTAAATCGTCTTGGTGAGTTTGTAAGTTTAAATGTTTGAACTACTTTTTTAAATCCCCAAAATGGACCTAACCAATCATGTGTATATATATTTTCATTTTGAGCTCCTGTATATATCTGATAATAATCTCCTCTTTCTAATCCGATAGGAGCAATATTGGAAAGCCATGGATTAGCATTTGTGATAAAAGTATCTCCTCCATTAATATTTAAAAATCTATTTTTATAGACTAACTCTAAAGCATTAATCTGGGGCATACAGTTACCTGTCCAAAATACTGTTTTTGCTTTAGGACGATTTGGTGGAACTAAATCTTTATTGATTTCGTCAAGACTTTGTGTAATCTCTCTTTCTAAGGAAAAATCATAATGTTTCACTTTTAATCTATATTTTTTCTTTAGATGATTGTTTACAATTTTATCCCATTTAAAAGGATGTGTAAAAGTGTGTGTTACTGCCTCAACATTATCAAGTTTATACATCTCTTTTGCAACATTTATTAAACGTTCAGAGAGTTTAGGAAATAGCCCTGCTGGGTCAATCTCTGCACCAATTACAGATACAGAATGAGGGATTTTATATTTTTTTAATATCTCTTTTAAAATAATATCTCCTGAGACTAGCTTAGGATTAGATTCTACATAGTTCATGATACCATCACCATCTATATGAGTAAAAAGAAATCTATTCCCATTTTCAGTTGTTGTATCAGGAACTAAAAGTGTTTTTAAACGAAAAGCTTCTTTAAAAAATTTAAAAGGGTCTATAACCCATAAATTTTCCTCATTAAACTCTACCATAAGAGATTCGTACATAACATATCCACCCCATTGAGTAATAGCAGATGGAACAGATTTAAGATGATGTGTATCTTCATAAGTGTAAAGTGGTTTAGCCTTTTTAGGTACTAAATATAAACTATTTTCATTTAATGATGGTTCACTCTCAAAACCTATCATCTCATCTTGTGTTATAATTCTTTTTCGACTAGTTATAGTGTGATCACTATCTATTATTTCGATATTAAGTTGTTTTAATAAAAACTTATCAATATTTACACCAAAATTTCCCATAAAAACAACTTTAATATTTCTGTTTATTAAAGATTTAATCCATTTAATAAATTTGGAAGAATCACTATAATTTATGTCTAACCATATTAAAACACCTGCATAACGATCCATTTTATTTGTATCTGGTAATCCTTTATTAATATCATAAAGTGTTTGGATATAACCCATATATTCTAAAGGTAATGCCCCATGTTGATGGGGAGACTGAACCATTCTATCTATTTTACTTTCATTAATTAATGTAAATATTTCCCGTTTAATAGCATTTTTAGAAGATTTCCCATATATATCAAATGTTTTATTAGTGATATATGGTATCATCTTTTTATTTTTTATTTTTTTTATAATCTTTTCACTATTCTTCTTTAAATTTTCTTCAAATTCAAATTCAATATCTATAATATCTAATCCTAAAGATTCTATCTCTTTTATATCTTTTTTTAGATATTCCTCTACTAAAAGTACATCTACAAAAGGAGAAATGCTATTCATAAACTTTAAATCACTATGTAACATCAATTTAAAAGTTGGATGATTTTTATGAAATTTTTCAATAAATAGTGCTAACTCTTTTTGGTCATCTAAAATTTTATCTGCATCAAATAAAAAATTTACAAATCCCTGTTCTATTTTTTCCTCTATATCTATCTCTAATTCACTTGTTAATGTATATTCACTCTCTATATATTTATTGACATTTACCTTTGCATAAATTTTATTTTTATATACATTAAAACCATGAGAATAAGTATTTGTATTTTTTGCTTTAACAACTATATAATCGTGAATTCCAACCATTGGATACGATATATTTTTACCATAATAAAAAATTGCACTCTTATCGTGAAGAGATGCAAATAAAGAATTTACAAAAAAAACTGCTAAAAATATAAACTTACTGCAACATAAATGTTTCATAATCCAACCTATCTATCTCTTCTCTTAGAACCCATAAGCTTGTTAAAAAAGCTATTAAAAGAGCTATTGTATAACCATATCCAAAAAATGCTGGTCCTAAATCTATAGAGATAAGTGTTAAAATTCCATTTCCTACAAAAAAGAGTATACATAACCACATGGCAACTTTTTTTCTATCTAAATAATAGAGTATCGCTAAAACAGACATAAAACCAACTTGTAATAAAGCTCCAACTGTTAATATGTAAAGTAATCCTAAATAGAGTTGAGGAATATTTAAAAGATTAAATACATAGGGTGCAGTTAAAAATAGAAGTATATCTATAATCGCTTGTATCATTAAAATCTCACGAATTGCATGACGGATAATATCTACCATCTCTGCACGATACCCTCGTATAGTGCCTAATGTTCCACCGCTTCTTACAGCATCATAATAGAGTTCATATTTTTCTGCAAAATCGGCTTCTAGTCTAAAGAAAAATATAGCCATACCAGGTAAAATAGACATATAAGCTAAGAAAATAGGCATATCATATACTATGGAAGAGTGAAATTTTCCCAAGACTGCTTGACCAGTAGCAGGGTGAAACCAAAATATAAATTTATCTACCCAAGAACCAAGATTATAGGTAAGTCCTGCTATTGCTAATGTCCAGTAAAAGTTTGGTGCTAAAAAAAACTCTATCTTAATAAAGATAGAGGAATCATAACTTTTTACAATAAATGTCATTAAAATTGTAAGTAATATTGTATTACCAGCAAAAAAGATAAGAAGTAACATTTCTAAATTATCACCATTAAAATAAGTCAGTATTACAATAAAAGCATAAGAAAGAAAATATGCCCAAATAACACCATGATAATATTTTAAACTTGCAGCTAATATGCTAGATATCCATACACCACATAAGATAAGAAATGTTGCTGCGGCAGTCGTTATGAAAAACACACTTTGCTCTGGAAAAATCCATATATAGAGAGGGACAACAAAAGGGATACCTAATATCCATGCTAAAAAAATAGCTCCAAAATAGGAGGGAAGTATTTCATCTTCCTTATTTTTATATCCAAGGTCTGCCATATAGCGTGTAAATGGAAGTTGTAATAATCCTGTAATAACTAAACTAGAAGCTAATGCAATAGAATATGTGATAACAACTTGAAGTTTAAAAGCCTCAGCTTGTTCTCCATAGTTTACAACATTTAGTAAACCAACAATGGCAATTGCTAAGATAGATAAAACCCATGAACCAGAGCTTAAAATAGCTGAATATCCATAGACTTTAGCTAAAGAGAGAAGTCTGTCTCCTTTTAATACTTTTCGAAGTTCAAAACCTATTCCTGCCATCTTTAACTCTCTACTGGTTTAGAGATAGAGTAATGTATAACATCAAACTTTTTTAACATCATTTTTGGATAGGGTATCTTTTTTGGAAGATAATAGGGATATACTTTTACTTTTAACTCATCCCAAGTTAGATTAATTCCCTCATCATAGAGGTCTTTATAATCTTTTAGAAACATCTCCTGTCTATAATATGTTTCAACTCTTTCTATTGCAGCATCTTGTGCTCTTTGCCAATCACCATTTTCAAAATCTAAAAGTCGAATATACTCATCTGCTAAGGCTTGAGGGTCAGCGATACCACATACTGCACCAGCTACACCCATAGCTATATCTTTCTCATCGATAGCACCCTCTATAAGCTCTCTACAACTTCCAACAGATGTAGCCACACAAGGAACACCAGCAGCATATCCTTCCAATATAACAAGAGGCATTCCTTCACTAATAGAGGAGAGTGCTTGAAGTGCTGATTTTGGTAAAATATCTTTAATATTACTAAAACCATAGAGTTTAATAGTATCTGGCAATGCTTCTATCTCTGCTGGAGTGAGATTACTATGGTTTCCATTGAAAATCTGCATTTTCTGTTTCAGACCCAAAGATATAGCCATCTGCTGGCACTCTTTTACATACTCTTCATCCTCATCAACAGGACCAACTAACCATGCTTCAACATTTGGAATTTTTTCAGAGGTGATCTTAATAGCACGAATAAAAGTTTTAATATCTTTAATAGGAACAACTCTACCAATAAGAGTAATAATAGGACGTAAAACTTTCTCCCTATTTACCATAGTTGCTTTTAATCCATCAACATCCACACCATTTGGAATAACCATAGTACGATTTTCATCTGCGCCAAAGTTTATCTGAATTTTTTGAGCTCCAGCGAAAAGTGAAAGTATATAGTTAGAACGGTTGTAACAAAAAGTACCAACTTTATCAAAAAAGTTAACCCACATTCTTTTTATATAGTTATACTCTTCAGGTTGTTGTAATAAACTAGGTTTTTTATACTCTACCCAATCAGCAGAAAGCATATCTATCTTTCGCTCTCTTGTATATATACCATGTTCTGTTAAGTAAAATGGTCTATCTCTTGTATAGGATGCTAAAGCACCAATAAACCCTGCATAACCAGTTGATGGAGCATGAAAAATCCGGGTTTCAGGCATACCTTCAACAATTTTGGCTAAAACCCATATAGGTTTGTGAATATTTCTTAATGTCCAAAAATAATCCACAAAAGGAACATCTGGACAGTTTTCCATATAAGATTTATTTATAAATTCCCAAGAACGTTCTGAATATAAAAAATCGGAAAATGTTACATCTTTCATATAAAAATCTATTTTCTGAAGCATCTCTGGAATATCTCTCTCTCCAGATTTGAATGCTTTATATAAAACTTCAATAGATTCAAAACCCTCTTTACTCCCTTTAATTCTTTTCGCACTCAAATCTGCTTTAAAATCAAAAAGATAATGCTCCTCTATATGGATAAGATTTTCAGGTAAAACATACCCTATCTCCATCTTTTTACCCTCTTCATCATACTCAGATGCTCCAACAAAAACAACTCCAAAAGTATATTCGGGAACACCTTGAATCAGTTGTAAAATCCATGAAGAAACACCACCCTTTACATAGGGAAAAGTTCCTTCTGAAAAGAGCATAATATCTACATATTCACCATCAGGACATTTTCTACTCTGTAACTCTGCTTGTTTTTCTTCCTCTTTGAGTGTTTTCCATATTTTATTTTTTTCTTGAATCTCTTTAACTCTTTTTTCATTATAGTGCATTAAGATACCTTCCATTGTTGAGCTATTGGATAGAGTGTAGCATTAAACTCCAAATCTTTCGCTTGTTTCATTATCTGATGTACTTTTTGATAATTACCAAGTAAAAAATTTACTTCAGCTAAATAGGGTAAAACAAATGAAGCTTCTGCTGTATCTATCTCTTGAGCGATGATAAATTCATTAGCTGCTTTTTTAAATTTCTTTTGATACATATAAACACGACCCATTAAAACATATAATCTTGTAGCGATATTGTTATAGTTATCATATTCTCGTTTTTCTAAAGCCAATCTATCAAATGCTTGCTGATATTTTATCTTATCTTGCTCTTCATCATCTTTTCTCTCTTGTAACTTAAGCTCATACCTAAGAACATTTTCATAGACTCTATTGACCCCATCCTCATAAAACTCTTTTGCGATAGCTATATATTTTATTACCTCTTCTAAAAAGTTATCTTTTAAACTATCGTGGGCTAACTCTATATAAACCATCTCCCAATATAAAAACCCTAGCTCTTTCGCTGAGTGTGCTAACTTTTCTTTATCTCTATCTTCCTCTTTTTTTTCATTTTCTGCATTAAAGATATCTAAATAAAGATTCATTTTTGCACTTAATTTTTGTTCTGCTTTGTTGATAATAGCATACCCAAACATTCGAATCTCATCATCTGTACTAAAAAGAGTATTTTTTATAATTTTTAGATTTGCAGGAGAGAGATTTGCAGATAAAGAGGAAAGAGCCATCAATTTTTTTGATTTTGGAGCATGGGTATTTGTCATTAAATCAGACATAGAACCCTCTCCAAACATCCTCTCAACCTTTAAAAATCCCATACCAAACTCATCAAGGTTTAAAATATTTGTATTTTCAACTTTTTTAGAATATGTTATATTCATAAGATAGTACATAATCCAAGTTGATGTAAAGATTCCAAAAAGGGGGATGGTAAAATTAAAAAAGAAAAGAAAAACTCGACTTGTAATAGCATTGTGTTTATGTAAGGAAACCTCAAAAAATAGTTTAAAGATAGCACTTTCTTGTTCAACTATCTGTACTCTTACTTCATCTTGTTCTCTTACTTTTTTTGTATTTTTTACAAATCTTTTTTTTGTAAAGTCAGATAAAAATTCAGCCATAATGAGACTAAGTGCTATATGAACAAAAAAAAGAATTACAAAATTATTTTCAACAAAAAGAATAAAACTAGCTATCATTTTTTTGACTTAAATATTCTAATGAAAGTTCTTGATGTTTTTGATTGAAAGTTGTAAAATCAAACTTTGTTTCCTCTAACTCATTAAACAGAAACATTAAACGATTATAATACCCTTTTGCATCTTCTTTTAAATATTTATTTAAAAGCTTGTTTTCTATCATACTAAATGCCATAAAATCAAATTTTGCATCATCATCTTCTAAAAATGACATTAAACGATTATAGTATCCTTCAGCTGCAGCTTTATCGTGTAGAGGAAAAAGCAAAACAATATAATAAAAACCATTTTCCTCAACTAATGTAACTCTATCTAAGGAGCGTAACATCTTTTTTACTTTTTCATATATACGAGCTGATTGAAGTTCCTTGTCAATTTTAAAAATTAAAACTGTTGAGTCTACACCATTTTTTATAAACAGAAATCTTAAACGAGCATATTCAAAACGAAAATCTTTCTCAGGAATAATTTGTAAAGTATCTAGGTTATCTAGTATCTCTTTATGCCCTATCTCAATCGCAAAATACTCTAATAAAATAGTGATAGAAGTAAGTACCTCTCTATTAAAAGACATAAATGGCATTCTTTTAATGGCTAGAATTGCAACAAGTTCACCATCGATAACAGCAGGAATAGCTGCAATATAATCACTATCAGTATCTAAAGTTGCTGTTGGCTCTCCAGACTCATCACTTACATATACTGGGATTTTATGGGCTAAACTTTTATCTACCAAATAATCTTCTAAAACTAAAGAACTTTCCACTTTTTCAGTATAAGAACCAAAGACAATATCTACAGTCTTTGAAGTAAAAAATTTCTCTTTATCATGCCCGAGTTTATATATGAGAATAGCACTATTTACATTAAACGATTTTTCTAGTAATCCTAAGAAGTTCATATAATAATCATGATTTTTATTTTCTATATTTTCATTTTCATTTGTTTCAAGATTCATACTTATAATCTCTTCGATAGAGTTTCTAATACTCATCGGTTTTACAACATAATTCTTTTCTAATTGGTCGTGAGAAATTTTTAAACTATAAAAAGCTTTTGAAAGTTCATCTAGTTTATTTGCACTATAAATCGAAGATATCTCTGCTTTTTCTATCTTTTTTGTCCAATAAAATTGAAATTCACCGCTAACCATTGTCATCATTAGAGCAATTAAAAAATCTAAATAGGGTAAAACATCATAAAATATCCACATAGCAAGAGCTATCATAGAAACAGCTAAAATACCGTTTTCAAAACCATGAAAAAGAGTTATTATCATTAAAATAATGATAACATAGGAGACTTCACCATTTACTAAACATATATCTGTTGGGTCTATTAAATATCCAGCAACAAGATAAATAGTTATAATTATAATTGTTTCAGAATATGAGTGGTCATGTAAAACTTTAAAAAATTGATCTAATTTAGATTTTACATCTGTACGTTTTTTAGCCTTAATACTACTACTTTTTGATTGTAGATCCAAATCTGTATCTCCTAGTTAGTAAAGAAACATTTCATCTATAAGGTTTTGAGCCGTAGTACCAATGGAAGCATTACCCCAATCACTATCTGAACCAGTAGCACTCCACTCTTTTTTAAGATTTTTAGTTTTATAGAGAGTAAATTGAAGACTTACGGCAGGTTCTCCATCTATCCCTGTTTTATATCTCCACTCACTTACTCCACCATACATAAAATATTTTGATTTATCTGCTTTTGCAATTTTTCTAGCTTTTTTTAATGATGGAGTTTTGTCATTGATATGACTATTTATTTTATAACCTCTTGTAAGTAGGAGTCCTTCCATAATATTGGAAGCTCTTAATCCTGCACGTGGTGTATCTGTATAGTTATTTAATCTAAAAATTGTTATTTTAATAGAACGTTTCTCATTATGAGTTGCGTTATGGTCTACATATACTTTTGGTAATGATTTATTAGTCGCAGTAATAACTGCAGTTGAACAACCTGTTACCGATAAAATAAATAATAGTAATGCTATCTTTTTAAATATTTTCATCTAAAATCCTTGTTTTAAAAAGCAAATAATGCTCTTGCTTGAACGACTTGATAGAGTCCATCATAATCTTCACTATCAGGTTGAGCCACGATGTAGTTAAGAGTAACTTTAAACTCTTTACTTAAGTACCAATTTAGACCATAGGTATAGTCTATCTGTGTTCCACCATTTTCAGGTTTTAAACCTGTTTTTCCATCATCGCTTAAATTTATATAATCATATCTAAAAGCAACTTCTAAAGCTCCACCTTTTAATGGTTTTACATTTCCTAGAGTAGAGCTATTAAATTTATATTTTCGTCCATTTCCTAGTAAAAAATAACTACCTTGTATATAATAAGCATCAAAACTATATATATCATTTTGAGAATCTACTACTATTTTACTATATTCTGATTGGATTGAAAGTTTATTGTTAATATATAAAAATTCCATATTTGTTTTTTTAGTATTATAGATATTTTTTACTTTTGTTGCAACATATTTATTTAAAATAAATTTTGATTCTGCACCCTGTTTAAACTTTATATTTTCCTCTTTAATATCTTGATAGAGAAAAGCCCCTCCTAGAGATAAAAGATGATTTTCATTTATCTTATAGGCATAAGTTAATCGAGTTGCATATCCTGGCATATTTACCTCACTATCTATCTTTTCATTTATAGAGTTAGTAAAAGTTGCTAGAAAAAGGTTTATTCTACTATCACCAAGTTTTGTAGATAAAAGAAGTTCTCCACCAAGTTTTCTACCCATGGAAAAAGCATCATTTAAAGAGCGTTCCATAAACATCGTATATTTTGAACTTGTGTATGTTTCAAGTGAAAAAGGTATCTTAATATTTCCAATTTTAACTCTATATTTTGTATTGATAGAGTTAAAGTTATTTTCATATCCAATCAAAACATCTTTATAGGCTCCTTCCCCTAAAAAGCTATACTCTATCTCATAAAATAGAGTTTCATCAAAAAAGCTTCCTTTATGAAAAGCTCTTACTCTTCTCCAATCATCTTCATCATAGGAGATGTCTGCTTCATTTACATAAGCCATATCATAACTAAATTGAGCTCCAAATCTATATCTATAATCAAACGAACCATAACCTTTTTTACTCTCTAAAAGGTTTATATATTTATCATAAAAATGTCTTTCACCTCTTTTTTTAACATATTTAATTTTTTTTAATTTCTTTTGATTAATTTCTTTTTCATTCTTTTTTCGTTCTTTTTTCATTCTTTTTTCATTCTTTTTTCGTTCTTTTTTCGTTCTTTTTTCATTCTTTTTTCGTTCTTTAATATGTTCAATCATTGTAACTTCATCATCTTCAAAAGAAGTTACAATAATTTCTGTACTATCTAACTTTTCATTATTAATAACTTTAATTTTTTTTAATATCTTTTTTTTCTTTTTAATATCTTTATCTTTTTTAATATCTTTATCTTTTTTAATATCTACTATTT
>CAYOKX010000005.1:0-10303 GCA_964404655.1 uncultured Sulfurimonas sp. | reverse complement strand
TTTTTAATATCTTTATCTTTTTTAATATCTTTATCTTTTTTAATATCTACTATTTTTTTTATTTGTATAGACTCTATCTCTTCTTTTTTAGTATCTTTAAATCTATAACTATATGTTGTCATCACAATAGCCTCTTTATATTGTGATTGAATATCTTTTAATATTTCTCGTGCTTTATTTTTTCTATCAACACAGCCACATCTAACAGTTAGAGAATGACCAATTTCCATAATTTTACAATTTTTGGGATAAAGAGTCTCTTCAAATGATTTTTTATTTTTTTCTGTATTTGATTTACTTAAAAGTTGAACAGTATAGCAGGTCTCTTTAGATGGAATAGCTCCATATAAACTCATTGTTACAATTAACAGTATTAAAAATTTCATAAACTATCCCTATCAATCACTATATAATCTGCAGATTTATTAGGTTTTTTACCATTATCTTCCAATATTAATAAGCCTACATTTTTTGAATCTCTATTTATCACCGTAATACCCTCACCAAACCCTATGTTTGGATGATTTTTTACACGTTCTACCTTCAGGTTCTTTCTATCCCAAAACCATAATTGGAAATTACTATTTCTATTATTGCTACCACCTGCAATTATCCAATAGCCATCTTTTTGCTCATCAAATGTAATATCTCTAATCCCTAAACCATTCAAGTTTAATTTAATAACTTCTGAAAATATTGGCTTTTTCTTTTCTAAAAATATCTCTTTAGGATTTTTAATAGATACTAATAATGCTTTTCCATCAGAGATAGGTGCTCGAAAACCTATCATTAAATCATGAGTTTTACTATTAAAAGATAAACCTTCTATATTAATATTGTTAGATGTAAAAAGATTATTTTGAAAGATTTTAGGAAAAGTAGTATATAAACTCTTTTTTAAATCTCTATAAATATATAGATTTTTAATAGCACCATCATTATAAGTGAACATAATCAATTTTTCTCTAGCACTTTTTACTTTATGAGTTTTCGTTTGTGTAAATGATGTGATAGCATAGATGATATTATTGTCAGATGTAATAGCCTCAAGGTCCTCTATCTCTTTTTTAAATATCTTTTTAATTTTTTTTGTAAGATAAAGATTACCTATCTCAACAATATTATTTGTAGATTCTACCTCTAAAAGTTTTAAAGAGTGTGCGCTACTCTCATCTTCAACAATTAAAATCTTTCCATCTGGCATAGTTGTAGCACCTGATGGTTCAAAAACATTATAAAACTTCTCTTTTTTATAAACTACATCACCCTTATTTAAGTTGTATATAGCTGTTTCCTCTTCATATAAAAGAGCATAGATGATTAAAAATGCAGTTACAATTAACCCAAAAGAGAAAAATGTATATGCTTGAGCCAACCAAAAATATTTTTTCTTAATCTCTACACCTAAAATATGGAGATGAGTTATCATCTCCTCTTTCGATTCTTCTGAGCTAAAAAGGACTCTATTCATCTCTTTAGAATACTCATTAGGAGATAAATCAGCCATATCCTGATAGTATAAAAGACTATCATATCCCTCTAAATGTTCTTTATTAACAAGATGCTCTTTTCTTCTAGGTTTTACAGCTAAAACAGCAAAAATGATAGAACCTAAAGAGGTTAATATAATAGAGATAAATGCAAATTTCATCATATTGTTTTGAGAAGAAAAACCAACAGCTGTTACACTTACTGTTAAAATAAATCCATTAATAGATATTAATATTCCAGCTTTTGTATCAGCTAAAGCTGTTAAGTCAAGATTTGAACGTAAGGCATTTCGGAAAAAAGTTCCTACTAATTTTGATAACTTCTCTTTTTTTTCTTTATTCAATACTATATCCTAATAATTACTTAACTATAAATTCTAGAACACCATAATAGTGTATATCATTAACTTTAATTTTATCATAAGCTAATTGATAGTGCCTAGGATTTTCTTTTTCTCTTGCAATAATTTTTAAATAATATTTACCAGAAGAGAGTGAAATTTTTTGACTAAAATCCAGTTCTAAAATCCCATTCTTTTTTAAAATAATATTTTCTGGTGTTCCAGATGATAGTTCTAAATCATATACTATAAGATTTTTTTCAAGGTCAATAGATTCTTCCCAATGTGCGGAAAATATTGTACTATTTTCATCATAAGAAGCAAACTGTGTAAAAGGCATAGGAGAACCAATTGTACTTTTATATAAATCTATATTATCTTGAATATTAGAAACTAAACTATTAGCAGTTGTTTTACAACTCTCAGGAGAGTTTTTTATAGAATCTGGAAGTCTATTCTGAAAAGGAACTACTATATTTATATATTTATTTACAATAGATTGAACATTTTTATTGTTAATATATTTTTTACGTATAAGATCTGTCATTGCATATAGATCATCTAAATTTTTTTGTATAGAGAAAAACTTTTTATGTAAAGAAACACTCCACCAAACTGATATGCCATACTCTGTTCTAGAAAGATACTTTTGAGGAGCCCATGCTCCATCATAATCCCAAGGTAAAAAATAAAATTTATTACTATTTATTGGATTATAAAGATAAAAGTTATGTTGAATAGCATCTTTTTCACCTAAAAGAAGATTGACAGCCAACCATGTTAAATAGTTGTCTCTATTGAAATATTTTTCAATAACACTATCTATATTTGATGTCGTATTTATAGCTTTAATCATTTCAACAAATTTAGTGTGATCTTTTCCATTTTTAATTTCAACAATATTATTAAATCCAACTGGATCTAACGGTTCTCCATCTGCATTAAGCTGAAATACATCCAAATCTTGAAAAAAGAAATTATTTGCATTATAAAGATGATCTTCCGATTTCCAACCTCTATGAAGAAGAAACTCCTTTCTCATAGCTTCAGCTTGATTAAATAAACCATAATCCTCGCCATTAATAAACAAATGAATAAAATTTACTTGTAAACTAGTGATATTTGGTATCTCTCTAAAAAGAGAAAAAGCAATTTTATTTCTTAAACGAGATCTATCTGATTCAGATTTTGTAAGCATAAATTTTCTCTGCTCTAAATAGAGAGACTCTTTCGAATCAAGTTTTAAAGAATATGATTTTTGAGTGGCTCTTCTAGTAAAACCACCCTTAATTTTAAAGGTAGCATTATTTAAAGTAGTTGTATTAAAGTCAGAAGTACTCATATTAACATGTAATAGAGGAATATAATTATCTATAGGATCTAAATCATTATTTATATCTTCAAATGTACATTTTCTATCATCAGAATTTTTTAATAGATCAGAAACAGCATGTGCATCAGCATTAATATCTATTGTTTTAGCTTCATTATCTCTTGTTTTAGCATCTAATATATCAATAGCAGAAGCACATAAATTTTCATTTGGGTCGTCAAAATTAATGTACATTATTATAGGTTCAGATTTTTCAGTTTTATACCATTCATCTTTGTCGTTTATATTTCCTACAACAGAAGGGGGATCTTCAATAATATCATTATAACTTTCACAACCATTAAAAAAAAATAGAGAGTTTATTAAAAAAAGTATTAGAAATTTGTCTATTTGAAAGATAGTTTTTTTATTTATATATTTAAAAGAAGTATTGTTTAACATGCTAAGAGTTTTTTCCTTTGTCTTTCATTAGCCTTCTTGTAAAACTATAAAAGTTAATTTATCTCGAAAAGCTCATAGTTTTAAATTTAATAGGTGGCCGTATTAATATAATTTTTGCAAGAAATCTATTATTTGAAAGTGTATTATAGCATTAAGTTCTAATTTTATGATTATTTTATTGATAAATTAGGTACTATTGTTATACTACTATTTTTCAAATTAAATAAAAGGTTTTCTAAATGAAATTTTTAATACTATTTATATTAACTATTAACACCCTCTTTGGTGCTATTGACCTCAATACAGCAACTATAAAAGAGTTACGGACATTAAAAGCTGTCGGAGAAAGAAAAGCAAAAGTTATTATAAAATATCGAAAAAAACACTGCTTAAAAACTGTTCAAGAACTCAAAAAAATTAAACATATTAAAGCAAAAAAGATTTTAAAGAAAAATAAGGGAAATTTAACAGTAAGTAGATGCACAAAATAGAAGTAAAAAAGATATAATAAGCTTAATTATTCCAATTTAAGGACTCACTAATATGATGAGATTAAACAAATATATCGCTCACCATTCAAGCTATTCTCGCCGTGAAGCAGATAAAGCTATTCAAGATGGTTATGTAAGAGTAGATGGAGAGATAGAGGAAAATCCAGCAACACAAGTTGATGAGAAAGAGGTTATTGTTTATGTAAGTGGTAAACAGGTAACACCAAGAGATAAATATACAGTTATTGTTTATAATAAACCAAAAGGGGAACTTGTAACAAAAAGTGACCCCCGTGGACGTAAAACTATATACGATGGTTTAGATGCAAAATATAAACATTTTATCCCAGTTGGGCGTTTAGATTATGCTACTGAAGGTGTTTTACTTTTAACAGATGCTTCTAAAATTGCAACTGCATTAATGGGTTCGGGACTTGAACGTATCTATAAAGTAAAAATAAAAGGTGAAGTAACTAAAGAGATAGAGGATGCTATGATGAATGGCTTAGAGTTAGATGATGCAACAGCTGGTGGTCACTCTCACTCTAAAGTTACAAGTATGAGTTTTGCTCCATTTTTAGGGTATAAAATCCAAAAAAATGAGCATAACTACTCTATCTTAAAAATCGCTATCTCAGAAGGGAAAAATCGTGAAATTAGAAGATTTTTTGCACATTTTGGTACAGAGGTAGCTGACTTGAAACGTCTTAGTTTTGCAGAGGTAGAATTAAATAACTTGCCAACAGGTAAAACAAGATTTTTAACAAGAAGTGAATACTCTGCACTCTTTACTTTTATGAAAGCTGATGAAAAACTTGCTCGTGAAAAAGCTGGTAATAAAAAGAAGATAAAAAAATAGATATATGGATTTTACCTCTCTTCTTCGTCCAACCTCTTTTGATGGTTTAGTTGGTCAAGAACATTTAAGTGGTGTAGATGCACCCCTTAGAGTTTTGACACAAAAAGCTGTTTTGGGACATAGTTTTTTCTATGGCCCAGCGGGAACAGGAAAAACATCTTTAGCTAGAATTATCGCAAAAACAATCGATTTCCCCTTTTATGAACTGAATGCAACTACATTTAAAATTGAGCAACTTAGAAAGATATTTGAACAATATAAAAATAGTTTACAAAAACCTCTTATATTTATAGATGAAGTGCATAGACTCTCTAAAAATCAGCAAGAGGTTTTGTTGCCTGTTATGGAAAATAATAGTGTGTTAATCATAGGTGCATCTACTGAAAACCCTTTTTTCTCTCTAACATCAGCCATTCGTTCTCGCTCTATGCTCTTTGAACTTAAAGCCCTATCCAACGATGCACTTTTTCAACTTGCGACAAAAGCTATTTTAAAAGCTCATCTTATTTGTGATGATGAAGCAAAAAACTATCTTATCTTAAGTAGTGGGGGTGATGCAAGAGCTATGTTAAAACTTTTAGAGTTTAGTGCAAATTTAAGTAAAACTATAACTATACAAAATCTAAAATCTTTACGTCCAAATGCTCTTCAAGCAGGAACAAGTGAAGCTGGTATTCACTATGATTTAACATCTGCACTTATAAAGTCTATCCGCGGTTCAGATGTGGATGCTAGTATCTACTATTTAGCTTCTCTTATCGAGGGAGGGGAGAGTGCTGAATTTATAGCTCGTCGTTTAGTGATTTTGGCAAGTGAAGATGTTGGAAATGCTAATCCTCAAGCTTTGACTTTATGTACTTCAACCTTAACAAGTGTAAGAAAAATTGGGTATCCTGAAGCTAGAATTATTTTAGCTCAAGCTGTCGTTTATTTGTGTGCTTCTCCAAAATCAAACTCCTCTTATCTTGCTATAAATAAAGCGATACAAGCGATACAAAATGGTTTAAATCTTTCTATTCCAGATAATATTAAAGCACATAATAAAAATTATCTGAATCCTCATAATTATGGTGGTTTTATAAAACAAAGCTATATATCTAAAAGATTTAGTTTTATAGAGTTAAAAGCTATCGGTTATGAAGCAAAAATGAAAGAATGGCTCCAAAGTATCACAAAATTTAGTTAATATTAATCATCTTCGTACTAGAATATGCAATAATTTTACAAGGAATATATATGGAAATTTCAACTTCTGCTAATGTCATAACAATAAAAGGTAACATCAAAAGTGTTAAAGACTTTCAAGAGATTAAAATGTCTGCTGATCTTATTAAAGGAAATAAAAGCCTTACTATCAATATTATAGATTCTTTATCTATTACATCATCTGTAATCGGTTATTTTAATAAACTTATCTTAAAAGATAAAGTAAATATTCAGATGAATATAGGAAATGCTAAACTTTTAGAGCTATTAAGCGACCTTAATCTAACATCAGTTTTCAAGGCTAGAAAGGCATAAAAATGACGATTAAGTATAAACTTAACATAATCCTTTTCTTAGTTGTAACTTTTTCTTTAGTTATTCTTGGTTTAACAATAAACAAAGCTTATAATGAAAAATCTACCATTAAAAAGGCTCAAAAGTTAAATATACTTTCTCAAAAACTGAGTCTTTTAATCCATGAAACTCAAAAAGAGCGTGGTGCTAGTGCTGGGTTCTTAGGTTCAAAAGGGAAAAAGTTTACTCTTATTCTTCCTAAGCAAAAAGTTTTAACAGATTTGAGAAATTCTGAATTAACTACTTATCTTAATAGTTTAGACTTAACTCTCTTTTCAGAAAAACTTACTTCAGAAATATTTGCATTTCAAAATGATATTAACAGAATTGATACTATTCGTTCTAAAATTATTAATTTGGATATAAGTGTAAAAAATGAGGTAGCCTACTATTCAACAATGAATAAAAAAATCCTTAATATTATCTCTTTATCTGCTAAATTGGCTGGAACACCTGAACTTGTAAAAGCACTTGACAGCTATGCAAACTTTTTAAAATCTAAAGAGAGAGCTGGAATAGAAAGAGCAGTTTTAAGTGCTACTTTTGCTTCTGATAAATTTGGTACAGGGATGTTTGCAAAATGGATAACTCTAGTTGCAGAACAAAATGCCTTTTTAGAATCATCATTAGCGATGGCAAATGATGATGTAAAATCTTTTTACAAATTAACGATGAATGCTTCTTCAGTTAGAGAAGTAAATAGAATGAGAGATATAGCAAGTAAAAATTCTATTGGTGGTAATTTTGGCATCGATAGTGTTGTTTGGTTTCAAACAATAACAAAAAAGATAAATTTACTTAAAAAAGTTGATGATGATATTTTTCTTAAAAATACAGCACTTTTAGAAAGAATTGCATTAACTTCAAAAGAGAAAGCTGGACTAATGATAGCTAGTTATCTTATTTTTACAATTTTAATTTTTATAAGTATATTTACAATTAACAAAGGTGTTAATCGAAGTGTAACAAGCTCACTTCAAAAAATCAACTATGTTTCCGATTCTCTTGATTTAACTTATAGTATTATCGTTACGGGTAAAGATGAAATATCTGATATTTCCTTAGCCTTAAATAATATGGTAACAACTTTCAAATCAACTCTACATCATGCTGTTAATATCTCCTCTGCAACTTTAGAACAAAGTGAAAAACTTTCACATGTTGTAGTAGAGTTAGAGCAAAATAGCGATAGTTCCGATAAAAAGATAGATGAGATAAATACATTAGTAGATGAGATAGGTGCAAAACTAGATGATGTTGAAGAATCTTCTGTTGCAGTAACTGAAGATTTACAAAGCACTTTTGATGTTTTAGATGAATTTATCAATAAGCTTAATACAGTTATAGTAAATATAGAGGATAATAATGTTCATCAAAATGAACTCTCTTCAAAAGTTTCCTCTTTAACGCAACAAGCTAAAAATATTCAAGATGTTCTTAGTATTATTTCAGATATAGCAAATCAAACAAATTTACTAGCATTAAATGCAGCTATTGAAGCTGCTAGAGCTGGTGAACATGGTCGTGGTTTTGCTGTTGTCGCAGATGAAGTAAGAAAACTTGCGGAAAGAACTCAGCACTCTTTAGGAGAGATAGGTGCGAACATCAACCTTATCACTCAAAATATAGATGAAATTTCAGAAGGAACAGACCTTACTTCTAAAAATATAGAGACTATCTCTATGTCGACTCAAGAACTTATAAGTTCCTCTCAAGAAACAAAATACAACCTTGAAACAACAACTGAGAAATCAACTTCAGTTATGCACCAAAGTACCTATATCGCAACAAAAACAAAGCAACTTATTACAAGTATGGATGATATACTTCAGTTATCATCAAAAAACACTCATCTACGAATTTTAGTAGATGAAACTGTTATTGCTCTCTCTTCTGATGCAAAAGAGTTGAAAAATGAAATTAACAAGTTTAAAATATGACCGATGATTATATAGAAGAAAACTCTTCTGTTCTTGAGTATATTAAATCTCTTACTCTTTTAATCGTTGAAGATAATCTTACAACTCAGATGATGTATGATATGATTTTTGAGGATTTAGTAGGAAAGATAATTTTTGCAGATAATGGGAAAATGGGTTGTGAAATATTTTCAAAGCAAAAGATAGACCTTATTATAAGTGATTATGATATGCCCATTCTTGATGGATTAAAAATGATAAAGCAGATGCGAGAAATAAATAGTAATATCCCTATTATTTTAGTATCTGCGATAGAAGAAGTTTCTGTTATCATTGAAGCACTTCGCCTTAATGTAAATAATTTCATTAAAAAACCAATTAATAAAGATGAAGTTATCGAGACGGTTATTAGTGCATCGAAAGTTTTAATAGCAAATCAATTTTTAGAGGAACAAAGAGATAGAAAGTTAAAAGAGCTTCAAGAAAAAGAGGAGTATAGTTCCTATCAAGAGGATCTTGCTTTTGCCAAAGAGGTAAATATTCTTAGGAATGATTTTTACTATCAGATGATAGGAAAAGATGAGATATCTCTTGTTGACTTTTTATATAAACCTTTAGATGTTATGAGTGGAGATGCTTATAGTGCTAGAATTATCGATGAAGATACCACTTTTTATCTGATGGTCGATGGTATGGGAAAAGGTTTATCAGCATCTTTGAGTGCTATGCTTATGACATCATTTACAAACCATATTATAGATAAGATGATTTTTCTCGATGCTTTTGATTTTAGTATACTTATCCATGAAACTATGGAGTATATAAAACCTATATTATTAGAAGAGGAAGCATTAGCGATTGATTATATTCTAATCAATAAAGATGAAGAGATGATATATTACTCTAAATTTGCGATGCCTGTACTATTAATGGGAAATAAGGATGGTGACATTATCAAAATCAAATCAAATAATCCTCCTCTATCTAAATGGCAACCAACTTTTAATGTTGGAAGTCACGATATTAGAGATATTAGAAAATTTCTAATTTATACTGATGGTATTCCTGAAAATGATACTATTTACAAAGGCAAACTCTATGCTGATTTTATAGAGGAAGATTTTAAAAAGAGTTTTACAAAAGCTGATTTTAAAAATAACTTTTTTGAAAAAGTAAATGGTCAAGAAGATGATTTAACATTGATTTTTATACATTCTCCAAACTATGAGCATACAAAATCTGTAACAGAAACATTTGCATCAACACTTGATGATGTAGATAGAGCAAATGAGTGGTATAGTAATATATGGAGTGAATTTACAGAAGAAGATGACCCGATAAACTCCTCTAGTGTTGTATTTACAGAGCTATTTATGAATGCTTATGAACATGGAAATCTTGGTATAAATACAGAAACAAAACATAATCTTTTAGAGGATGATACCTATTTTGAAACACTCTTAGAAAAAGAGGCAAAATGTTCAAAAAAGATAGTTGTAAAAATAGATAGAATTGAGCATCCTTCAGGATGTTATGTTATCACTCAAATTACAGATGAGGGTGAGGGATTTGATACTAATATATTAAATGAAACATTTAAAAATTTACAAACTTTTAATGGTCGAGGTGTTTTTGTATCAAGAAAAAATTCATTAGGTATCTATTATAATTCGAAAGGGAATGTAGTTTTATATCTTAATAAGATAATAAAAGAGAAAGAATAAAGCCAAAGACCTTTTATAAAAAAGGCCTTTAGGAATTTATCTATTTTGCTAATGCTGTTTTTGAAGCTTCAACAACTGCTGTAAATGCAGATGCATCATTCATAGCCATATCAGCAAGAATTTTACGGTCAAGTTCGATACCTGA
>CAYOKX010000004.1:0-42544 GCA_964404655.1 uncultured Sulfurimonas sp. | reverse complement strand
TGTAGGGAATAAGGTTTTTAAAATTATTGTATTAATTTATTGGGGTAGTATATTTATCATTTGTTTGGAGTCATAGTATTGGTGAATGGTTGAATGAAAAAATCCCTATTATAACCCTAAAACACGGAAGAAAAGCTCAAAGCTTATTTCTTTATGGTCTTGAATATTTATCTGAAATATTATTGAATTATGAGTTTAGAGAGAAAGATTTAGTAGGTGTTTTTGAGCGGTTGAAATTTGATGATTTTAAAAAATGACGACTACTGTAATTTTTTTTAGGAAATCCGACTAAGATTTCTTATGATTAGCTTAAAATTGTATGAAAATGACCTATCCTTTTTTAACTCTTCATCAATTTTAATTAAAATGCTATAATACTATCGTTTATAGTAAACGATAAAATAAGGAAATATATTGAAATTAACTATATTATTTGGTGGTGCTAGTTTTGAACATGAGATTAGTATTGTAAGTGCTATAACTGTTAAGGATAAACTTTCGAACTTTGATTTAAGTTTTATTTTTTGTGATGAAAATCATATTTTTTATCTTATAGACTCTTCTAAAATGAAAGCAACAACTTTTAGTAAGGGCGAATATAAAAAGATGCCTCAACTCACGATTAGTAATCAAAAATTTATTCAAAAAAATATGTTTAGTTTAACAGAACATAAAGGTACAATTTTAAACCTTATTCATGGAGCAGATGGTGAAGATGGTTCTATCTCTGCTCTTTTTGATTTTTTTAAAATAGATTATATTGGTCCTCGTATGGATGCTAGTGTTTTCTCTTATGATAAACGTTACACAAAATATTTGTGTGATGCTAAAAATATAAAAAATGTTGCTTATGAGATTTTAAACTCATCAGAACATAAAGAGATAACTATTCCCTATCCAATTATAGTTAAACCATCTCGTCTTGGAAGTTCTATTGGAGTTTCTATTGTGAGAGATGAAAGTGAACTTGATTATGCTCTTGATAGTGCTTTTGAATATGATGATTCTTTAATAGTTGAACCTTTTATTGAGGGTGTGAAAGAGTATAATCTTGCTGGTTATTTTGCAGATGGAAAGATTCATTTTTCAACAATAGAAGAACCTACAAAAAATGAATTTTTAGATTTTGAAAAAAAATATATGGATTTTTCTCGAAGTGAACAGGTAAATAAAGCTGAAATAACAGCTGAAATAGAGGGAAAACTTAAACAAGCTTTTGAAAAAGTATATACAAATCTTTTTGAGGGTGCTTTAATTCGTTGTGACTTTTTTGTTGTAAATAATGAGATACTTTTAAACGAGATTAACCCTATTCCTGGTTCTATGGCTAACTATCTTTTTGATGATTTTCCAGAAGCTATACGCTCTATATGTCGCTCTTTTCCTAGAGCAAAAGATATTAAAGTATCTTATAATTATATTCACTCTATCTCATCAGCAAAAGGTAAATAATGGCTATAAAATCTATTCAATATAATCAACATACATTAGATATAAGTTATGAAATAATAAATCAAAAAGCAAGTGTAGATATTATTATTTTACATGGTTGGGGTAGTAATAAAGAGCTGATGAAAACATCTTTTTCTAAATATATGAGTGGGTTTCGTCATATTTATATAGACCTTCCTGGGTTTGGAAATAGTACATGTAATATTGCATTAAAAACAGAAGATTATGCAAGAATAGTAGAACTTCTTATGATTCATATCAATGCCTCAAAAGATATAATAGTAGGACACTCTTTTGGTGGAAAAGTAGCTACACTTCTTGAACCTAAAGTATTAGTACTTCTTAGTAGTGCAGGTATTTATATTCCAAAACCATTAAAAGTAAGTGCTAAAATAGCTCTTTTTAAAGCTATAAAACTATTTGGTTCTGAAAGATTACGTGATATGTTTGTTGCTGAAGATGCAAAAACTTTAAGTGAACCGATGTATCAGACTTTTAAAAATGTAGTTGATGAAGATTTTACTAAAGAGTTTGAAAATTTCCAAAATAAAGCACTTCTTTGTTGGGGGAAAGAGGATACAGCTACTCCATTGCATACAGGTAAAAAAATAGAATCACTTATCAAAAATTCTACTTTAGTTGAATATGATAGTGACCACTACTTTTTTATGAAATATGCAGAAGATATATCTACAAAAATAGAAAATAGTTTTTTAGAAACTTTAGGAAAGAGCAGTTAGCTCTTTTTCTATACTTTTAAAGCCTGTTCAATATCCTCTATCAAATCTTTACTAGACTCTAACCCACAAGATATTCTAATAAGACCAGAAGGCACACCACAAGATATAAGCTCCTGCTCATTTAACTGTTGATGTGTTGTAGATGCTGGATGTGTGATGATAGATTTTGAATCACCTATATTTACCACTAATGAGTAAAGTTTTGTAGCATTGACTATCTTAGTTGCTTCCTCTAAACTCTCCACCTCAAAACTTAACAAGCCACTTGAAGCACCATCTTGAAAATATTTTTGTGCATTCTCATAGTTTGCATTACTCTCTAAACCGGGGTAATTTACTTTTTTTACTTTTGGATGTGATTCTAAAAATGTTGCTAAGGCTAAAGCATTTTTAGAGTGCTCTTTCATTCTAAGAGATAATGTCTCCATCCCTTGAATAAATAACCAAGAATTAAATGGAGAAACAGTAGCCCCTAAATCACGTAAGAGAGAGAGTCTAGCTCTAAGTGTAAATGGAGGAAGAGGCACATCTACATAAACTAAACCGTGATAAGATTCATCAGGTTCATTAAAGTGTGCATATCTATTGTTTCCCTTTAACTTCTCTAAAAGTCCTTTTCTTTCTACTAAAATCCCACCTATTGCAAGACCCTGTCCTGTTGTATATTTTGAAGCACTATGAACAGTAATATCTACACCAAATTCAAAAGGACGACATAAAACAGGTGTTGCTACCGTGTTATCTACAACTGTTAAAATACCATAACTATTTGCAATAGTAGTAATAGCCTCAATATCTGCAACATCTATACTAGGATTTGTAAGTGACTCAAAAAAGATAACTTTTGTTTTATCATCAACAAGTTTCTCTATCTCCGAGAGATTATGCACATCAAAAAACCTTGCTTCTATACCAAATCTTTTAAGTGTATGTGCTGTTTGTGTAAGTGTTCCACCATAAAGCTGAGAAGCACAAACTATGTTATCTCCAGCTTCAGCAACATTTGCAATAGCATAAAAGATAGCACTCATACCACTGGCCGTAGCGATGGCAGCCTCTCCACCCTCTAACTCTGCAAAACGTTTCTCAAAAACATCTGTTGTTGGATTATTTAATCGAGTATAGATATTTCCTAACTCTTTAAGTGCAAAAAGGTCTGCTGCATGTTTAACATCACGAAATTCATAAGCTGTTGTCATATATAAAGGAACTGCCATCGTTCCTTGTGTATCTTTTTCATAACCTGCATGAAGTGCTTTTGTTTGTAAATCCATTCTTAGTTCCTTTTTTAGTTCATAATCTTTCTAGCATTAATCTGTTGAATAGGTCTATTATTTGGATGTTGCATAATATTTAAAAAGTCACTTACTTGTTGTTCTGAAACTCTACTATAATTTTTTAAAACAAACCATCTAACACCTTCACTACATGGAGGAGTAGTAAGAGAACCACTAAATCTATAATAAGATTTATCTCTCGGTAAAAGCATCTTTATATATGCTGAAGAGAGTTCTAAATGCTCTGTTGCACCAACTCTATATGGCATCTTTCTCCATATCTTCTTTAAAGTAGAGTTATATCGTCCTTCTTCAAATAAAACAGCAACAACAGCTATCTTCCCATCAGAGGAAACATGTACAAAATGTGCTTCAAGAGGAAAACTTTTTCCCTGAATCTCATTTTCACTTGGTGTATGAAAATGAAATTGTTTCAGTTCAAATCGAATCCCATCGATAGAGATACTATTTCCATCTTTAACATTCACTTGTATAGTATGACCATTATTTATAACCGACTCCGCACCTCGGTTATAACTAAAGTTTATCTCCTCTAATGCTCTTGTCTTGACGAGTACATCATGTCTTATATCTATTGGAGATTGAGAACTACCCAATTTACACATCTGATATTTTTCACTCAAATCACCCCAATTTCCAGGTCCACCATGACCTGTATAACCCCAATGATTTGAACTATGCTCACTCTCTCCACCATGACCACTAGAAAATAAAATAGAAACAGTAAACAAACTTCCAATTAAAATTTTATTTAATCTCATTATTTATGCTTTTAAAGAGTTTAACTGCTCTTGAACTTTTACAGATTTTGATTGTGCTTCGGCAAGTGCATCACGATTTTTAGCTAAAACATCTTCTGGTGCATTTGCTACAAATCTTTCATTGTTAAGCATACCATTTAGTTTACCTATCTCTTTTTGAAGTTTTTCATCCTGTTTAGTAAGTTTAGCGATGATAGAACTTAAATCTATGCTATCAGTTGGGATAAAAGTTTCACAACTATCTGCGATGTCACTTACAGCATTTTCTATTTTAGATTCTGTAAACGCAACATCTGTTACTTTTGCAAGTTTGATGATAAAAGGTAACATCATCTCTTTATCTTTGTCACTAATACCATCTATCTTCACATAAGCTTTTTCTATCTTTTGGTTCGCTAAATCAACAAGAACTTTTGCACGACGTATAGAAACGATAGCATCCATAATTATCTCAAATTTCGCTTCCTCTTTACGTTGTTTAGTTTTTGATGGGAATTTCATAAGCATGATAGACTCACCATCTTCCAAAGTAGTTCCACTCAGTTCATGGTAAAGATGTTCTGTTATAAATGGCATAAATGGATGAAGAAGTTTCATAGCCTCTTTAAAGATAGCTCCAAGTTCAACGATAGATGCTTTATCTGCTTTACTTAATTCGATACCCCAACCACAAAACTCATTCCATAAAAATTTATACATAACAAGAGCAGCATCATTAAATTTGTACTCATCAAGATAGGCACGTACCTCTTTTGTAGCAAAATTCAGACGGCTCATCATATAGCGACCCAAATCTGTTTCAACACAAAAACTTGTTAAATCAGGGAAAACATCTACATTCATTTGTAGGTATTTTGAAGCATTGTAAAGTTTGTTTGTAAAGTTACGGTTTAACTCTAGTTTCTCCTCACTCATACGTATATCACGACCTTGTGCAGCACTTATCGCTAGAGTAAAACGTAAAATATCAGCAGAGTATTTGTTTATCATATCAAGAGGGTCTACAACATTTCCTTTTGATTTACTCATCTTATCACCATTTGCATCACGAACAAGAGCATGAAGGTAGATATGGTTAAATGGAAGTTGTCCATTAAAGTTCTCACCCATCATCATCATACGAGCTACCCAAAAGAAAAGGATATCAAAACCTGTGATAAGAAGAGTATTTGGATAAAAATCTTTCATATCAGATTCATTCCAAAGTGTCCCTTTTCCTGCTTTACCATTGTTATGTCCAAGAGTTGAAAATGGCCATAGAGCAGAACTAAACCAAGTATCAAGAACATCTGGGTCTTGAGAAAGATTTTTACTTGCACATTTTGGACAAGATGCTGGAGCATCTTCAGTTGTTGCGTACTCGTGACCACAATCATCACAATAAAAAACTGGTATCTGATGTCCCCACCATAATTGACGACTTATACACCAATCACGAAGTTCTCCCATCCAAGAGTTATAAGAGTTTATCCAATGAGGAGGGAAAAACTGAGCTTCACCATCATTTGTTTTTGCAATAGATTTATCGGCAACATCTTTTTTTACAAACCACTGTTTTGAGATATAAGGCTCTACGATATTTTTACATCTATAACAGTGTCCTACTTGATGTTTATGGTCTTCTATTTTTACTATGAAGCCCTCTTCATCAAGACGTTTAACGATAATATCACGAGCTTCTATACGCTCTAAACCTTTAAACTCTTCCGCATAATCATTTAATATACCCTTCTCATCAAAAACAGTGATAAACTCTAAATCATGACGCTTTCCAACTTCATAATCGTTTGTATCATGTGCTGGAGTAACTTTTACAACACCTGTTCCAAAATCCATATCAACGTATTCATCAGCGATGATTTTTACTGTTCTCTCTAAAAGTGGAAGTTTTATCTCTTTTCCGATTATATCTTTATAACGCTCATCTTCAGGGTGAACCATAACAGCAGTATCCCCAAAATATGTTTCAGGTCTTGTAGTTGCTACTTCAACGCTACCACTTCCATCAGCGAATGGATACGTGATATGATAAAATTTACCATCATGGTCCTCATGCTCAACCTCGATGTCACTTAAAGCACCATCGTGCGTACACCAGTTAACCATATAGTTTCCACGAACAATAAGCCCATCATCATACAGTTTTACAAATGCCTCTTTTACAGATTTTTGAAGACCTTCATCCATAGTAAAACGTTCACGTTCCCAAGCAGGAGAAACACCCATATGACGAAGTTGTGAAGTCATAATTCCAGCAGATTCCTCTTTCCAAGCCCAAGCACGTTCTAAAAACTTCTCACGCCCTAACTCCTCTTTTGTAGTTCCCTCAGCAAGAAGTTGTTTTTCAACAACATTTTGAGTAGCGATTCCCGCATGGTCAGTCCCTGGTTGCCAAAGAGTTTTATAACCATCCATACGTTTATAACGAGTGATAATATCTTGAAGTGTAAAAGTAAGTGCATGACCTATATGCAGACGACCTGTAACATTTGGTGGTGGCATCATGATAGAGAAGTTTTTGCCCTCTTCTTGAATCGCTTTGTTTGCATCTATCTCGAAGTATTTACGCTCTTCCCAAATTTTGTAGTATCTGTTTTCTGTCTCTTGTGGATTGTAGCTATTTGCTGACATATAATCACCTTAAAAATTATTTATAATTAGGGCGATTATATCTTAAATAAGGTGAGTGTTTGCTTATCTATTTTCTTTTAATCTTTTTTCCAATCTTTGAAAATTCTTCTTAAAATCAAATTTTTTTAAAACTAGATTTTTATTATATTGCTGTATTTTTTCTATCTCTTCTTTATTAAGTTGAAGAACATCTTCTATCTTTTTTTGTAAAGAATTTTTAGTTATAGAAACAATAAAACCATTAATCCCATCTTTAATAAGTTCTCTATTTGGTTCTATATCTGAAACAATAGGGATAGCTCCAAGATAGATAGCTTCAATAAGAGATAATGGTATACCATCAGAGGATGTTAAAGATATAAATATTTTGCTTTTAGAAACATAAGATAAATTTTTTTCATAAGAGACAATACCTACTGAATAAGGAATTAAACTTTTGTATTTATCTAGCAATTCTTTTGCATAGGAGGATTTATCATATCCAATTAATTTAAAATTTATATTGGTTTGAAATGATGCAAAAGTATTTAATAAAATAGGATAATTAGAGTTAGGCTTCCATTGGCGATTTGTTATAACATCTATCTCTTTCTTTTTTGTAAAAAATTTATTTAAAAATTGAATATCTACACCATATTGTTGAGTTAAAATTTTTGAATGAAGAGAGGGGAATTTAGTCACAATTTTATTAGTCATTGTCTCCGATACCGAAACTAAAACATCTGTTCGATATAAAACAAATTTTGCCATCAATGAATATATGAAATTTCTATTCATATCTATCATAACATCACTACCAGGTAAAAAAAGAACCAATTTATGCTTTTTTTGCTTTATTAATGCTCCAATTAAACCATAACTACTCATATAATGTGTATTAATTATAGTAAATTGCTCATTTTTCAACACTTTAGAAAAATTCAAAATATTTTTAATATATTTAATTCCATTTCCACCTGTTGAACTGATTTTTGCATAAAAAAGATTTTTATTTTTATTTTTTTTATCAGTTAAACCAGATAAAACAGTTTGATAGCCTATATATTCCCAACCCTTTATCCATTTTTTTGTATGAATAGAGGTTGGGTCAGCAAGAACTAATATTTTTTTATCCATCTCCCTTTTCCTTTAATCGCTCTTCTATGTAATTTTTCACATTTTGAAAATTATACTCTCCAATTATATCTTTCAATTTTGATATATTTGCAGTTGAAGTTTTTAACTCCTCTCTTTGAATTGTATCTGTTTGAATAATAAAGTTTTTATCTTTTAAATCACTTAAAATACTATGGATAGAGAGTCCTGTTCCTGTTCCTATATTTAATAGGGCTATATCTCTTTTTATAAGAATTTGTTTATATATATATACAACATCCTCTATGTTGATGAAATCCCTAATGCCATCTCCTGCATTTATAAGCATTAATATTTTATTTTTTGTATACGCATCTATGATTTTAGATATGATAGAAAAGTTATCATCTTTGCCATACATATTAAATATTCTTGCTATTGTATAATCGATTGTGTTATCTAAACAGAATTTTTTAATTAGATTTTCATTAGCTACCTTTAATGAAGCATGTAAATTTAAAGGTTGTACAGCATCATTTTCTGAACATAAAATATTATTTCCATAAACAGAACTACTACTAGTATATATAATTTTAGCTATTGATAGCTTATTTTTTTTTATATATTCTAAGACTACAGAAGTACTCACAATAGAGCGGTTAATATACTCTACGGGTGTTGATAAATCGTTTAACTTTGTGGAAACCTGAAAATTATTAAAGATAATAGTAATATCTTTTTTTTGAAAGAAATTTATCTGATTTAACTCTTTTAAAATATTTTGTGATGAAATTAAAACACTATTTATAATATTTTGTTGAAGCATCTTTGAAAGATTACTGTTTTTTCCAATAATAATTACCATTGTAATAGCCTAATTTTTTTATATATCACCGAAAATGGAAAAAAGAGAAGATAGAGCTTATGAGTTTTGACTAAAGTTAAACTATTTAGATACTCTTTATTTAATATTAATTTAATAATGGCACTACCTAATCGGTAAGAGTTATTTATCAAAATATGTATTCTAATATTAAAGGAAGGTTTATTCTTTAGAATATAATTTTCTAATAGTTTAACTGTTTCTATATTATTATCATAAACTTTCTGTAAACTAATATTTTTTCCATGAATTCGATAGTTTGTTAAATAGGCATTTATACCTAATCCATAATAGTTTTTTGTAATTTTTAAAAGAATATCATAGTCCTCACAAAAATTTAAACTTTCATCAATCTTACCATTTTCCAAAAAAATATCTTTTTTTAAAATAATTGATGAAAATACAATAAAATTTTCATCTTTTAATAAAACATCATGAATTTGACCTGAAACAGCTTTACTATTTTTTAAAAGAATATCTCCTTTCCTATCGATTGTTAAAGATTTTGAATATATTAGGGAGATGTTCTCTTTATCTTCTCTTTTTTGTAAAACTTCAAAAGATAACTCTAGTTTTTCAAGTTCCCATATATCATCACAATCTAAAAAAGCTATCCATTGACCACTGCTCTTCGCTATTGCTAAATTTCTAGCCTTACCAAGAGATGTAAACTCTTCAGCATAAAAATATTTTATTCTTTTATCTTTGTAAGAGTTCACGATAGTAGCACTATTATCCGTAGACCGATTATCCCAAAAAATAATCTCTAAATCTTGATAAGTTTGGTAAATAACTGATTCTATCGCTTCTTTTAAAAATTCGTCACTATTATAACAGTTCATAATGACCGATACCAAAGGATTATTTCGCATAAAATTCCTTAATTTTAGATATAACTATCTCCTGTTCCATTTGAGTTAAATCATAATGACAAGGTAAAGTTAATATCTCTTCATATATCTGTTGAGTGATTGGTAAAATAGTATCTGTTTTATACATACTCAACAAATGATTAGGTTTATAATGAATGCCACATTCTATATCAGAAGATATCAAATATTCTCGTAACCTATCTCTTTCTTTCACTTTTATTACAAATATATGGGGCAATATCTCATTATAATTAAAATCTAAAAATTTTATAACAGGTATATCTTTTAAAGCATCGATATAATATTTGGCTATGTTTTGTCTTTTTATTTTAAAATCTTTTAATCTTTTTAACTGAACTAAACCTATGGATGCCATAATATTACTCATATGATAACGAAAACCTTGTTCTGTCACATCAAAATCCCAGCTTCTTTCCTGTTTATATCTCTTTTCACTATCTTTTTCTATACCTAAAAGTCTTGCATCTTTTATTTTCTGAATAAATATTTTATCTTTAGAAAGTATTGCTCCACCCTCTCCTGATGTTATATTTTTTATACCATCGAAACTAAAACAGATAATATCTCCACAACATCCTATAAGTTTATTATCTCTTTTACTTCCAAATGCTTGAGCTGCATCTTCTATTACTCTCAAATTGTAGTGATTTGCTAAAGTATAAACAGCTTCCATTCCTTTAGAGCTACTGGCATAATGAACAGGCATAATTGCTTTTGTATATTGTGTTATTTTTGATTGAGCATCTTCTATATCTATAAAAAGAGTTTGAGAATCTATTTCACAAGATATTGGAGTTGCTCCAGTAGCTGATATAGCTTGATAAGATGCTATATATGTTAAAGAGGGAACTAAGACTTCATCCCTTTTTTTTAAACCTAAAGCACTTAAAGAGAGGTGTAAAGCAGATGTTCCAGTATTGACACAAACTACATCCATCTCTGTTTGAAGATATGACTTTATCTCTCTTTCAAAAAGATGCACCTCTTCACCCATCCCTAGAAATTCTTTATTAAGTACTTCTAAAACAGCTTGTTTTTCAAGATTACTTATAGATGATTTTGAAAGCCTTATTTTACCACTCATATTTTATTTTACTCAATTCTATATTTATTGCCTCTGTTTCATCATGTTCAATAGATGCTAAATTTAAGAGCATACTATTTTCTTCTAGTCCCTTAAAAGCAATCCATAAGTTTGGCTTTATAGTTAACCTTTTATAATTCTTTTGTGATAAATTGATACTAAAAAATTCATCTGTTGTATCATTATAAATAACAAATTTTATTATACCTATTGGAACAATAATATTTAGATTCATTTTAGTGTGTTTTTTCCAACCTTTTATCTCATCTTTATATAGAGTTGAAAAGTAGGCTTCCCCAAAACCATCAAAACCATCATCACTTTTTTTCATAGCGTGAAATATATCACCTTTTGGATTATATATCTGTTTTAGAGGTGTTACAATCACTCCGTCCATAGTAATCCTTTTTTTATTGCTATCTCTTCATACTCATTAATTTGTTCCAATGTTTTCTTTAAAAGATTAGCATGATTTTTATAAAAATTATAATACCACTCACTAGTAAATTTTATAGTGTCATTATATTCCAAATTTGCTTGCCATTTTAGATGAAAAAGTGCTTTATCGCAGTTTAACTTTAATAATCCTGCTTCATGAAAAGGTTTGTTATCTGTAATAAAAAAAGCACTACTTTGTTCATCAAAATTCCAATATTGACTTAAATCTTTAAGTAGTTCTTGAACCGTATGATTTTGTTCTGCTTTTGGACCAAAATTAAAAGACTCACCATTTAGTTCATCATTAACATAAAGCTTTGCACCTAGATTTAAGTAGCCACTGAGAGGTTCAAGTACATGTTGCCAAGGTCTTGTAGCTTCTGGGCTTCGTATCTCTACACTTTTATTTTGACTCCATGAATTCATACAATCTACAACAATCCTATCTTTAGCCCAATCACCACCACCTATAACATTTCCTGCACGACCAGTAGCAATTCTAATATTAGAACTACTATTTTTAAAAAAAGAGTGATAATAGGATTTTATAATGAGTTCAGCAGCACCTTTTGAACCACTATATATATCTTTTCCACCCATTTTATCATCTTCTTTATAACCCCATACCTGTTCTATATTGTCATAAGCTTTATCACTTGTGATAATAACAGCACAACATTTATGATTAGATATTTTTAAAGATTCTAAAATATTTGCCGTTCCCATCACATTTGATGAGATAGTTTCAATAGGATTTATATATGATGTAGAAACAATAGGTTGTGCAGCAAGATGAAATACAAAATCAGGTAATTCTTGAGAGATAATTAAATCTATTTTCTCTAAATTACGTGTATCTTCTATATAATGTACGATTTTTTTTTCTAGTTCTAACTCTTCAAACATAGATGGAGTAGTAGGAATATCTTTTGAAATACCGATAACATTAGCACCTAATTTTAATAACCAAATACTAAGCCATGTACCTTTAAAACCTGTATGACCAGTAATTAAAACCTTTTTATTTTTATATATATTATTAAACATTATTTATCCCATACCATCCAAGGAGCTTTATTGTTATCATACATCTCATTCAACTTTATTTTATCTCTAAGTGTATCCATAGGCATCCAAAATCCATTATGTTTATAGGTAAATATCTCTCCATCTTTTGCAAGATTTTTCAAAGGTTCTTGTTCAAAAACTATGTCATCACCAGCTGAAATATAATCTAATATTTTTGGTTCACATACAAAAAAGCCAGCATTTATCCAACTCCCATCCCCTTTAGGTTTCTCTTTAAATTCTAAAACTTTATTATCATTAGAAATTTCTAATGCACCAAAACGTCCATCTGGCTGAGCTGATGTCATTGTTAATAATTTTTTATGTGCTTTATGAAATAAAATTAATTTGTCTATATCTATATCGGCAACACCATCACCATATGTAAGCATAAATGGTTCATCACCTATATATTTTTTAGCTTTTTTTATTCTTGCACCCGTCATTGTGTTTATACCAGTATCAATTAATGTTACTTTCCATGGTTCACTTGAATTATTATGAATTTCAACACTTCCATTTTTCATATCTACGGTAATATCACTTTGGTGCATAAAATAATTTGTAAAATATTCTTTTATATAATAACCTTTATAGCCAAGTAGTACAATAAAATCATTAAAACCATAATGTGAATATATTTTCATAATATGCCAAAGTATAGGTTTTCCACCTATTTCAACCATAGGCTTTGGACGTATATCTGTCTCTTCACTTAATCTTGTACCAAATCCACCTGCTAATAGTAGTACTTTCATATTAACTCCAAAAATATTTTATACTCTTCTTTATCAAAATTAAAAATTTGTTTTATATTTTGATTTTTATACTCTGAATCCAAAAACAGTTCTAACTCTTTTATATTAGAGATTAACTGATAGTTTTGAATATCTGTATCATCAAACGGATTGAGTAACAACTGTTTTTTATTGTATAGTAAACCAACTTTTAAACCATTTAATGCTGATTCAAGGGCAACTGAAGAGTAAGTTGAAATTACTTTATTTACTTGCATAAACAAAAGATTTAAATCAATATCGTTGACAACTTCATAATTATTCTTTTCATAAAACTCTTTTATTTTAAAATTGTTTAGAGGGTGCATTCTAAATATAAAAAAATAATTCTCTTTTATAGCATTTAACAACTCAAACATTAATGAAATTTCACTTATAGTTCCTGAGAATAGTACTAAGATTTTTTCTGTTTTCTGTTTTTTACTATGAGAAATGTTTTTTAAATATCGTTGTTTAAAAGCTGTTCCAGTATAAAGATGTAAAAAACTTTTATATCTGTTTTGGTAATATTTTTTATATACATTACTATTAAATATAATTATATTAGGTTTAGGTGCTCTTTTATACTCATCATCTCCTGCATAATCTAAACAAAGTAGATTTTTTGGTTTTGTTGAGTGAAAATATCCAATTACTTTAGAATGAGGTAAATATTTCTTTACACCCAATATTAGTGCCTTTTCTCCAATCATATTTTCATAATGTTGTATAAAAGTTATATTTGTATTGTTTCCCTGTTTTAGTCGTTTTGTAAAACTAAAAAAGAGAGAAACCATCTCTATTGATTCCTCTTTTTGATACTGTTGAAATAGAGAACTCACATTAAAATCCCCAACTAAAATAGTATTGAAATTTAAAAATCTTTTCTGAAGAAAATGTTTTATAGCCTCAAAATAATCACTATTATGTAAATAATCTTCAATAATTAAAAAATCATCTGCATTACTTCTCAAATATTTTATAACTTTTCTTTTATTAGTTACATTATATAGAATAGGCCATGTTAATACTTTGTGACCATTATTTTTTAAATAAGAAGCTAAATCAGCATAATAGCTATCATAAAAAGAGTTGTTTTTAAAGTTATTATCACTAACCCATGTTTGTATTATTATTGTATTTGAAAGGGGCTTTTTATATTTTTTATCTATATGTTTTATCTTTAAATATAATTTTTTTAATAAAAAGATAAAAGTTGAGATATATGGTTTATAACTTCGTTTTAATTTCTTAAATTCAAATTGAAGTTTATCATTAAAATTAATTTCTGCATTTTTTTTATAATAAAGATATAAAGATATATTATCTGTATAGATAACAAGATCTTCTTTATTAAATTTTTCTAAAAGTCTAATATAACAAATATCTAAAAAAAGATTATGAAAGAGTGTATTTCTTTCACTTAAACGCATTGTCCAATAGGCTAAAGAGTTATGTTTTAAACTTAATGTTTCTATTGTAGTATTAAACTCATTTCTGATTTCTAAAATATTAATATCTTTATTGATATTAAAATCTATTTCTTTATTTTCTTTAAAAATTTTTAAATCTGTTTTTTGAAACTTTATTATCATTTATCTAATAAATCTCTAATGTTTTGAAACATTTTTTCAATTTTTTTTGGAGCATCTATTACAAATTGTTTAATTAATTTTTCTTCATCTTTTGTATATACAAAATCTTTAAAATTAATTTTTTGAATATCTTTAGAGTTTAATATTCTATTATTAGTTAATCCAATATCGTTAAGAAGCCCCTCTATTTTATAAGAATTAGATTTAATTACAACAAAAGGTGTTAAAGTTTTAAATGCAAAACATAGAGAATGATATCGTCCAACAATAAAAAACTCTAATTTAGAAATTTCATTAATATAGCTATTATAATCCCTAATATAATATTTTTGCCGTTGAAACTGAAAATCAAATTTATATCCTAAAAAATATAATGTACTTTTAATGTTATGGAGTATAAAAAACTTAATATATTTTAAAAAGTTGATTAGATTATTAATTTTTAATTTAGGGAATGTTAAAGCAGGTAGATATTTATAATTATTATTAATAGCTATGTTTAAAAAATCTTCGGATAATTTATTAAAAACACTATCTGTAATTCCTATATTCTTTTTTAAAATAGGTGTATAATTTACATATTTAGTATAAAATGTCATATCTGGAACAACACTACTATTAATAGAATATTGGGCTAAATTAATTTTACTGAGAGTTTCTCTAACATAGATTAAATCAAAATATCTCATATAATCTGCTATATCATCACCATTATCTTGATAAGTACTATTTATTAAAACAATAGGAATATTAAAATGTTCTTTTATATATTTTCCAATACTTACTAACTCTTTTACTCTTGGCTTAGCATGATGTAGAGTTCCCTCTCCATTAACAATTATAATATCAGATTTTGCTATACTTTGTAGAAATTTTTTATTATTCCATGATTTCCCTACTGGATTAGTATCAATAGTTTCTATATCATAGAGTAGTAAAAGTTCTTTTATATTTTCTACAACTATCTCACAACCATGATGAAATTCATAAGATGTATCGTTAACAATAACTGTTTTTTTCATTTTCTAAGAACCTTTAAGCTTTTTATATTCATATAATCTTTAAAAATAAAATTTATAATTATTAAAATGAAAAACGATATTAATAAATTTATAAATAAATTAAATTTTAACCAAGATAGTAATATTAATATAGTCAATATTATAATTGTAACTAAAAATAATTCAATAAAAAATAATTTCTTTTTTATTTTTAAATAATTTATATTAATTATTAACTGAATAGAAACTCTTATTCCATAAAATAAAGTCATTATAATAGCTAAATATGTAGCATTTAAACTAAAATTAAATAAAATATAGATGAAAACAATTATTCCAAAGCTCATAGTAGTTGAATTTATAATACTATATTCTTTGTTTCGTCCACTACTAAAAAATAGATTACCACTTAACATTCCAAACGTATGAAGTAATGAAAAAATTGTTAAAAATTGTAGTGCTTGTGTTGCATCCAAAAATTGTTTTCCAACACTTATAATTAGAATCTCTTGAGCATTTACTAACATAAAAAGTGATATAAAAGTATGTATTGCATATATTTTAAAGATGTTTTGTAAAAAAATATCTTTCACTCCATCGATGTCATCTATTTGAAACTTTTTTGTCATTTCACTCATATAAATTGTCATTATAGAAGATATAAATATAACAGGGATTAATGCTAGTTGAGAAGCAACATTATAATAACCCTGTTCTATTGAACCTCCTGAAGATTGAAGCACATATTTTCCTAAGTAAGAGTAGATAGCTGAAATAAAAGAAAAGAGAATTAAAGGTTTAAGATAGATATAAAAATCATTTGATATTGCCTTAAATAATTTAAAATTAAATTTTGATATAGAAAAACTTATATATTTAAAAAATAATATGAAAAATAATATGAAATTTAAAATAGAGAGTATAAAATAAAAATAGATATTAAACATATCAACAATAATAAAAGTAAGTATAGTTAAAACTATTATTAACCTACTAAAAAGTTTGAGCTTTTCTGAAGTAATAGTTTGTTGAGTAGAATCACTAAATTCAATTAATCGTTGGTATAAATTTAATAAAATAGTATATAAAAAACCAAAATAAAGTAAATAATAGTTATCTAAACCATTCCAAAAATATTGAATACCTATTTGTGTACATGTACTAAAAATAGTAATTATAAATACAATAAGAGAGATTGTAGAGATAAAAAAAAGATAGAACATATTTATATCTTCTGATTTATATCTATCAGAAGAGAGAAAATAGATATAAGCTGTACTTGATGTAAACATCAAAATTTGAAATAAAAACGAATAACTAGAAAGAATATAGTTGAAATTTCCATATGCTTCAGGACCAATTACACGTGGTATTAGAATACCCATAATAATAGAGATAAAAAAATTTAATCCTGTTGCAATAACTTTAAATAGTATTTGATTGTTAGTTAAAAACAAATGATATTAATCTAAAAATGCAAACACTAAATCTGGAAAAATTATAACCAATCCTAAACCTAAGAGCTGTAAAATTATAAAAGGAATTATTCCCTTATATATCTCCATCGTTTTTATACTATCTCCAGCAACACCTTTAAGAAAAAAGAGTGATAATCCAAAGGGTGGTGTTAAAAATGATGCTTGAAGATTTAAAGCTATAAGAATAGCAAACCAAATAGGGTCTATCCCAAAAGCATCCATAACAGGAACTAAAATAGGTACAATAATAAAACTTATCTCTATAAAATCTATAAAAAAACCAAGTATAAAGATACTCAACATAGCCACACCTATAAAGACCCAAACATCACCAATATCTTCACTAAAAAACTCTAAAATAATATCTGTTCCACCTAGTTCATTAAAAACTAAACTAAATGCTGTGGCTCCGATAAGTATCATAAAAATCATTCCACTTAGTTTCACTGTTTCAAGTGTTGTATATCTTAGCATCTCAAAATTTAATGATTTGTTGAAAAAAGAGAGTAACACCGCACCAATAACACCAAAAGATGCTGACTCTGTTGGAGAGGCTATCCCTGCAAATATAGTTCCTAAAACTGAAACCATTAAGAGTAGTGGAGGTATAACAGATGAAGCTATCTCTTTGAAAGAAACACTCTCTATATCTTTAGGTATAGGTGCTACATTTGGTGAAAAATAGGCATAGATTAATATATAAGCTATATACAATCCAACCAACAAAAGCCCTGGTAAAACGGCACCCATAAAAAGGTCACCAACACTAATGTTCATAACATCCCCTAAGATGATAAGTATAATAGAGGGAGGTATAATCTGTCCCAATGTCCCTGAAGCCGATACCGTTCCACTTGCTAAACCTTTATCGTATCCAGCATTAAGCATCAGAGGAAGAGCTATGACACTTAACATCACAACCGAAGCAGAGACTATACCTGTTGAAGCAGCGAGCATTGCACCAACAAGAACAACACTTACAGCCAATCCTCCTCTGACATTACGAAATAATGCACTCATAGATATAAGTAACTTCTCAGCCATCTGTGAGCGTTCAAGTACAAGACCCATCGCGATAAATAAAGGTACTGCCATTAAAGTTGTATTACTCATAATACCAAATATACGAAATGGTAACAGTTCAAATATTTGAAGACCAATATCTGGAATAAATAGAGAAAAAAAGATAGCAACTCCACCAAAAACAAAAGCAACAGGAATACCAACTAAAAGAAGTAGTAACACTACACCAAACATAGATAAAGCTATCATAATCTTCTCCAACTATTGAAATCGTTTATAACATCATCTAGTGTTTGAAATGCTAAAAATATAAAAGAGAGTGGCAATATAGCTTTTATAATAAAACGGTACTCCAATCCACCTGGATTTGATGAGCTTTCATTTTGAATAAAGCTCATCTCTACAAAGCCTATTCCAATATATATAATTAAAAATGAAAAAGGGAAGATAAAAAAGAGAGAAGCTATAATATTTACTAAAAATTTTGTTTTTTCACTATATGTAGCATAAAATATATCTACTCTAACATGTGCTTTTTCTTTTAATGTATAAGCGATACCAAAAAGAATAATTAAATCAAAAAGGTGCCATTCCAACTCTTGCAAAGCGATAGAACCTGTCGAAAAAAGATAACGAGCAGTTGCATCATATACAACAAGTAAAACTAAAATAGCAACTATTATCGCTGTTAGATTTCCTAAATGGGTTATGGTTTTGTTTATCATTTGTAGCCCTTGACAAATCGTAAATTATTATTATATACTACTGTTCTAATTTCCTTCGGGACTGCCCTTTCACTTTGTGAGAGGGAGCAATTTCTATAAATCAAGTAAATCCTTTAACATTTTTTTCAATTCAATAAAATCATTTTTCTTTATCATACCCATTTTTTTATCGGCTCTTTTAATATCAAATATTTTCGCCTGTACCAATAATGCTGAATTCTTCTGATTTTCTAAAAATTGAAATTGATAAAAATATGTTCCCTCTCTTAACTTAGTTGATAAAGGCACACCAAAGAACAGTTGTTTATTTAATTTTTTAACTACTAAAACAGGTCTAGAAAAACTATCTCCTTTTCCGTTTTGTTCATTACCAATATTTTCACCTATACTTACCCAAAATATCTCTCTTTCTTTAAATTGGATAGTTTTCTCTTTCGCATCTATCTTTTTCTTAATTGCATTCCATTCATTAAAATATTTCATCTAAAAAGCCCCTAAATAAAACTAGGAGCATCATTAGCAAAGAGTATAATGTCCCCTGCTTTTGTCTGTTTTGCTAAAACATCCGTTAAAACAGTTTTATCTGCTAACATTATCACATTTTTAACTTTTAGATTTTTACTAAAAATGTCGGCATTTAAAGCACCTGTTACTATCACTATATCGTACACACTATTTATAGCCTCTATCAGTTGTAAGTTTAACTCATCACTACTCTCTACTAACCCTGGTGTTACTATAACTTTTCTACCCTCGTGAAGTGAACAGAGTCTTATGCCTTCTAACATCCCATCTATATTACCATTATAACCATCATCTAAGATGATTTTTCCACCAGCTTTTATGAGTTGAAGTCTATGTTCTACTGGTTGTAACTCTTTGACAGCTTTGATTATCTCCTTACTACTCATACCAAACTCTTTGGCTACTCTTATAGCTACGGCTATATTCATCGTTTGAAATGAACCTAAAATATCAGTATGTAAAGAGAGCTTTTCTCCCTCTAGTTGCATCTCAAAATCTATCCCATCAAGAGTTGCTTCTATATTTTGTAGTTCATCTCCAAAAAATGTTACCTTCTCATTTGGTTCATCTGTTACCGATGTATGGATAAAAGCTTTTTGCAGTCGTGGGGATGCCATTATCTCTAATTTTGTAGCGATAATATTTTTTAAAGTTTGAAAATACTCTATATGAGCCTCTCCAACTTTACCAACAACAACTGTTTGAGGTTCTATAAATGTCGTAATCTCATAAATATCCCCTCTCTCTCTCGCTCCAGCTTCACAAACATATATCTCTGTGTCTTTAGGTAGAGAGTTATTGACATCGCCTATAATCCCACCTAAAGTATTTACACTTCTTGGCGTTGCATAAACGTTATATTTTTTACTTAATATCTGTGCTACAAAGTTTTTAATACTCGTTTTACCATAACTTCCTGTAATAGCTATAACTTGAAGTTTATCCATCTCTTTGAGTTTTTTCTTTGCCTCTTTTTGATACACTTTAAAAAGGAATTTTTCTATCATAAAACTCCCTATATAAGCGATAGCTAAAGGCATAAAAACACCATAATTGTAACACTCTTTTAAAGTACAAAGCATATCTTGAAAAAGTGTTAAAGATACAACTAATATCAAGAACCGTTTCACTCTCCAAGTAAGTACAAGTTTTTTATCTAATCGTTTATGCCAAAGAAATAGTGATGGCAAGATAGCGAATGTAAAAAAGATGATAAAAAACTGCCCCGTTGTATGATATGCCACAAAAGGGATTATAAAATATAAGATATGCCAGTGAGGTTTATGATGTTTTAAAATAACTCGTGAAAGTTTATAATCGTACCATTGTAAGTTTGTGATTAGGTACCATCCTAAAACTGTTACAAAAAGTACATTTGTAACAAAGAGTGCTAGTGTTTCGTATGTGTCCATTTTTTTCCTTTTTCTAAAGCTGTCATTACAATTCATTTTTTTTGATGGGATTATAGTCTTTAAAAGGATTGATGTATCATCTTCAATATAAAGAACAAGATATACATAATCTTTTATTTGTATCAAGATAATAAAAATATTTTGATTTGGGTATCTGTGTATTTTAATAGTATTTAATTGCTTTGTCAAGTTTTACATATCTGAGTTTATTTTTTAATTACTTATGCTAAAATAAAAAAAATTAATTTTTTTGAATTATTAAAACAACTTAAAAAGAGAGAATATGCAAAGAGTTGAAAATGAGATAGCAAGATTGATAAAAGAGATAGATTATGATGAGGTAACTAGACTTTTTGAGATGTTGAGTGGTGGTAAAAGATTACGTGCAAAACTTATTCTAAAAATAGCACCAAATTCTGAAGATGCACCACTTTTAGGTGCAATTGTTGAGTTGATTCATGCAGCAAGTTTACTGCATGATGATGTTATCGATGATGCTATGGTTCGTCGTGGAGTGGCATCTGTTAATGCTACTGATGGGAGTAAAACAGCTGTTATGCTAGGAGATATTTTATATTCTAAAGCATTTACAGAGTTAGTCACTTTCGATAAAGATGTAGCACGAGCTATCGCATCTTCTGTTACAGCTCTTTCAAAAGGGGAGATGCAAGATGTTGAGATGGCAAAAGAGTTTAATAGTGATGAAGATAAATATCTTGATATGCTTTATCTTAAAACAGCAACTCTAATAGAAGCATCAGCTATCGCTTCAGCTCATTTAGCTGGAAAAGATATAGCTAAATATGCTACTTATGGAAGAAACTTAGGACTCTCTTTTCAGATTATAGATGATATTTTAGACATTACAGCTGATGAAAAAAGTTTAGGGAAACCAGCTATGAATGACTTTGTAGAGGGAAAATGTACGCTTCCATACATATATCTTTCTAAATTACTTCAAGGAGAAGAGAGAGCAAAACTTATCTCTTTTCATGCTAAAACTATAACTAAAGACGATACTCTTTGGATTAAACAGATGATGCAAAAACATAAAACAGTTGAAAAATCTTTTGAATTAGCACAAACTTTATCTCTTGAGGCTATGAATGCAGTAAAAGAGGATAGTGAACTTGTATCAATTTTAGAAACAATGATAAAAAGAAGTTATTAATGCACTATTTAAATATAAGTTTTTCCCATAATAATTCAACTTTAGAGATAAGAGAAAGATTATCTTATTCAAATGATGATAGTTTACATCAATGTTTAAAAAAATTAAATAGTTGTGATGCTATTCATGAAGCGATGCTTATCTCTACTTGTAATAGAATGGAAGTTTTTTGTAGTTGTAAAGATACCGCAGAAGCAACACAACATATTTTTACTATGCTACATCAACGTTCAAACATAAGTATAGAGGAGCTAGAGGGTCGAGCAGATGTTTTTGATGATAGTAGTGCTATCCATCATCTGTTTAGTGTTGCTTCCTCTCTTGATTCTATGGTTATTGGTGAAACACAGATAGCAGGACAACTTAAAGATGCTTTTAGATTTGCTTATGATAATGGTTATTGTGCTAAAAAAATAGCTAGAGCGATTAAAGATGCTTTTAAATGTGCAGCAGATGTACGAAATGCAACAGATATATCTTCCAAACCAGTTTCTATGGCAAGTGTAGCCGTTGCAAAATTGAAATCTTTAATAGATGATATAAAATCTAAAAAAGCACTCATAATTGGAGTAGGTGAGATGTCCGAGATAACGGCAAAGCATCTTATCTCTGCTGGCGTTGATGTATATATAATGAACAGGACTATTCATAAAGCAGAAGCCTTAGCAAAAGAGTGTGGAGCGAAATTTATCTCTTTAGAGGAACTACCATCTGCAATAAATGAGTTTGAGATACTCTTTACAGCAACATCAGCAAATAAACCTATCATAACGGATGAGATTATAAAATCGTGTGATTTTGATAGATATTGGTTTGATTTAGCTATGCCTAGAGATATTAATTATCATAAAGGTAATAGAATAAATCTTTATGTTATAGATGACCTTAAAATGATAGTTGATGAAAATCGAGGTTTAAGAGAGAAAGCTGGAAAAATGGCACATGGTGTTGTTGGTCGTAATGTTGTTGCTTTTTTTGAATCCTTAGATGCACTAGATATAGAGCCGATGATAAAAGAGATATATCTTAAAGCAAAACTTTCAGCAGAGTTAGAGAGTAAAAGAGCGATAAATAATGGATATATTCCAAAAGAGTATCAAGCACAAGCACAAAAGATGTGTGAACAATCTTTAAAAAGATTTTTACATGATTTAACAAAACAGATGAGAGAAACATCGGAGTTTAATATACTTACTCAATTTAATAAAAAAACTAAAGGATAACCGTGAGAAGAACAAGAGCATTTATACCAACATCAAAAGAAGCACCGAATGATGCGACATTAGCAAGTCATATATACCTTTCACGTGCAGGGTTTATCTCTCAAGTAGCAAGTGGACTTTATAACTATATGCCTTTAGCTAAAAGAGTTATTAAAAAGATTGAAAATATCATCAACGAAGAGATGAACAAAGTTGGGGCACAAGAGGTTGAGCTTAGTTTTGTGACACCTTCTGAACTTTGGGCTGAGAGTGGTCGTATAGAGAAATTTGGAAAAGAGCTTTTACGTTTTAGAGATAGAAAAGATAATCAATTTGTTCTTGGTCCAACTCATGAAGAGATGATGGTAAATATGATTCGTAATCGTGTTACAAGTTATAAACAACTTCCTATAAATCTGTATCAGATTAAAACAAAATTTCGTGATGAAGCAAGACCTCGTTTTGGATTGATGCGTGGACGTGAGTTTATTATGAAAGATGGGTATAGCTTTCATGCCTCTACTGAAGATTTAGATAGAGAGTTTGATGCTATTGAGTCTGCATATAAGAAAATTTTAACTCGTTTAGGTTTAGATTTTAGAGTGGTTGAGGCTGATAGTGGTGCAATTGGTGGGAGTGGTTCTAAAGAGTTAATGGTTATCGCTGGAAGTGGTGAAGATACTATCGCTGTTTGTGATAAGTGTGAGTATGGGGCAAATATAGAAGCAGCAACTCGTGGAGAGCGTTATAGTTTTCCTGATGTGTTAGACCTAAAGTTTGATAAAGTTTTAACACCAAATATCAAAGCTATTAGTGATTTAGAGGAGTTTTTTAAAGTAGATGCTTATTATACGGTAAAATGTGTGGCAAAAAAACTTATCTATGAAGAGGATAGTGAGATAGTTCTCTTCTTTTTACGTGGTAGTGATAATCTTCAAGAGGTAAAAGCAGTCAATGCAGCAGGTGCTTTAGATATAGAGGATGCAAGTGAAGAGGAGCTGAAAGATTTAGGTTTAGTTCCAGGTTTTATAGGACCACTTGACCAAGACAAAGCAAAACACGTTATAGATGAGACACTTCGTGATGCTACACATATGATTTGTGGTGCAAATGAGGAAGACAATCACTATGTAAATGTAGATATGTCTATTTTAGGTATGGGATATTTTGCAGATATAGCAGAGGTAAATGAGGGTGATGTTTGTCCTGTATGTGAGGGTTGTCCAAGTTGCAAAGGAACACTTTCTTTTACAAAAGGTATAGAGGTAGGGCATATTTTTAAATTAGGAACTACTTATAGTGAAGCTTTAAAAGCTGAGTATCTTGATGAAAATGGAAAAGCACAACCATTTATAATGGGTACATATGGTATGGGTGTGAGTCGTTTGGTGGCATCTGTTATAGAGCAACATCATGATGAAAGTGGGTGTATCTGGACAAAAGAGACAGCTCCTTATATGGTAAATGTGATGGTATCAAATATCAAAGATGAGGCTCAGATGCAAGCTGGTGAAGAGCTGTATAGTAAACTTCAAGATGCAGGTGTTGAGGTGATGATAGATGATAGAAAAGAGCGTTTTGGTTTTAAGATGAAAGATGCTGAACTTATCGGTTTTCCATATACTGTTATTATAGGAAAAGAGTTAGTAAATGGTAATGTTCAGATATTTGAGAGAGCTACAAAAGAGAAAACAGCAGTAGCAATAGATGATATATATAGTAAAATAATGGAACTAATTTAAGATGCTTTACTTCTTTAGTTACCTATTTTTAGAGGTTGTAATCTCTGTTAATATCTCCTCCTCTATTGGTGGTTTATTAACATTTTTTGAGATTATAGTTACTGCTCTTGTAGGTATCTCTATACTGGTAAACTTTAGAAAAACACTTCTTGAAAATCTTATGGCAGTTTCATATAGCTGTATAGATTTAAAACAGTTCCAAAGTTTAAATTTGTTTACTCTTTTTGGAGCAATTTTTCTTATAATACCTGGATTTTTTACAGATATGGTAGGTATTTTACTTCAATTTAGTGTTGTTACAACAATGTTGGTTAATCGTTATAATATAAACCATTCAAATAGTTGTAAACCAAACTATTCAAAAAAACAAGAACAAAAAGAAAAGGATTATGATGTTATCGATGTTGAAATTATCAGCGACAGCAATTCTATTAAGTAGTGCTTTATATGCTGGACAAAGTGAAAAAGTTGAAGATTTCTTAGAGGAAAAATTTGGAGGAAATCCAAATATTGTATCTTTAGATGTAAAAGTGATAGATACAGTTGCCGTGAAAGATTTAAAGGGTTGGGATGCAGTTATTGTAAATGTAGATGCTACAATCAAAGCAAAACCTGAAAATAAAACTATCAAACAAAAGATGATTTGGTTTACAAATGGTGAAGTGATTACAAAAGAACTAAGTGATTTAAGTACAGGTTTAGAGTTATCAGAGATGGTATCACCAAAATTTCAACCAGAGTATTATAAAGAGGAAAATCGTATTTATGGAAATAAAAATGCGAAACATAAAGTAGCTATTTTTTCAGACCCATTATGTCCATTTTGTAGAAACTTTGTTCCTGAAGCTATAAAAGATATGAAAAAATATCCATTAACTTATGCTATCTATTATTATCATTTTCCATTAGAGAGAATTCATCCAGCATCTATAACTTTAACTCAAGCAGCAGTTGTCGCAGAACTTCAAGGACATAAAAATGTTACTCTTGAACTTTATAAAGTAGATGTAAAAGCGAGAGAAAAAAGTGTTTCAAAAATATTAAAAGCATTTAATAAAGAGTTTGGAACAGATATTAAAGAGAAAGATTTACAATCTGCAAAGGTTAAAAAACATCTTCAATCTGATTTAGATATAGCTAATGATATGATGGTAAATGGTACACCTACAATGTTTTTTGATGGAAAATTAGATAAAACTAAAAAGAAGTATAAAGAGGCTCGATAATTATGAAAAAATTAACTATCGCAACACGAGTTTCAGATTTGGCACTTTGGCAAGCTTACCATGTAAAAGAGAGAATAGAAAAATCTTTTCCTGAGATAGAGGTAGTTCTAAATAAGATAGTAAGTAATGGTGATAAAATTTTAGATAAACCTCTTGCTCTTATTGGTGGAAAAGGTCACTTTACAAAAGAGCTAGAGGATGCTATGTTAGCAGGTGAAGCAGATATGGCGGTACATAGTTTAAAAGATGTTCCTACTTATATTCCTGATGGATTAGAGTTAGTTGCTTTTACTACAAGACAAGAGCAGAGTGATGTTTTTTTATCTCATACATATAAAAATTTAGATGCTTTACCTCAAGGGGCAGTAGTTGGTACGACAAGTTTAAGAAGACGTATGCAACTTTTACAATATCGTCCAGACCTTACAGTAAAAGATTTAAGAGGTAATGTAAATACACGTCTTAGAAAATTAGCAGAGGGTCAGTATGATGCTATTATTTTAGCATTTATCGGTTTAGATAGATTAGACCTTTTAAAAGATATTCCCTATACAGATAAACTCTCTTTAGATATGATGATACCTCCAATGGGTCAAGCTTCATTAGGGATAGAGATAGTAAGTTCAAATGAAAAAATTCGTGAAATTGCTATGAGTTTAAATGATGAAGATACTTTTATCTGTACGCAGATAGAGCGCGATTTCATATCAAACATAGGAGCGGGGTGTTCAGCTCCTGTGGCGTGTAATGCCGTTGTAGAAGATGATACAATAGTTTTTAGAGTGATGATAGGGTATCCTGATGGAACTCATATAACAGAGGAAAAAATTATCATTGAGAGAAAAAAATCTCAAAATATTGGTAAAGAGATAGCTCAGAAAATGATAGATAATGGAGCATTAGAACTTTTAAAAGATGCTGAAAAAATCGCATTTAAAGAGGAGATGCCTCAAAGGTTATAGATAAAAAAGGAGATGTGATGCTAAAAAGAGCATCGATTATTTAATAAAAAAGGTAGTTTAAATATGAATATTAATAAAATACAGGAAATAGTTGATTCTGATGGTATTATTTTTTTAAGTTATGGAGGATATATATCTCAGTTTCTTATCTCTGGAATGACAGAAGCACTTGAAAAAGAGGCTGAAGTTAGTGAAATAAGTATGTCTGTTTCAAATAATCTTTTTACCATCTTTATAGAACTTTCTCAAAATATGATGAACTATTCAAAAGCTATTGATGATACTAAAAAAACAGTAAATCCTCAAGGGCTAATAGTTGTTTCAAAAGATAAAACAGCTAACTATTTTATACATAGTCAAAATATTATCTCTCTTGATGATAAAGAGAAAGTTGAACCAAAACTTTTAGAGATACAAGCTTTAGATAAAGATGGTATTAAAAAGAGATACCGAGAACTTCGTAAAAGTGGTCAAAATACACACGGTAAAGGTGGTGGTATAGGCTTTTATGAAATTGCAAAAAAATGTGATTCGATTGAGTATAGTTTCAAAAAAATAAATGAAAATAGATACTATTTTCATATAAAAACAACAATAAAGATAAAAAAGGATAAATAATAATGGAAAATTTAAAATTAGAAGTAACAAAATATACACCAGAGATAATTCTTGATGTAGAGGGAACTATCTCTTTAGTTGGAAAATCATACCCTGAAAATACATTTGAATTTTATGCACCTATGATGGAATGGATTGCAGAATATTTTGAAACATCAGCAAAAGAGAAAACAGTTGTTAATATGGAAATTATCTATTTTAACTCAAGTAGTTCAAAACTATTTTTTGATTTTTTTGATTTATTAGAGGAGAACTCTTCTGAAAATAAGATAGAGATTAACTGGATTTATGATGAAGAGAATGAGAGTGCTGAAGAGGCTGGTGAAGATTTTATAGAAGATTTTGAAGATTTGAATATTAAACTGGTTGTAAAATAGGAAAATATTATGGAACATCATGAAAGTAAATTGATTTTAGAGATAGAAGCTTTACAAGAGAACTTCAATCTCATTACCTCTAAGTTTATTAAAGATGCAAGACGTCAAGATAAAATCATGGCTAGAAGTGATAAAAGACAACGTAAAGAGTATGATGAGTTAATGGCTCTTAAGATAGAGATAGAGGAGACACAAAGAGAAGTTGTATTTACTATGGGTTCTATTGGTGAGAGTCGAAGTAAAGAGACAGGAAACCATGTAAAACGGGTGGCTGAATATACATATCTTCTTGCAAAATATGTTGGTTTACCTGAAAAAGAGTGTGAGATGTTAAAACAAGCTTCTCCTATGCACGATATAGGGAAAGTTGCTATTCCAGATGCTGTTTTAAATAAGCCAGGGCGTTTCAATGAAGAGGAGAGAGCTATTATGGATACTCATGCTCAACTTGGATATGATATGTTGAAATACTCAAATCGTTCTCTTTTGAAAATGGCAGCAACAGTGGCTTATGAACATCATGAAAAATATAATGGTACGGGTTACCCAAATCAAACAGCTGGAGAAGATATTCATATCTATGGACGTATTACAGCTTTAGCTGATGTGTTTGATGCTTTAGGAAGTGAAAGAGTTTATAAAGAAGCATGGGATGATGAGCGTATCTTTAAGATGTTTAAAGAGGAGCGAGGGGAACATTTTGACCCTAAACTTATAGATATTTTCTTTGAGAATTTAGATGAATTTTTAGCTATTAGAGATTCGATGCAAGATCACTAAATAATATTTACAACTAAGTGCTATTTTTCAGCACTTAGTAAAAAAACATCAAAATCTTTTTTATAGATTATAAGTTTCCTATCCAATAATCTGCATATTGCTGTTCTTGTTTAATAGTTGTACTGTTTCCATGCCCAGGATAAAGTGTTTTATCGAAATCAAACTTTTTAAACTTCTCTAAACTTTTTGCCATATCAGTTGCACTAGAGTATGGAAAATCCCAGCGACCGATAGAACGCTCAAATATAAAGTCACCACTAAACATAACATCCCCTATCTCTATCATAGAACAGCCTGGACAATGCCCTGGAAAATGATGGAATTTTACTTTTACACCATCGAAATCTATCTCACTATCAGGTTCTACTGCAAAATCTGGAGTAGATGGAGGAAGGTCAGGCATCCAGCCACTTCCTTGAAGAAGCATAAGGTCATCTTTTGGAGTATAAAGAGGGATATTTAACTTTTTTTGAAGTGCATCATTTGACCAAACATGATCGAAATGTCCATGAGTATTTAAAATAGCTACGGGATTTGTAACATTTTCTAAAACCCATGATGTAGCATCGACTCCCGGGTCGATAATAAAATCTTTTCCATCAATAGTTGCTATATAACAGTTTGTTTGATATTCGCCCATCGGTTGTACTTTTATTTGCATAGTTATCTCCTATTTTAATATTAGATTTGGAAAGTATGTGTGAAGTGTTACAGCTGTTGAAGCAGATAACCTTTTCATCAATTTATCGAACTTATCCTCTTTGTTCCATATAGGTTCTTTTACCTTACTTAATGCAACAACTCGTGCTTTTGCATCATAAGCTACTCCTAAACTATCGACTAAACCAACCTCTTTGGCTTGAGAAGCTGTAAAAATATGTGCATTTGCAAAGTTATCTCTTTTTGAAAAATCAAGTTTACGAGCATCTGCAACATCTTTAGTAAACATATCGTAAGTACCTTGAATCACTTTAATAAGCTCTTTTACCTCGTAATCTTTCCACTCTCTATCTGTTGTGCCTATCTTTTTATATTTTCCTGCTTGAACACTTTGTGCTTTTATACCGATGGTACTCATAACACCACTAAAATCAGCACCCTGCATAACAACCCCAATACTTCCAACCATAGACCCAGGATTTACAATAATCTCATCTGCCCAGATACTAGCGTAGTAACTACCACTAGCGATAGTCCCTTTGGCATATACAACAACAGGTTTTACTTTTGTAAGTCTCTTAATAGCATAAGCTAACTCAATAGATGGTGCAACAGCTCCCCCTGGAGAATCAACAACAAATAAAACACCTTTAATAGAATCATTTTTTTGTGCTTTTTCTATCTTTTCTAAAACAGCTGAAACTTCCATAATAGCCCCTGTAAGGTTTATCTGTTCAAGGTTGTGAGATGTTAGCTCTTTTTCACTATCTGGAGCAAATATAAGAAAAAGTAAGAGTAAAAAAAGCATAGCTTTAAAGTTGTTTTGAATAAGTTGAAGAGTCCATATTATGGGCAAAAAAACTTTTTTAAGAGTGTCCATTTATAATTTCCTAATGTAATAATTTGAGAGATTATAACAAAAACTTTGAAATAATGGGACTTAATGAAAAAAATTGGTGATAGAATAATTACTTTTTATTATAAAACTTAAAGATTAAAGGATAATGGAATTACTATCTCTAGCAGATAAAATCTCCATCTAAATCCCCAACCCAATATTCCCATCATAAACAGGAACTTGTTCATAACTAGCTCCCATCTCATAAGATTTCTCTTGTACATTAGATTTTACATAACTATATAATCTATCTAAATTTGAGTTATTTTTTATCAATCCTCTCATTAGATAGTAAGAGAAAAGTCTATTTGATTTTTCATCATATTTATTTGAGTATTGTGTGCCACTTCCTGCACTTATTACTATCATCTTTCTCTTATCAAATCTTACTCTTTTTGGTGCTAATCTTGAAGCTGCTACACCTTTTATAAGGGCTTGGTTATCTGTTCCTCCACTAAAACAACTATCTACAAATGCTATCACTTTTTTTGCTTTTGAGTTACTTAATGATTTATAGATATTTTGAAGTTTAAACTTTTCATCATCGGCTACATATTTTGGACTCATATCTTGTGCTAAGAGATAGGGTGCATTATTTTGTGAGAGTACAGGGATACCGTGACCACTATAATAGAAGTAGATAGTATCGCCTTTTTTTACATGGGCTAACATATCTTTCAAACGATATTTTATTTTTCCCATTGTTGCACCTTTGTTTATCAAAGTTCTTACATTTCTTTCGGGAATACCCAATCGTTTTTTCATCACTCTTTTAAACTCTTTTGCACTATTTTCTGAGTAGGCTACTGGGTTTGTGTATTCGTAATTTTCTATCGCTATTATGAAGAGCCATTTTTTAGGGTCTACTCTTTTAGATTTTGCTTTTCTTAGTAGAGAACCTATATCATCAACTCCTCCCTTTGTATTTTGAAGTAGTGCTATTTGTGCTTCTAAGGCTCGTTTTTGTGCTTTAAGTTGTTTTGCTTTTTTTAATGCTTTTTGCCTTTTTAATTCCTCTTTTTCTCTTTTTAACTTCAAAGCTTTTTGCCTCTTTAACTCTTTTGCTCTTCTTAATTTCTTAGCTTTTCTAATCTTTTTTTGTTTCTGTTTCCATTTATATGCTTTTACTTGTTTAGGGTAATTTTTTTGAATATACTCTTCCATAATTTTATCATATTCCATTTTAGGTATTGTAGTTGTTGAGTTTGTATCCCATCTAAAAGTTTCTTGCTCTATTTTTACTATTTTTTCTTTCGGCTCTACCTGTGACTCTACACACCCTGTAAAAAGTAAAAGCATTATTATAGATGTTAATATCTTTTGTTTCATCTATTTCCTTTTTGTAATTTTATTTTTATTTCTCTATCGTATCAATTAAATTATCCCACTCACTAAACCAAGTAGAGATTTCAACTGTTTTTAATAACTGATAAAAAAGATTAAACTCTTTCACTTCTATATCAAAACTTTCAAATACATTTTTAATAATATACTCTATATCATCTTTATCTGCTAAAGAGCTTAATCTTTTGTTATCTAACTCCTCTTTATGATACTCTTTTATCTCATTGTATGCTAAATCTTCAGCTAGTATAGCTCTATTAAATCCATTATCTATAATACTATCAGTTCTATCTCTCATAATTTTTAATAACTTTCTATCTTTATCTTCTATATACTGAACTTTAGTTTTTAAGAGTATCTCTGCATATTCTTCTATTTTTTCTATTATAATTGCTAACTCTTTATCTACCTTAAATTTTTTCATATATCTTTGTATCAAAATCGCAAATTTTTTATAATCTGTTAAAAAAACACTCTCTATCGTATAAAAATTCCAAATAACTATGGGAATTTTTAATGTATTTTTAAAACTTTTTTTCATTTTTTTAGATTGGGAAGGAGTTAAAAAATCTCTATCACATACTAAAATAGATTTATCCCATAATGATTGACCATTTTTTATATTTGAAAAAAACTGTTTGTAGGATTGAATATATTTAAAAATATTATCTATGCCATCAAATGACCAATAGGTAATATTATACTTTTTGTCCATATATTTTTTATCTAATATCTCTTGAATATATAAAGGGTCACTTTTCCCCTCTACCAGTATGAGAAAATCACTTTCTAAAGCATTTAATAGGTCTAAACTTGTTTCACTGCCTAAAGATTGTAACACTTTAAGATGCTTTGTTGGTTGCAATCCAAATTTGACACCATCTACTTTTTCATTATAGATACAAAAATACTCTTTCTCACTTACATCCTCAAGATGAAATATATTTTGAGGTTTAGAACTTCTTATTAAACTTTCATTGTGTGTTGTTAAAAAAAGTTGAATATTAGAAACAGATTGTACCAATACTTCTAAAAGTCTTTTTTGTATATCTCTATGTATATGAGAATCTGGTTCATCAAGAAGTACAATATTTAACTCACTACTTACCTCAACAATAGCTAATAATAACTCCATCATCTGAATAGAACCACTCCCTAACAAAGAGATATTTTTTAAGTTATCCAACACTCCTAACTGTATATCATAAGAGATATTGACATCCTCATTTTTATCACTATATTTTTTAAGTGAAATCTCTACTTTTCTGTTATATAAAATATATTCCAAATTTGTTATAAAAAGATTATATTTTGTTTCATCAAGTCCATAAATTCTATTTCTTAAAACTTCATTTGAACTTCTTTTTAATATTTTATCTTTGATGACAGGTGTTGTTTGAAACTGCTCGTGATTTAAAATATTGGCGATAGGAGATACAAATATAGTAGCGATAGGCTTCAAAGGATTATCAAAAAATCTATTAAAAAAGTTATAATCAAACTCTCTCCAATTTGATAAAAATATTTTATAGTTTAATCCTCTTGCTTGTTCAAGTCTAAACTCTATCTCTATAATATCTTGAAAACTATTTTTTATAGTTGCCTTTAAAAGAAGATAATCGCAAGAGAGATTGTGAAAAATATCGTTTTTAGAGGATGTTCTTACACTAATAATATCACTATATTCAAAATAACTTTGAAAAGTAGAGGGTGCATAACCTATCCTATATTCCCCTTTCTTTATTCCAAGTTTATTATCATTAGCATTCGTTTTATGTATCAACTTAGTATAAAACTCATTCCATAAAGATATCGCTTCCAATATAGTTGTTTTACCTGAATTATTATAACCTGTTAAAATATTTAATTTTTCATCAAAATGTATAGTTACATCTTTAAATTTTTTAAAATTGATTATGTTTAGTTTTATTAGTTGCATTTAATCTCCTTTAAATTTTACCAATTCTAAAAACAAGTGCAATTTTTAGAATTGGCGATTGATAAAAGGGAAAGTTGAAGTTAGTTTTTTTCTAATCCCTCTTAGTAGTCTTTCTCTTCTTCTTAGTAACACTCATCTGTTTTCTAGTTTTTGGAACACTAGATGTATTTGTATTATATTTACGCTCTTTTTTTCCACTACTTTTTTTATGTTCAGCTTTCAGTTTTAACTCATCTACATCTTTTCTTCTTATAGTTGGGTCTGGCTCGAAACCCTCTACTGTTTCTTGAGTGATTTTCTCCCCTATAAGACGCTCAACATCTTTAATATCATACTTTTCATAAATATCTATAAGAGAGATAGCCTCACCATTTCGCCCTGCTCTACCAGTACGTCCAACACGATGCACATAATCTTCAGGAATAGATGGAAGTTCGTAGTTTATAACATAGGGAAGATGCTCTATATCTAATCCCCGTGAAGCGATGTCCGTAGCTACTAAAACTTTAAAAGCACCCTCTTTAAACTGTGTAAGTGTTTTAAGTCTATTTGCTTTTGTTTTATCTCCGTGAATAACACCACATTTTAAACCATCTTTTTTAAGCTCAAGAGCCAACGCATCCGCACTCACTTTTGTACGTGTAAATACCAACACTTGAGGATAGTTTCTTGAACCTATAAGGTAAGCTAAAAGCTCTGCTTTACGGTTTGTATCTACCATATAAGCCACTTGATTTATAGTGTCTACTGTTGTATTTTTCTTTGCAGTTTCTATAAATGCTGGTTTTGTTAAAATAAGTTTTGAAAGTTTTCTTACTTTATCACTGAATGTAGCTGAAAAAAGTAGTGTTTGATGACGTTTTGGTAGTAATGGATGTACTTTTTTTATATCTTTTGTAAAACCCATATCTAACATTCTATCTGCTTCATCAAGAATAAATGTTGTTACACTTTTAAGCGATAAACCATTTTCAGTATGCTCTAACAAACGCCCTGGTGTTGCGATAATAATATCTACACCCTCTTTAATCTTCTGTTTCTGCTTCTCTAAATCTTTTCCACCTACAAGTATCATTATATTGATATTCATATTTTTAGCATAAGCACTCATATCTTCATATATCTGAATACTTAACTCTCGTGTAGGCGATAAAATAACAGCACGAACATCTTTACTCTCTGTTGGTTTTCTAAGCTTTTGTAGAAGTGGTAACCCAAATGCAGCAGTTTTTCCTGTCCCTGTTTGTGCAGTTGCAAATATATCACTCTTTGCTAAGACTAACGGAATAGCTCTTTGTTGGATTAATGTTGGGTGTTCATACCCTAACTCTTTAATAGCAGATAATAATGGCTTGATTAGCCCTAGTTTTTCGAATGACATAAATAAACAACCTTATAAAATATATAGGGAATTTTAGCATATTATTTAAAATCTAACTCCTCTTTTCCAAAATTTAAATCTTACTATAATTTTATTTTTTATCTATCTAATTTATAATATAATCATATCTAAAAACTAACTTTAGGATATTGTATGCGTTTAGAAAAAAAAGCTACTGTTGTATCAACATCAGTTGCAGGAGTTTTAGTTATTATGAAGATGACAGTTGGACTTTTGAGTGGGTCTATCGCTGTTTTAGCTTCTGCTATCGATTCATTTTTAGATTTAATCGTCTCTCTTTTTAACTATTTCGCACTCAGTAATGCTGAAAAAGACCCTGATGATAAGTTTCATTTTGGACGAGGAAAAATAGAACCTTTAGCTGCTGTAATAGAGGGAACTGTTATATCTCTTTCTGCCATTTTTATACTCTATGAAGCGATAAATAAGATAGTACACCCACGAGAGATGTCTCAGATGGTTGAGAGTATCGCTGTTATGATTGCCTCTTTTATTATCACGGCTGTTCTTGTTATATTTTTAAATTATGTAGCTAAAAAAACAAAAAATATGGTGATACGAGCAGATGCTTTACACTATAAAACAGACCTATTCTCAAATGGTGCAGTTTTAATCGCTCTAGCTCTTATCTCTATGACAGGAGAGCAGTTGATAGACCCTATTTTAGGTGTAGGTATCGCTTTTTATATGATATACTCTGCTATTCCTATCATTAAAGAGGGTGTTTTAATGCTTTTGGATGCTGCTCTTCCTGAAGAAGATATAGAAAATATTATTAATATAATTAAATCTGAACCTATCATTACAGATTATCACTATCTTCAAACAAGAGAGTCTGGTTCTCAAATATTTATCTCTGTTCATACTGTATTTAATGTTGATATATCACTATATGATGCCCATCTTATCGCTGATAAAGTGGAAGATAAGATAAAAAAACTGTTTAAAGATAAAAAGACTCATATATTAATTCATATGGACCCTTATGATGATTCTGAGATGAATAAGCTAGAAGATAGATATTAAAACAAAAGGAAAAATAGATGCAATATCCAGATTTTTATAACTCTATACCAACAATAAAAGTACAAGACCCTCTTTCCGATATACTAGGTAGTTTTCAATATGGAGAATATGAATTTTCATATGTAGATATAGTCAAAGCATCTGGACATAGTTGTCCAACTGTTGCAGGAGCTTTCATAGTAACTATGGTTGCACTTAACTCTCTTTATAATGGTGAAAGAGCTGTTAGAGGAGAGTTAGCAGTAGAGTTTAAAGATGCTTTAGAAGATGGTGTAACAGGGGTAATATCTAATGTTATATCTCAGATAACAGGTGCAACTCAAAAAAGTGGTTTTAAGGGTTTAAATAAAAAATTTGCTCGTCATTCTCTTATGAAATTTGATGCCATACTAGAGTATTCTATTAAATTTACTCGCTTAGATACAGGTAAATCTGTTGAAATCCAATATAACCCAAAACCTATTGAACAAAATATTTTAATGCCCTCTCTTATGCAAAAGGTTATGCAAAATAGTGCTACGGATGAAGAGTTAGAACTATTTGGTAAACTATGGCAAACAAGAGTTGCACAAATTTTTGAAAATATAGATAAAGTAATTTTAATAAAAGAGGTATAAAAAATGATAGTACATATAGTAATGTTCAAATTTAAAGAGGAAAACAAAACTCAAAATATTCAAAATGTTAGAGAGAAGTTAAACTCTCTTGTAGAAAAGATTTCAGAGTTACAATCACTAGAAGTTGGTATAGATTTCAATCAATCTGAGAGAGCATTTGACCTCTCACTATACTCTACTTTTCAAACTAAAGAGGATTTAAAAATTTATGCTGTTCATCCAGAACATCTTAAAGTTGTCAAACTTATTAAAAGGGTTACTTTAGAATCTAAAGTTGTTGATTATAGTTTATAAACTATCGATATGACGTTGCCTCAAAATAAGAGGCAACACAAAATGGTTAAAATGTAGATTGTTAATCGGTTTTTTTAAAAAATGATGAACACCACTCTCTTTCATCTTTGTATAACTCTCTTTCGTTTCATCCCCACTAATAGCAAAAAAAGTTTTTTTAAGAGTTGGAAGTAGATTAAATGCCGATTTTGCAAATTCAAATCCACTCATTAAAGGCATATTTATATCACTAAAGACTATATCAACACCCTCTATTTTTATAAACTCTAAAGCTTTATGACCATCGTCAAAAGAGAACACCTCATCATCCTCTACACCTAAATCTTCTAAGTAAGATTCTATTATCATTCTAACAGTGAGAGAATCATCTAAAATTATTATTTTCATAAATCCATTCTATCTTATTAACAGTAAACAACGACTTAATCAAGAATATCATGAAGCTTATTTGCATCACTCATCGTTTTGTTTACTTTGTCCCACTCCTCGTTTTTAATATTCTCTTTTAAAAGAGTTAACTCCTTCTCAAAGAGTTCTATCGCTTCTATAAGGTTTGAACTATTTTGTTTAAAAATATCTTCCCACATATAGGGTGAACTTTTAGCTAAACGGCTCATAGAACGGAACCCTCCAGCAGCTAGAGCCAATATATTATGTTTATTTTCCTGTTTCATAACAGTATTTGCAATAGAGTAAGAGATAGCATGAGGCATATGAGATATAAAAGCAGCATGACGGTCATGCTCTTGTGAACGCATAAAATATTTTTTCATCTCTAAACTTTTAAATATCTTTTTTGCTATCTCTCGCTGATGTTCTCCACTCTCTTCCAAATCACATAAAACAACAACTTTTTCTTTATATAATCCTTCAATAGCTGCATGAGGACCAAAATTTTCAGTTCCTGTCATAGGGTGAGCCCCTACAAAATTTTTCCGTATCTCTTTTGGTACAGAACTTAATATAAGCTCTTTTGTACTTCCTAAATCAATAATTGTAGTTTTTAAAGGTATATCTATCAATTTTTCAAGAGAAGCTATAACACCATTTACAGGAATAGCTAAAAATATAATATCGTACCTCTTTAGCTCTTCAAAGTCGATAATTTTTTCAACTAAGTTTAACTCTAAAGCATCTTTTTGATGTTGTTCATTATGGTCAACACCTACTATGGTTTTGATAAAATCCAGTTTTTGAAGACTTAGAGCCAATGACCCACCCATTAAGCCTAATCCTACTATTGCAATATTCATTCTTCATTCTTTCTATATTATTTGTGAAATTATACTAAGTTAACTTAATATTTACCACATAGTAGATAGAATTCAATTCAAATTATAAAGATGGAATTTTAATGAAAATATTTTTAGCCCTTGTGCTTTTTCTCCTCTCCACTCACTCTCTCGCACAAACAATCAAATCGATAAATTATGATGGAATGGTTCACCTTTCAAAACCCGTAGCACTTCGTATGCTGGATTTTGAGGTTGGTGATGATGTTGATGAAAAGACTATAAACAGATCGATTAAAAGATATTTTAATCAAGGTTATTTTAATGATGTATGGGTTGAGATAGAAAATGCAAACTTAACATTTTACTTTAAAGAGAAACCTATCATCTCTAAAGTTGCACTTAAGGGGTGGAAAGAGAATGATGAAGATGTACAAGAGAGTGTTATTCAGATAAAAAAAGGTTCTCTTTATAATGAAAAGAAACTAGAATCTGCCAAAAAAAGAATTATCGAAGCTATCAGTCAAGATGGGAAGATAGATAGTGTTGTAGAGATAGAGAAAGAGTATCTTGAAAATGGTAGTATAAAAATAACATTCCTAGTCAATGAAGGGGAAGAGATAGTCATAGATAAACTCAACTTTAGTGGAGTAGATGGTCTTGATGCCGAACTATTTGATGATGTTATAGCCAACAAAGAACATCAATGGATGGGTTGGTTATGGGGTCGTAACGATGGAAAAATGAGTCTACAAGATTTAGAGTATGACAATCTACGAATTAAAGACCTTTATATGCAAAATGGATATTTAGATGCTATTGTAAAAGAGCCTTTTGTAAGAGTAAACTTTAATCATTATTCAGCAGATATAAGTTATGAAATTCAAGAGGGTGATGTTTATACTATAAATAGTATCTCCATAGAGTTAGATAAAAATATTATAGATGAGAAGCTATTAAGAGAGAAGATGAAGTTAATTGAGGGAGAGGTTTTTAATATTAAAACTTTTCGTGAAGATGCAGATAAAATAAAAACAGCTATTGCTGATTTAAGTTATGCTTTTGTGCAAGTTACACCTGATTTAAAAAAAGACAAAGAGAAAAATAGTGTAGATATTATCTTTAGAGTGAGAACTGGAGATAAAGTAAAAATAAGAGATGTTGTTATCTCTGGAAATACAAGAACATTGGATAGAATTATTCGTCGAGAGATATTTTTAGGACCTAACGATATGTACTCTCTAACAGATTTAAGAGATTCTCGTCACGCATTAGGACGATTAGGCTTTTTTGATGGAAACACTATCGAAGAGCGTCGTGTAGATAATCAAACAATGGATTTAGTTATAAAAGTAAAAGAAGCTCCAACTGGAAATATTCAGTTAGGTGGTGGATATGGAAGTTATGGTGGTTTACTTCTAAGTGTTTCTGTTGAGGATAGAAATATCTTTGGTTCAGGTATAAATGTTGGAGTGAAAGCTGAAAAATCAGAGATGACAAGAAATGCCTCGTTCAATATCTCAAATCCTAGATTAAATGATAGTGACTTTAGTGGTAATTTCTCTATTTTTAAATCCGTTTCAAATTATAATGATTATAATGTTGATTCAGAGGGTATTACTATCGGTGTAGGTCATCGATTTTCAAGATTTATAAGTGGTTACTTAGGGTATGGCTATTCAAAAAATAGTTATACATTTAACTCTAGTTTAGACCTTTCTCTTATAGATACATTCTATTTTGAAGATTATGCAAAAAGTTCAGTTACAATTAGTGGTAAATTTGACAATACAGATGATTATTATCTTCCACGTGAAGGATTTACCTTTAAACAAAGCTTTGAAAAATCTGGTGTAGGTGCTGATGCAAATTTCTTTAAATCAAGAACATCATTTAGTAAATTTTATGGATTAAAAGATTATCTCTCTTTTGATGCTATCTTTAGATATAAATCTCGTTTAAACATTATTGTAGACAATGGATACACTCCTATCGCTGAAAAATTTTATATGGGTGGTATTGGTAGTGTTAGAGGGTATGAATCTTACTCTTTATCCTCTACACTTATAGATGATAAAGGTATCACTCGTCGTATAGGTGGAAAACAAACATTTTCAAATAATATAGAACTTAGCTTTCCTCTTGTTGAAAAAGCAAAAATGCGTTTAGTTACCTATTTAGATTGGGGATTTATTGGGGATGATAAATTAGATGAACTCTCTCGTGGTGGATATGGTGCAGGAGTAGAATGGTTCTCACCTGTTGGACCTATTCAACTTATGTTCTCAAATCCACTTGGAGATAAAGCTGGAGATAAAATCTCCCACTTTGATTTTATGATGGGACGAAGATTTTAGAAATTAATTCTAAAATCTTTGTAACTAGCAAGTTTTTTTACTGCCTCTTTACTGAGGTATGATTGTTTCTTACTCACTACATTTAAAATACCCTCTTCAAACTCTAATTCAAAATCTATATTTCTAGGTTTATGTGTTAAAAGAGCTATACTCAATGACAATATATAACTTAAACCATCTAAAGTATTAGCATCTGGTAAAAGTTGTTGATACTCTGTTATATACTTTTTAGGTAACATATTTATCGCATATTTTTGAAGTGTTGCTATCAAAACTATTTCACTATGTTTAAATCCATACTCTAATGATGTTTCAATAGGATAATAGCTATATTTATTTCCAAAATAAAGTTTTGCCGATAAGCCCAACTCATATCTATACTTTTTATCTAAATTAAAATAATCACTTGTTAAATCAAAAATATTTTTTACAATACTATTTAACTGATTTGTATAGTTTGTATCCTCTATATATCTATCGATTAAATATCTAACAGAACTATTATAGTTATGTGGAAAACGATGTTTAGAGTGTCTTAATAAATCTGAAAGATATACACCCTCTCTTAAACCAACTCCACTACTAATAATATTTGCTATCTCTATTTTAAGTAAAATTCTCTCTACTATCAATGCACCAGACTTGATATTATCTAAACGATTATTATCGATGCCTAATGATTTTAACTCATCATTATTAGTTGTCGCCAAAATTTTAGATATAAAAGTCTCTAAATTCTCTTTTGAATACTCATACGCATGAAGTTGCTTAAATGGATAGTTACTATTTTTCATAATAGCCATTGAGATAGAACGAAATGTTCCCCCAATACCAATAAGTGTTGATAGATTTATATCTAAAGTATCTATCTTTTGTAACTCATTATCTATATACTCTCTTGCTTCAATTAGATTATTTTTATCTAAAAATAGCTCTTTTACTCTTAATGTACCGATATTTAAAGAGAGTGTATGAGATATATTTGTATCATTAATAATAGCAAATTCAGTAGACCCACCACCTATATCGATACTACAAGAATTTTTCTGTTTAGGAAGAAGATTAGCACAAGCGATAGCACCAAAATATGCCTCTTTTTGTCCATCTATTATTTTAATATTGAGTTTTAATCTATCTCTTACTTTATGAATAAACTCTTTTTTATTTGGAGCATCTCTTAAAGCAGATGTAGCAACACATAAAATTTTTCGACTTTTGTATGATTTACTAATTGATAAAAAATCATCAAGTGCATCAAAAGTTCTTTGCATAGGAATCTCTTGTAAATTGCCACCATTTTGGTAGCTATTTTCAGAGATTCTTACTCTACTTTTCTCTTCATGAAGAATATGAAATGAGAAACGAGATGTTTTTTCATAAACAACCATTCTAACAGAGTTAGAACCTATATCTATGACAGTAACTCGTTTAGCCAAGTTACTTACTCCTCTTCTAAGTTTTTAAATTTAAATTGAAGTTCTGCAATAGTTTCAACATTATCTTTATCTATAACTATACAATCAACTGGACAAACAGAGATACAAGCTGGTTCATCATAAACACTTACACATTCAGTACATCTATCTGGGTCTATATAGTAGATAGGGTCGCCCTCTTCTATTGCTGTTGTCGGACACTCTTCACGACATGCGTCACATGCTATACACTCATCATTTATCAATAAAGCCATTAAAAAACCTTCTTTTTTATTTGAAAGATTTATATCTAAATATTGCTTTATTATATTTTAAACTGGAACTGTATCTAAATATTTAAATTTTAAATTTTAAATTTTAAATTTTAAATTTTAAATCTATTGAAATTTATTAGAAAATAATAT
>CAYOKX010000003.1:0-51398 GCA_964404655.1 uncultured Sulfurimonas sp. | reverse complement strand
AGGCCGTAGCTTTTGGTGCTACTATTCGGGGGTTCGAATCCCTCCACCCCATCCACAACTTAATAAATCAAAAACTTTTATCTAAATAAACTCTTTATTTCATTAAAAATATCACTTATCTTTTAAAACTATTCTTACTCTAACTACTGATTATAATTTGTGTGTAGCTTTTAAAGCACACACAAATTATAAATACTAATCTTAATAATTAACAGCCACTTTATAAGTAGGATCATCTTCCTCATAAGAGCAATATGGACCAGCTTTTGTGAGTAAAACTTTACAATCTGTACTCAGATGACGTAGAAGTAGATTTTTTCCAGCCTCTTCATACTTTTTCGTAATCATATCTATCGCTTCAACACCTGAACTATCCATAACTCTAGCATTTTTAAAGTCGATTACAACTTTTGGTGGGTCTTGTAAAATATCAAAATTATCACCAAATGTAGATGCACTTCCAAAGAAAAGTGGACCATCAAGTTCATATACTTTTGTTCCATCTGCTTCAACGTGATTTTTAGAAAATATACGTGCATGTTTCCAAGCAAATGCAAGTGCAGAGATGATAACACCTGCGATAACGGCAATAGCTAAATCTTCAACAACAGTGATAACCGTTACAGCTACCATCACAAAAGCATCTGTTCGTGGCATCTTGTTTAAACGAGAGAAACTTGACCACTCAAATGTTCCTATACTTACCATAAACATAATCCCAACTAAAACAGCAACAGGGATAGCATTTAAGATACCACTCATAGAAACAACTAAAATAATAAGTCCAACAGAAGCCACAAATGATGAAAGACGTCCAATACCACCAGATGTATAGTTGATGATAGATTGACCAATCATCGCACAACCAGCCATACCACCAAAGAAACCACAAGTAATATTTCCTGTTCCTTGTGCTATACACTCTTTATTTGCTGAACCACGTGTATTACTTAACTCATCTAAAACAGAAAGAGTAAGAAGTGATTCTATAATACCAACAAGAGCAACGATAACAGCATACGGTAATACCAACATAATAGCATCTAAACTAAACAGATAGTATGGAATCCCAAAACTAGGAAGTTGTCCAGCATATTTACTCATATCATCTAGACCACTCAGTAAAAGAGTATCTGCACCTGTAAAATAAACACCACCAGTTAAAACAACAATAGCCACAAGACCAGCTGGCATCGCTTTTGTGTATTTTGGTAGAAGATACATTATAGCCATAGTAACAGCAACAAGAAGATACATAAGATAGCCTTGTCCCTCAAAAAATTTAAACTGTGCAGTTCCTATAACAATAGCCAAACCATTCACAAAACCATGAATAGCTGGAGTGGGAACAAGACGTATAAATTTACCAAGTTTTAAAAGCCCTATGCCTACTTGAATAAGACCAGCTACAACAGTTGCAAGAAGAATATAGTTCAGAACAGTAAATGCCATCTCTTCACTAGATAAACCTTGTGAAGCGAGCATACCATTTACCTCAAGGGAAAGCCCTACTAAAACGATAGCAACAGCACCAGTAGCTCCACTAATCATACCAGGTTTACCACCTATTAAAGATGTAATAAGACCTAAAATAAAAGCAGTATAAAGCCCGACAATGGGACTAACCCCTGCAATAAAACTAAATGCTATCGCTTCAGGAACTAAAGCAACAGCAACAACGAGACCAGATAAAATATCATTTTTGATATTACCTGATGAATATTTCTTTAAATCAAACAATCTTTAAAGCCTTAAAATAGTATTTTGAAAATCCCGAAATTATAGCTTAGAAAACTTTAGAGCTAGTAAGATTTTTTAAATCGCTCCTGCTATTGTTATTTTCTTATCGTAAACCTCTTTTTTTAGTATCAGCTCTTTATAAACTGAGCCTAAAATTGCACTAGGTTCTGCTACACCTTTAAGTCCAAAGAATTTTGTAGAGGCTGAGGGTGTAAACTCATTTTCTAAGCTATTTATAGACTCTTTTTCATAAAATTTTATATTAAAATTATATTTTGAAGCAAACTTCAAGAGTCCAACTTCATCAGATTTTGCTTCAAAAGATGCTATATTTTTTACTTGTTCTATTTTAAGATTATTTTTCTCTAAAAAGAGTTTTACAGCACTCTCTATCTCTTGAAAAGTTGTATCTCTATTACATCCTATCCCTAAAAATATTTTTGGTTTAAAGGTAAGATTTTTGGAGTCTATATTAGGTGCGATAACTACACTATTTTCATCTATTTGATTAAAGCTTATCAGTTCTAAGTTCTCTTTTTTAGAAAGTTTATCAAAAATAGTTTTATATGTAGCCACTGTAACGGGTAGTTTGTTAAGTAGTCTATTTGAGATATTTGCTAACTCTTTAAGATTTTTTATATCCCAACTATTTTTTTTCGCTTCCATCTCAAAAGCTAATGTTCCTGTTTGGTCTGTTGCTGTTGATATAAAATTTATACAGTTTGGTAGTTTCGAGGTAAGGTTATCTGCCAACTCATTTGCCCCACCTAGATGCCCACTTAAAAGAGGAACTATCTTATCGAGTGCTAAGTTTATAACTAACACAGCTGGGTCAGTTGATTTATCTTCTAAAAGAGGAGCTATCTTCCGAACCACAGCACCCATAGCTAAAATACAGATAATAGCATCATATTCACTCCAAGCAGGGAGTAAAATATCATCAAGTTTTTTGTATAGATGGAGGTTGTCAAGGTTGTGAGTTAAATCTTTTTTTCCATAAATATCTATTTTATAATCATCTTTTAGATAAGTGTTTAGTTTTATTGCACTGTTTAGACTGGGTTGATTTATTGTTACTATTGCTATTTTCATTTTTTATTCCTTTCTTTTCACTAGATTAATATCTAGTTCATAATAGATTTTTAATCCCGTCCTATTTTTTCTTAACAGCTTAAAATCCACTAAGAATTTAATATCTTTTAATATAGTTTGTGTAGATAAATTAAATTTCTTAGCTATCTCTTTTGAATTCATTGCAAAAGCTATCTTATTTCTAGCTATTGTTTTTAATAAATTTTCTTGTCTTTTTGTTAATAAAAGATTGAGATTTTCAACTTTTTCTAAAATTATACTCTCTCGAAAATATAAAAATACTCTTTTATCTAACAGTTCTAATGCCTCAATCATCACATCAATCATATAATAGATAAAATAGGTTAAATCTAAACTATTTTTTTCAACATCTTCAAAGGCTTTTTCATACTCTTTTTTTCTTTTTTCACTAAGATGAATTATCTCAGATAAAGAGATATAGTAAAACATATCATAGCCATTTTTTCCAAGCAGATGGGTAAATAAAACTCTTAATGTTCTTCCATTACCATCAAAATGAGGATGGATATAACCATATAAAAAATGAAAAGAGATAATTTTATATATTGGTTCAATATTACTTTTATCGTTTATAGAGTTCATAAAAGAGGAAAGATGTGAAAACATTTTTTTCATCTCATCTATATTTGATGTTGGTCTAAATATAATAGTCTGTTTATCACTCATAATATCCACAGCATTATCTCTATATACACCCTCATCTTTTTTATCATCTAATGTATATTCTGTAATCATTTTATGTAAAAATAGTATAAACTCATCATCAAGTTTTTTATCTTTATTTTCAAAAATATATTGAAGTCCTTTATAATTATTGACTATCATTTTTTCTGATTTATCTTGAGGAGTGAGATGTTTTTTGATAATCTCTTCAGTTCTTTTTTTAGTACTATATGCTCCCTCAATAGATGAAGAGTGAAAGGCTTCAGAGATAAGAGTATCAAATATAAGTTCTTTTTTATACTCATCTTTAAAGCTATAAGGTGAATTATTCCAAAAATCTTTTATCTGTTGTAACTGTTTTTTTAGATAAGATGTTTCTACAAAATAAAATGTTTTATTATTAAATGCAATAATTTCTTTTTTATGTTTTACTCTATATTTATCTATCTCTAAAATAATCTCATCAAAATTACAACTACTTTGAGTGATTATATTTTTTCTATAACCTATATTTTTAGGTGTGTAATATTTATCTATGGTTAAATATTTTATCCACTCTTTTTTTTTGGTTGGGTAATTTTTTTTCATCATCTTATTGCCTTCTTATATTTTGTCTAATCGATATAATAAATTGATAAATAAGATAAGCTATTATCATTTTAAATATTAGTAAATCAAAAGTTAAAGAATCTACACTTGTCATAATTGAAAAAGGATTTACTTTATCTGCAACTGCATTAAATATTCGTAACTACTCAGCCCCATAAAATATAAAAAACAGAGCCACCACTAACAATCTCTCGAATACTATCAAACTCATTCAAATATATAACAATAGCCATTATATTTTTACCATAACTTATATGAGGTGCTACTAATGTTGGATAATCGTTGTCATGATTCACATTTCCACACTCTGGACACTCTTTTGAATAACTTTGATATTGTGTAATCTTCTTTGCTGTCTTTTGCAAATCCAAATCTAACACTTGTCTCTTCTCTTTGAGTTCTTTTATCACTTTACTCAAATCAAATCCACATTTTTTACATTCATCTATCTTAAATTCTATATCTATAATTTCATCTGGAGTATCTGTTTGTTCAAGATTATAACTCTTATGACCAAATTGTCCTCTACTTTTTCGTAATGATTGATTTCTCTTTTTATCTTTTAGATTCTAACTTATTTTTTCTGTCTTTTTGATAAGTTTTGCTTTTTTATTGGGGTAGTATAGTAGTTACCTTTCCTTTTTTATATTTTATTTTTTTAGCTCTTCACTCATATCTTTTTTCCCAACTCCTTAACCAAAGGCTTCACATAAAGATGCGACTCTTCCGTCTCTTTTTGATATAAAAAATTTCCAAAAAGTATAAGTGCAATTCCTCTTATGTGAGATACTTGCTCCTCTATGTTGGTGATAGTTCCTTTATATATCGCTTCATCTTCCCAAGTAGCTTTTTCAACTACCCAACAAGGTGTATCTGATGAGTAACCCATCTCTAAAGCCTCTTTTTTGAGTTTTTTTAGTAGTAAAATTGATAGATAAAAAACTAAAGAGGAGTTTTTTAAAGCGAGTATATTTTTTAAACTCTCTGGATTTGGTGTTTTTCCTGCTACTCTACTTAAAACTATTGTTTGTGAAACTCCCGGAATAGTGTACTCTATACCTAAACTTGAAGCTGCTCCAAATGCAGCACTTACTCCCGGGATAACTTGATAAGTGATATTTTTACTATTTAAAAACTCTATCTGTTTTGCTATGGTTGAAAATATAGAGGGGTCACCTGTATGTACACGAGCGACTATTTTATCTTTATATTTCTCTAAAAAAGCAAAAATTTCAGGATATTTCATCCCTTGAGAATCCTCTATGATAGCATCACTTTTACACCAACTGAGTATCTCTTTTGGAACTAAAGAACCAGTATATAAAACAGCATCAGCCTTTTGTAAAATCTTCATCCCTTTAACTGTGATTAAATCGGGGTCACCACAACCTGCACCTATAAAATGTATCATTTTTGCACCTTAATTTGAAAAAGTTGTCTTTCTGGTTCTACTAAATCTAACTTGCCTTTATAGGTTGTTAGAGAGAGTGAAAATATCTCATATTTTATATTATTGTCATTTAATATAGTTATCATTAAAGAGAGGTGTTTAAGTGTTATAGCATTTATAAGCATTACCCCATTTTCATCCAGTTTTTCATAAAGTTTAGGAAGTTTTGCTATCACTTTTTCACCACCACCACCAACAAAAATTCTTTGAGGAGTCTCTTCACATTGTTCAAATAGTTCTTCTGCATCACCCTCTAAAAGTTGTGTATCTACTACTTTATGCTGTGTAAGGTTCTCTTTTATAAACTCTACTCTTTGTGGTTGTTTCTCGAAAAATATAGTTTTTACTTTGTATCTTTTATATGCCTCAATACCACAACTACCACTTCCAGCACCTATATCCCATAAGAGTTGATTTGGTTCTAAATCTAAGTTTTGTAGAGAGAGATTTCTTTTGTACTCTTTTGTTATCATCCCTCTTTCTGTTTGAAAATCACTATCTTTTGAGAGTGTTTTTGTATCAAAAAGCTTTTTGATAATCAATACATAAGGTTGTTTCATATCAAAAGCTTTATAACTCATATCAAAAATATTTATCTGTTCTATCACTTCATCTTCATAACCAAGTTTATAACCGATAGTTACCTCTATATCTTGAGGGTTTAAATATTTTATAGCTTTTTGTATCTTTGGTATAGAAAATTTATCACATAGTATAAATGTGTAGTTGTTTTGTAAAAACTTATCTAGTGCGATATTTGGTCTTCCGTGGAGTGAGAGGGTATCTATATCGTTATCATTTATAAATAATCTTTCTTGTATATAACTTTTAGAGGAGCTGTTATTTATAATTTTCACTTGCTCTTTTGGAAGTTTATTTGCTATTAAAATACCAGCACTAAAGAAAAAAGGGCTTCCGGTTACAACATAAGCGATATTCTCTCTCTCATAATTTTCTAATATATATTTTCGAGCTACTTTAAAGCCACCTTTTTTAATTTTTTCACCAGTTTCAATAAAATTTTTATCACATATTATCTTATCAAACTGTTGTAAATCTATATCTATATTTGAGAAATTATAATCTCCCATTCCGTTACCTATTATTGTTAGCATTGTATCACCTTTATTTTTCTATTCATCCAAACTTCAAGTTGTTGTTCTGTTCTTTGTATGATATTTTTATCGAAAATTTCTCTCTTATCTCCGAGAGATTCTCTTACACCTTTTATAGTGCTAAAATCTCTTAAATCTCTCCCCAACCAAGAACTAACCTCAGTAAAATCTATACTACCAAAACGATTATGAGTATTTTTATAGCCTTGTGCAATTTTAACCGCTTTTGCTATACCTATCCACAAGAATATATTTGAAAATTTTTTCTCAACTGCAAGTAAGATTCCATCATATACAAAATTACCTATCTCTATAATATATGCACCATCTTCTTGCTCTTTAGCTTTTTTATAAGAGCTGTTTCCTAGTGTAAAATATATGGTTTTAAAGTGGTTCGTATAGGCAAAATTTAACTCCTCCTTGATACTATCGATATAAACATCAGCAGAGATAGGTTTTACTATCCCTTTTGTTCCTAAAATAGAGATACCACCTAAAACACCAACTTTTGCATTGGCTGTTTGTTTTGCGATTATCTCTCCATCTGTAACACTTACACTACAATAAAAATTTTGAGAACCTGTTACTTTTTTTGAGAAAATATCTGATAAAACTTGAAGAGGAACAGGGTTGATAGCAGGGTAGTTTTTTGGTGGTTTTAAACCATCTTTTGTAACAACACCTACTCCTATTCCTGCATAGATAAAGCATTGTGCTTTTTTTGCTTTGAGTATATAAGGTGTATGTTGAATAGTATTTAGTTCTAAATCTTGAAAATGAGGAGAAATAGACACAACTATCTCACACCCTTTGGTAACATCTAAATCATCATTATCTACTTTAATAGTTTTACTGATACAGAGTTTTTTTGAGCTTAAAGAGCCATCTAAAGCAGATTGAAAAGCATGGGATGTATGAACACCAGTCGTGTAGCCACTACGAAGTTTTTTATGATTAGAATTTTTTAAGTTCATAAATTTTTACTTGAACAAAAGCTTCAAATATTCCACTAGAAGAGATTTCACACTTTAATAAAGCCTTTTTCTTAAATTGTTCTTTACTCCACTTATCTTTTAATCTATTCCGTTCAAGTTTAATAGCTTTTTTAATACCTTCAATAACACTTTTTCGATTATCTTTCAATTTCTGAAAATTTAAGTTTAATATTTCAATATCATAATCAATCTTTTTTTTATGAGAACTATCTGAACAAAATATACTCCCATCATTACTATACCCTAAAACTCTTTCACAAGATTTATTTAATGGATTTAAATATTTAAAAGCTTTTGAATCTCGACTACTATCACAATGTTTATTTTCAATATCTTTTTTATCGTTACCATGACAAGTTACCAACATATTTTTATAGTTTGTATCTAAATTCTTATCTTTACTTTCTTGTGTTGTTTGAGCAATATAATGTTCTATCGTTGGATAAGTATCTGAAGCAGAAGTTAACTTATCTGTAGATATTCTTTGCATACAATAACAACAGATAAAACCCTGTTCTTTCATAAGGGATTTTAATGTATCAGATTTAACTGTAATCTTTGGATTAGCTTTATTATTATCACATACATCATTATCATAAGTTTTAGATTTATCTTTATTTATTTGAATTAATGCTGATGGTGCTTGTCCTTTTTCAATATGCTTCATAACTACTCTTCTAAAAAAGATAAAATTGTTTCAGCTTCTATAATAATATTATCACTTTCACCAAAATATTCTTTCAGTTCATCAAGTTTTATTTTTGCATCACTTATATTTTCATTTTCTAAATCAGTAAAAAGTAATGTTATTTTTTTTTCTATCTCTTTTGGTCTTTTAGTTACATCCATCAAATCAAGTAAAATCGAGTTTATATCTCTACCATAAGAATAATGTGTATCTTCATCAATTTTACCAGTTCTAATAATTTTTACATACTTCTTTTTTAAATATCCTAAAATTAAAGGTGAATGTGTTGTCGTAATAAATTGATTATTAGTTTCAAATTCTAAAAGTTCTTGCACAAAATCTCTTTGCCATTTAGGATGTAAATAAGTATCAGGTTCATCAAGTAAAAATAGTGTGTGTTCAGTAGAAAGTAACTCTTTTAATCCTAAAATAGTAAGTAATTGTTTTTCTCCTTCACTTAAATGATTATGTGAAATTATTTTATTATTTTTGTTTATCATAATCTCAATATTTTCTATTAAGTCATTTGCTTGTAATGTTGTAAGATATTCAAAAATACTTTTCTCTTCACCATAAAATTCCCATATATTAGTTAGTTTTTCTTGTGATGGTATTGTGAAAATGATATTATTATCTGTAATTTCATAATTTGAAGTATCACCTAAAGCATTTATCATTCTTGCTATAAAACTTGATAAGTCTCCACTAGCACCCCAAGTATTTTCTATCGTATCTTTTGCCCAGTAAGGTTTTTTAAGTGTTATAGTTATCTTTTGAAATCCATCAATACCAAACTGCTCTTTTAATATTTCAGGTACTCGGTATTGGTAAGCAAGTAAAGCAGTCAAAATAGTAGAAAAATTTTCAGGTAAAAAATAAAAGAAAGGTTGTTCTATCTTTTTACTATTTTTAACAGATGGCTTAATAAAATATTCTTCTTGAAAAGTTTTAAATTTATTTTCTAAAGTTTCTGATATACCAGAGTAATACATCACAACATTTTGGGGAAGCATATCTTTATAGCCACTATCAAACTCATTATTTATTTGTAATTTTGAATATTTTTTAGATTTTTCATCATTTCTTTTTATATTTATCTCATAATACTCTTTTGTTTTTTTATTAGATGTGATATATACTTCATACATATTTCCACTATATTCGATTTCATATCTAATTTTAAAATCATATTTTGGCTTACTACCTTTTTCTAATATAAAATGCTCATACAAATCATAAAATCTATTAGCTATAAACTCTAAAAGAGTAGATTTACCTGAACCATTTTGACCTATTAACACTATTAGTTGTTCATCTAAAGTTATATTAAAATCTTGAAGAAGTTTATAATCCTCTATCCATAACTCTTTTATTTTCATTTTGTAAAAATCTCCTCTTCAAACTCTTTTATTGCATCTTCTCTATTTTTAAGAGCATCTTGTTTGAGTTGTGTTATTTTTTCTTTTCGTTTTGTTATTTCAATGGCTATTTTATTTTGTATTTCAATAGGTGGGATGGGAGTATCTAAACTCATAAAAGTTGCTTCATTTATTCTTGGCATTCTTGCACCACTTGTTTTATCTGTTATTTGCATTTGAATAAAATTTGATGATAAACAATATTTAAAAAAAAGCTTATTTATATTTTCATCAATATCAAAAACAAAAAACTCTGAAGAACAAATTATATTATTCTTATCTAAACTATTTATCCAATATTTATTTAAGTATGGTCTTAATTTTCCATATAATAAATAATTTGAAGGTACTTCAATAGTTTGACTTTTAATCTCTTTACCTTTCACATAACCATCTTGAAGTAATTTACCAGTCTCTTTTTCTATATGTTCCATCCCAATATAAAAGAAATCTTTATCAGGATAATTTTTTGAATTTATTCTTAATGAATCATCTTTTTTATTAGTATTAAAGTGTGTAATGATTTTTGAAAATTTTACTATTGGATATTTTGCTTTTAATATAGGAATATTACCTATTAAAAATAGAGTGTCCCATCTATCAAGGTTTTTAGATGCTATAAATTGTAATTTACTATTTTTAACTTTTTTTTCTATCTTTTCAATACCTAACTCTTTAAAAAGATATTTCTCTATACTCTCTTCAATCTCTTTAGCTTCTTTTTCTTGATTTTCAGCTAATAATATTTTATTAGTATATTTTATAACAATTCTATTTTGCTCTTTTAATATTGGAAGTGGAATTTTTATTTCAGTTAATAATTGATTAGGTTTAATATACTTTCTATTTGTAGTACCTGTTACATAACTATCTAAATAAGTATTTATTTTTTTACTTTTAAATAAGGTTTGTAGATATGTTATATTTATTTTATCAATATTAATTTTGGCAAAAGTCATATTTGAAGATGCAATTCCATCAGATAAACTTTTAGTCACAACACCAAATGCTCCATTTTTTGTATCAACTTTACACCAAAAAAGATGATTTTCTTGAGCTATTTGATAAGTTTTCATTTTAAGAGTTTTCCCTAAAACTATTCTATTCTCAAAAACTCCCTTACCATATGACTTTACACCTAATATTTTGTAGGTAACATTATCTTTAATTTCAATTTTAGAGATATTTCCTTTTGATAAAAAGTCACCAAACAATACGAATGGTATATTTTCTTTAAATATATTCGAAGATATAAAGTGACTTTTCACATCCCAAATAAATAAATCTTTAGAAGATATAAATTTTAAAAAAGATTTTATATTTTTATTCATAAAATAGATTCTTTATCATCCAAAGTTTTAATAATCTCATCATCATTAACTTTATATTCAAAATTTAATTTTTCACTTTCCCAAAGTCTATTTTCTTTTCTATAAATATTAAACTCTTTTTGCAGTGGTTCAAGTTCATTCTCTATTTTTGCACCTGTTGTACTTATACCTGCTTTTTCTACTTCTGCTATTGGTATTTCATAGTTAAATTTCTCTTTTATTACTACTTTTTTCTCTAGCTCTATTTTACTCTCCAACTCTTTTTTTTCTTTTCTAAGCTTTTTCTTCTCATCAGCTTTTAAAGCCTCTTTCCCTTTTTTAGAAAGTTCTTTGTCTATCTTTTCTAATGGTTCTTTATATTTTGCATCTATTGTTTGAGTTACTTCTTTTTTAATCTCTGCATACTCTTTAGCTTCACTCTCTGTAAACTTTTTAAGAAATAGTAAACTAGGTTTTATAGTAGCACCTGATGCTATAAATACATCTTGAGGTATTGAAGTGATTAAGATGATTTTCGCTCGACTCTCTACATAGTCTCTTACTTTTTGAAGATTAGAGTTATTTAAAACTCCTTCTGGCAATACAATACCCATTCTTCCACCAGCTTTTAAAAGATTTAAACATCTCTCTATAAAAAGAACTTCTGTTAATGTACTCATCTTTCCAGTATCATATAAACCCAATAAAGACTTATTTATATTGTCATTAATTTGGCTTTGTGCTTTGTCATAAACCTCTTTGCCATATCTTTCCTGATATTTTTGTATTCTGTTTGTATCTGTAAGTTTATCTTCTTGCGTAATTTTAAGAGATTTTTCTATACGAGAACCAAAAGGAGGATTTGTAAGTATCACATCAAAACGATTTTCAAAGATACCATTTACATTTAAAAGTCCATCATTATGATGTACTCCACCATGTCCATCTCCGTGCATTATCATATTCATCTTAGCAGTTCTACTCATACGAGGGTTTGCATCTGTTCCAAACACACAATTATAAGAGAGGTCTCTTAGTCTGCTCTTCTCTGTATTTTTATCTAGTTCACTATTTAACTTTGAAAAAAGTTTATTTACTTTTTCATCTATTTTAGCTTTCTCTTTATCATCTGCTTTTTCATACTTTGCATTATAAAAGTTCTCTTTTATATGCTCTTTCTCTTTTTGAATATCTTCCTCTATTTGACTCCGTACATATTCAAAAGATTTAATTAGAAAACCACCACTACCACAACAAGGATCACAGATAACTTCACCCTCTCTAGGGTCTAAAATATCATTCATAAAATCAACAACAGTACGAGGAGTGAAAAACTGCCCTAATTCTCCTCTAAAAGTCTTGCCTAAAAATTGTTCAAATGCTATACCTTTTACATCATCTGAAGTTATTGAAAGGTTATATTTTTCAAGCTCTTTTACAATAGCTTCAAAACTACCCTCTTTAATTTTTATCTTTTCATGCTCACTAAAAAGTTCATCATATTTAAACTCTTCTTTTGTCTCTTCAAAAATTTTATCTAAATATGAAGGTGTAGATAATAATTTTAAATCTTTTATCTTTTGCTCTGATTTTTTTGCTATCTCAAAATCACCATCTTCTATAAACTCTTTTTGCTGTTCCTCTTCCCATCGGATTTTATTATCTATTTTTTTTATAAAATCATTAATATGTTTATTTTTTTCTTTTAAAAATTCATCAAGTGAAAAAAGTTGTGCTTTGTCATTACTTCTCTCATATCTTATTTTTATAAAGAGTATTTTACTTATTTCATCAAATGCAGCTTCGGGAGAGAGTCTGTCATTATTTCGTATAATGTTGTGACATTTAGAAAGTAGTTTAGAAAACTCATCTCTAGTAAAAGATTTTGTTTGTTTTAAAAGCTCTTCTATCTTTTTATCATTATTGACAATAGAAAATTTTGGAATATCTATAATCTCTTTCAAGCGTTTAGGAATTTTTCCCTTAATAACTTGAAATATTTTTGTCTCTTTAAGATTTGTCGTTACAAAAAAATCTGCCCCAGCCCATGAAGCATAGTTTGACCCTTGAAAATAATCTTCTTCTCTAATTGTTAAATATTCAGCTTTACATTCAACTACAATTATAGGACTATTTTCTGCTAGTCTATCTTTTTCAGATTTCCATATAACTATATCAGCCATAGCACGACCTTGACCTCTTGAAGAGTTACTAACTTGTAGCTCTTGAGTCATTAGTTTTAAATCATATCCATAACTATCGACTAATCTACAAATATATTTTTGTCGAACTTCTTCTTCTGGTTTTAAAACTAGCCATTTTTCTTTTAATGGTGCATAAACTTTATTTTCTTTAGTTTGTATTTTACAATTCATTTTTTCTCTTTTTAATTATTTAAAAAACTTTCATCTCTATCTGCTCAAAATTATCCAAATCTTTACCATATTTAAGAGCAAAAAGAAGCTCTTCCCATTTGGCTATATCATAAGTATGAGTTTTTCTTAACCAGATATTATTATGTTTTTCTAAGCCATTTCTTTGAGTGTTTGCAAAAATATTTGTCACTTGACCATGTCTACAAGCACCTTGACAGAATGTTCTCGTTACTTTAATACGATTTTCACCTTTAACTAAATCACATTCTTTGATAAGCTCTCGTAAATCATCAGCTTTTTTAGCACTGCCATTTTTTGAACATCTTTTATCTACACAAATATTTATAATGTTTTTATAGTGCATCATAGGTTTATTTACATCAAGTTCTTTTGGTTTACACTCGAAGCCATCGACAACTTCGCTACCCATTATATTTATTTTTTTCATAATAAATTTCTATTTAATCTCAATACTAGATAACTCTTCAATAATCTCTCTTATCTCAAAAGCATCAAAAAAAATGTTTCTTGAAAGTTCACTATTAAACTTCTTAAGAAGTTCCAATTTTTTAACTCTTTGAGCCTCTGTATCACCTTGTAAAACTGTTAAAGCCTCTCTTAGTTCTTTTCTATATCCATTAACAATCTCATGACACTTTTCCTCTTTCGTTTGAAGTTTTGCAGTTTCATCATTTTTAAGTGTATAAAATGCTATTACTGCAAATATAACAATGCCCACTAAAGCATAAATTGTTTCACTATCCATCTTTTTTTACCTTTTTCTAATTTTTTTATCTTAATGAGATAAAAGAGCTAATGCTCCCTTATATATAGGTTCATCTATAAAACCATACTCTTCATCTACAAACCCTGTAATTCCTTCTGCACGATGCATCTCAAAAAGTTTTACAATAATTTTTGCTCTTTTTATCTGAGAAACCTCATCTATAAATATTTCATTTACTAATGTTACCTGCTTAGGAGAGATACACCCTTTAGCATCATATCCCATACCCTTTTCTAACTCTAGCCATTTAGAAAATTCCTCTAACTTTGTAAACTCTTGATACACAAAAGAGACAGGTTTTACATTCATAGATTTACATGTAATCAAAAAATGTGACATCATATAAAGCATCGTTGGATTATCTCTATTTACAAGAGTTTGAGGGAGTTTCATATCTGCAAAAAGGTCTAAAATACCCAAATAAAATGTAGTCACCTTTTCTGTAATAGCTAAAGAATGAAGATTGTACCATGCCTCTGAAGTTTCTATGGAAAGGTGAACATCTATATCTTTATTTACTAAAGCTTCTACCGCTTCTACCTCTTTTTGTGTTCTAATTTTAGGAACTCGAATAGCATCTGGCATAAACTGGTTCAGATATACTATCTCTGCATATCCACCCTCATCAAGAGCATTTACTCTTACAACTAGTTTCTTTTTTGAAGATTGTAGAGAGGATAGAAATATTGCACATAATACAAGAGCAAATGGCTTCTCCTCTTTTGCAACACCATCTTCAAGATTTAACATAATACAATCAGCCTCAAGAGATTCTATCTTTTGAAGATGTTTAATATTATTACAAGAAAGCATCAAAACAGAAGAGAAATCATTTTTCTTATTTATTTTTCTTGTTTTTGGTGTTGCTAATCTATCTAATGCACTCAAATCTCTATTTTTATAGGCTAATTCAATAGCATCTATCATCTCACTCCTCATCTTCACTCTCCTCTTCGTTCAATGTTATATTTACATGAAGATATAAACTATCTATCTCTTTTTGTGTGAGAAAATATCTAGGCATTCCTCGTTTTCCCTCATTTAAAGCTTTAGAAAACTCTTCTATATTTAAAAGATTTATAGGAGGCCCACTAAAACTTTTAGCTTTACCCTTATGCACATATCGAGCTACTAATCTACCTTCACCATTTTTACCATGACAATGATAACACCCTATTCCACGAGGATTTTTATAGAGTTGTGCCGAATATTCTTTAGCTGTTATAAATGATGTATCTGCCAAAAGTAGACCAAAGAACAATGAGATAATTAAAATAATATTTTTCATTTCAACCAAAACTTTCCATAAAAGCTACCATTTATTTGTGTATTATTTATAATAAATGCTCTATATTTATTGAGTAATCTTTTATTTGGCTTCTTTTGTATATGCCAAAAATCTTCAAGCTTCATATCTTTACAAGTTAATCCCTCTATATCATAGATAGCATTTCCTAATGTAATCGTTGGAGTACCATGCATAAGTGATGATAGCCCTACTGTGCTGTTTATAGTTATTGTACCCTTTGCATTTTTCAAACAAGTTGGAAGATATGTATCATAAAAAACTAAAACTTTTTTTTCTATACCTAACAATATAGACTGCTCTATAATAAACTCTTTATAATTTTTACGACCTCTATCTACTGGGTGATGTTTAAATACAATCCAACTCTCTGAACAATTTGTAGCAAACGATTCTAAAACCTCAATAATAAACTTTTCAATAGAGCGATACCCAGAATGCTCTAAAATCTGAAAATCATTATATGTTTGAAGAGGTACAAAAAAGTATCGATTTGAAAGCTCATTTTCTATCATACTCAAATAATTTTTCTCTTCAAATCTATATAAAAACTTTCGCACAACACTTCGTACACCGTAAAAAAACTCTTTTATAGCTGAGAAATCTCTATGATGTTCATAATGTGGGTATTGATAATGTAAAATGTTGGATATAAGATAGTAGATAGTAGCACTAAAAACCATTTTAGTTTGAGAATATTTTACATCTTTTGGAGCGGTTATTTTAACATCTTTTATACTGTTATAAAATTTAGCCTCTCTACTTATATGACTAAAATCGTTCACACCATATTTTTCCATAGTTATATATTTTGGACGAATATAACCCTCTTCAAAAACAAAAACTTCTATATTTAAACCAATAGCTACTTTAATAGAGATACGTTGATAAAATCTACAATCACCAAAAAGAAATATTTTATCTATCTTTTTCTCTTTTAATAATTGTTGAATAAACTCTTCATAACTCTCTTTATTCTTTTTATACCCTATATAGTTGTGATGATTAGAAAAAAAACTATCTCCTGCATTAAAACCCAATTTATAAGTTTTAGCACCCTCTTTTTGAAAAATATTATCAAGTTTTTTAAAGAACTTACCCATAGGACCTTGGAGAAATAATATATTTTTATCTTTAATAGCACCTATACTGTTCATACAACTCTTCTTTAATTCTTTAAAGTGATTATACGTAATAGTAGCTGTGATTTTCTTGTAAAGAAACTATGCAGTTTTATTTTTATTCTGTATGTCAATGAAGCATTATATATATATCTCTCCTTTTCTACACTCTCTAAAAACTGCTCTATTTCACAAAGTTTTAAACTAAATGGGTCTATATATCTTGGATATAAGATAAGTGTAGCAAAAATCAGTTCTTCAAGAGAGAGTTTTCTTTCTCTTCTTTCCAATAATAGAGTATCTTCAGTTAATCCCCATCCTGCATAAAATGGCATCCCATAGGTAAACACTTTCTTCTCTCTCATCAATGCTTCAAAACCGACTAAAGAGGTCATCGTATGAACTTCATCACAAATCTCTAAAACACTATCTAATCCTACTTCTGTTATCACTTCATCAGCATATATCAATGAGTCTTCCTCTTTTATAGTGCCTACTCTATTACCCACTAATACATCAGGATGTGGTTTATAGATAATATATGAGTCTTTAGATTTTTCTCTTGCTGATTGTAAAAGCTCTAAATTTGTCATACCTAAAGCACCATATTTTATAGAAGCATCATCTTCCACTTGTCCTATAACCAGTGCTATTTTTTTATCTGTTTTTATCTCTAGTTTTCTATTTTCATATAGATTATATTTTGAAAGTTTTTTCTCTACTAAATAGTTCTGTATCTTCTTTGCTCGTTCTAAATCTTCTCCACTAAAAATTCTAGTTTTTAAAATATCTTCTAAATCACTCTCTTGAGTTGGGTCAAAATAGATACCTTTCGTATCAACTACTAAAGAGTATGGTTGTGTTAGGTCTGAACCCAAACCGATAGAGCGAATAAAACCATCTTCTACTCTTTTAATTTGTATATTATGTTTTAAAGCAAACTCCTCTACAAGTGGAAAACTTTTTTTCCCCCAAATGTAGATATTAGAGTCTTCATCTAACCCCTTTTTTAAAGCTAATCGAAAATAATTTTTCTTAAAAAATGGGTTAATAAAAATAATAGTTTCTAACTCATTAAAAAATGGTTTTACAAACTCATGTTTCCAGTGAGAAAATCCAAAAAAATAGTTCATTTTTCTATAATCCTTTACAATGATATGATAAACCAAATGTTACATCAGCTTCATTGTTTCGTGGTATTGTATTTTGATTAAAAAATATATCTATATATTGATTCTCTTTTAAATCTTTTCTAAGTGCAAACTGTAAAAGATGTGTATAGCTATCAAATTTTTCATCACTACTCTTATAGGGTGATGAACCATACTGATAGATAAATAGAAAATCTATACTCTCTATAAGTTTAAACTCTGTTCCTAAAGAGATAAAATAACGATATTTTTGAGATATTATATCTGAAGATAGTCTATAATTGGTATTTAAAGTTACAACTGTATTGGAAACTATTAAAAAATCATCATAATTTTTTTGCAGTTGCACTCCACTCATATAGTCAACTTTAGAGGTAGTAAAACCATCCTTTACATTTCCCATAGGAATTTTTATACCAATATTTGTTGATAGATAGAGATTATCTTTTCTATACAGATTATATTTTAGTTCTATTTGTGGATTACCTATAATATAATAGCTACTATTTTTACTTATCTTATCTAATAGCCTATATGTTAATCTATTATTCACATGTCCTTCATGCTCTCTTGTTGTTGCTATATGAAGTGTTGAATGTACTTCATCAAGAAAATCATCTAAAAAACCTTTTGATATATAATAAAATGGATAGTTAAAAGAGAGTTCAAGATTACTATTATAACGGTAATAATAACTTATATCTAAAGTTGTTATCTCAAAATCTGCCTCAAGATTAGCACTTTTAGCACTTTTTTGAAAAACATTTGACTCAGAGAGTGAAAGAGTAAAACTATCTACATCTCGAATCATTGCTGATTGAGTGTAGGGTCTGTAAAAAAGAAGCTGATTTGTATATTGATTTGTAGAGTGGATAAGAGAGCTAAAATCCAAACTATCTTGACCACACATCTGTTTCTATATAAGTTCCACCTGTTTGATAAAATTCAAAGAGATTTTTAACTGCATTTATCTCACTTCTTTTTGCTAGATTTGCTAAACTTAAACCAACTCCAACATAAAGATGTTGTGAACTATCATCTCCATTATCAAAACTACGATAACCTCGTGAATAGTATCCTATTTGAAACTCTAATAAACTCCAATAGCTATTTTTTAGAGATTCAAATCCTCCAACTTTAAAAGCTACAAGATGTTTCATACCTGAATAATCAGTTGTATTATCCCCACCTTTTAGATACCCAGCTGTTGGCATATACTCTAAACGTATATCTATAAAATCATCTACTCTTGGATTTGAACGAATAAGATATGCTAAACCTGCACCCAAAGAGTCTGCTATTAAATCCTCATTTGAAAAACCATAGGGACTTGTTCCATCACCTACCTCTAAAAGAGTCATAGCTAAGATTCCAGAGAGAGAACCAGCTAAAGAGGATTGCTCAAGAGAGTAACCTCTATCTTGCATACGTGAAGCCATCACGCGAGATAATAGATATGTCATATAAAAATGTCCTGTTTTATCAGAACCACCTGTTTGAGAATCTTTTTCAAACCAATCTTCTCGTTTAGTATGAAGAGATTTTGTTGTCCATTTCCAATGATTATAACCCCAAATAGCTATTACACTATCTGCCAATAGATTATCCATTATTAAACCAGTTAAAGGCTCTTTCGTTATAAGAGTGTAATCATTTACACTCTTTGATGTTGTATTTATAGTTTGAACAATCTCTGCATTTAAAAAAGTAACTGTAACCATTATGACAATAGAAAACTTTTTAAACAATTTCAACTCCTTTTACTTATAGTTTTTTGTATTATATAGATTATTTAAAGTAACAATAAATGCTAAAACATCTTTCTCCAACTCTACATCAGAATCTATTTGTACTAAATGTTTATCTTTATATAGAAATGTAATCGGCTTTTTATTTGGTCTTAGTACTGCTATTTGATTATCTACCCTCAGTGCATAGGCTGTATGAAACTGCATTAAAGAGATGTTTTGTTTTTTATCACTAAATATTGAATGTCCCATAATAGAATATTTCAAATCTAAACCTATTAAATCTAAAACTGTTGCTAGAACATCAGGTTGTGTTGCTATCTTATCATATACATAAGGTTTCAAATCTTGACCTAAAATAATTGCTGGGATATGAAACATATCTACTGGTACTAAATCATCTCCATAAACTCGAATATTATGGTCTGCAATGATAACAAAAATAGTATCTTTATAATAACTCTCTTGTCTCGCTTTTTTAATAAACTCACCTATCGCAAAATCGGCATATTTTATCGTATTTTTAACACTTTTTCTCTCTACACTATCTACTAATTTTATCTTATCTTTTGGAAAATCAAATGGGTTATGATTTGTTGTAGAAAAGATAACAGATGCAAATTTTTTGTTTTGAGCATAAAGTTTTTTATACTCTTCATTAGCTCTATCAACAACGTCACCATCACATACACCCCAAGTTCCAACAAATGAAGGGTTTGTAAACTTTGGCTGGTCTATAATAAATCCATTCCCTAAGAACCAACTTCTCATATTATCAAACCTACTCTCGCCACCATATATAAAAGATGTATAGTAACCTTGTGGTTTTAAAAGTGAAGCAATTGTAAAAAAATCACTTTGAGATTTATTTCTTTTAAGTACACCCTTCCCTGGAATAGAAAAGTTTCCTGCTACTGTTCCTGCGATACCTCGAATACTTCTCGTACCATTAGAGTATAGGTCTTTAAATAAAATCCCCTCTTTACTCAATCTATTCATATTTGGAGTAATACCTTTCTCCCCTCCAACAGCTTCAACAAACTGATACCCCATACTCTCTTGTAAAAATATAACTAGATTTTTTGGTTTTTTAGTCTGAAAATGTGTTTTTTCTATACGTGAAAGAGTATCAAGATTTAATCTTTTTAACACTCTTGCTAAAGCCTCTTTTGTATCCATCTTTCCATACTGCTTCATTAGCTTTTTACTACCATGTTTTTTATTGATATAGATAGCATAGGCAACACTATATATTGAGTTTTTTGTTATCTCATTTACCATTCTATTTGAAGAGTTACATAGCATCAGAAATATTTGCTGGTCTATGTCCAAACGATGAACGTATACCGATAAAAAGCAGAAGTAATATAGGGATAAATAGAGCAACTCTTTTTATATAACTTATCTCAAAAAGTTCTAAAAAACTATCGTTAAGATATTTCATATAATAATATATAAAACTCCCTATCATTAAAAATGCTATAAAGAGTTCTAGCTTATACTCAGCAAATATCATTGAAAAAACCTCTTTAGGATAATCAAGATACTCCACAAAAAGATAGTTTGGTCTCATATCATACTCTGCAATAAATGGAAATGTTGCATTTTCCATATAGATAATGATTGATAAAACTATAACAAAATAATATTTTAAAAATATATTTACAAAATTTTCTACTCTTTTTGGTGTCAATGTAAGTAAAATAAGTGGAATAACTAAAAAGAAAGAAGCTGTAATGGTATCCATACGTAAACCATATATGAAAGTAAGCCAATAATTGACATCACTCTCTTTAAACTTATCGAAATAGATTATAAATAGTGCTAATCTGCCTATAAAAAATATTGTTATCATAGCGATATAATATTTTACCAATTTTTTAAAAATACTCATTAGTATCCTTTATAAAGTTTAGAGTAGAGATAATAACAAAAATATTCTGTGATAGAGTTAATTTTTTCTATCATCTGTCCATAGGATAGTAGCTACATTAATAAGATTTTTAGATATTTCATAAGCAAAAGCACTATCATTTATTAGAGATGTAACCATCTTTGTTTCAACTTTATTATTTCTAATAAGATTATCTATTCTTCCATTCTTCAACATATCTAATCCAATAAGATTTTCCTCTAAAAGTTTAATCTTTTCTAAAACATCAATATCATTATTTAAACTATTTTTTAAGCTGTGAATACCATCTAAAGTATTTGCTACCTGCTCTCTCAAATAGTTATACTCCCCTTTAATATATATATTTTTACTTTTAATAAATTTATTTACATTTTTTTGTAATAACTTCACATCTTTAATTGATTCAACAATATCTCTACATGCAATTTTCAAAGCATAAACTTTATGCTTATCTTCCATATTCATACTCTCTTGAGAAAGAGTTGCATAATGAATTATATCTCCATATAATATTTTTATCTTTCTTCCATAAAAATCATCTATATTAATATATATATTTTTTCTATGCAAAGAGAGTGCATGAGTTAAAACCTCTGTTGCATTGTCATAAAGATGAATTGTTTCCTTTCTTAAAGCCATTAATGCAACTTCTGGTACTTCAAGCACTGCATTATCCAAATATTTAGCCCTTGATATATCTTTTCTTGTTTCTTTAAAAAATGATTCCAAAAATTTTATCAACTGAGACATAAATGGAACAACTACTAAAACACCTATAATATTGAAAATAGTATGAAAAAGAGATAACTGCATTGCATAATCATCTTCTGCAATTCCTATTTTATAAGAGAGATATGTTACTAAATCTGCTAACTGATATAAGAAAATTATCGCTATCAAACCTGTAACTATATTAAAAATAAAATGGGCGATAGCAAGACGCTTTCCATTTTCATTTGATACAAGAGAAGCAATTATTGCTGTTATTGTGGTTCCTATATTAGCCCCTATTGCTAATTCAAGAGCATTAAAGTATAATATTTGGTCTGTTACTAAGGCTGTTATTATCAATGCCATAGTAGCACTACTCGATTGAATAATAACTGTTGCCATAGCTCCAATCACAACATAAACAAAAACACCTAGATAACCATCTATAGCAAACTGTGCTAAATCTAAACCCTCTTTTAAAGTATCAAAACCCTCTTTCATAAAACTAATACCTAAAAAGACAAAACCTAATCCCACTAAAATATTACCTAGTCCTTGATAAGCTTTTCGATTATTGAGTCTAAATATCACACCAAAAATAAGCATAGGCATAGCAAACTGTGCTATTTTTATCTTCACACCAAATGATGAAACCATCCATGCTGTTGTAGTTGTTCCAATATTTGAACCAAAAATAACACCAATAGCACCACTAAGAGTAATAAGTTCAGCACTTAAAAAAGAGATGATAATTATCGATATTAAAGAGGAACTTTGTACTATTGCTGTTGCTATAAAACCTATTCCTATCGCTTTTGGAACTGTTGATGTACTTTTTTTTAAGATATTTTCCAATATCCCACCACTAAAGAGTTTAAAACCATCCTCCATAAAAATCATACCTATAAGAAAAACAGCGACTCCTGCAATAATAGTTTTAATATCATCACTCAAAAAAAGGAGATAGGCTATCGATAATAAAAATAGGGGATATAATGTTTTTTTTAAAATAAAATTCATTTTCATTTTTTCTACACTTGTAGTGAAATATTGCTCTTTAATAAAGATTAAACAGCTCTAGTTTTTATTTTAGCATAAAGTGTGCAAAAATCAGATTTAAATTTATCTCTATATTATTATTTGATGGATATAATAATGATAAAATATAATTATATGGAGTTTACATGCAACTTCTCGATGGTAAAGCACTTTCAAAAAAGATAGAATTAAAAGTAACTGATGAAGTTATAAAATTAAAAGAGCAAACTGGTTCTGTTCCAGGTTTAGCTGTGATTTTAGTTGGTTCAGACCCAGCAAGTTCGGCATATGTAAATATGAAAAAGAAAGCTTGTGATAGAGTTGGTTTTTACTCTGTAACACATGAGATGCCAACAGAAATTTCTCAAGAGACTATTGAAAATACTATTACTATGATGAATAAAAATCCTAGTATTGATGGTATCCTTATCCAACTTCCTCTTCCTCCACAAATAGACACAACAAAAATTCTTGAACTTGTGGATCCAAGTAAAGATGTTGATGGATTTCATCCCTATAATGTTGGACGTTTAACAACGGGACTTGATGGGTTTGTTCCCTGTACTCCGTTAGGTGTTATGGAACTTTTATCTGAATACAATATAGATGTTAAAGGTAAAAATTGTGTAGTCGTTGGGGCATCAAATATCGTTGGAAAACCTATGGCTTCTCTTCTTCTAAATGCAGATGCAACAGTTGAAATTTGTCATATTTTTACAGATGACCTAAAAAAGCATACTCTTAATGCTGATATTCTTTTAGTAGGTGTAGGTGTTATAAACCTTATAAAAGAGGATATGGTAAAAGATGATGTTATCATCATCGATATTGGAATAAATAGAGCTGACAATGGAAAACTTGTTGGTGATGTTGATTTTGAAAATGTAAGTAAAAAATGTTCTTACATTACACCTGTTCCAGGGGGAGTTGGTCCAATGACTATCTCTATGCTTTTAAGTAATACTTTAAAAGCTTCACAAATTAACCATAAGGTAAACACATAGATGAAAGAGGTTTTACACAAAGCTTATAAGTTTTCAAACTCTTGGACAGGAACTATTATAATAGTTCTTTTTGTTATCTTTTTTATAGCCCAAGCATTTCGAATTCCATCTGGGTCTATGAAAGATTCTTTACTTATAGGTGACCATCTCTTTGCTAAAAAATTTGCTTATGGTATCTCAATGCCTCATATCCCTTTTTTAGAGCTTTCTATTATGCCATGGAGTGACAAACTTCGTTTGATAGATGGAGATACACCTTCTCGTGGAGATATAGTTATTTTTAGACCTCCTCACAATACAAAACAGCACTATGTAAAAAGATGTGTTGCAATTGCTGGAGATGAACTTTTTGTTTCTGAAAAAAATCTTTATGTTCATTTTCAAGAGGGTGATGAATGGATAAAAGAGAACTACAAAGAGTTTAATTTAGTTCAATTTATAGACAAACTTTGGGTACAAAATCCATATATGAAAGAACATCATGGTATTCATCATGATAAAAAAATAATAAATGATGGTCGAAATCCTCTACCTATATTTACTTTTGGACCTGTTAAAGTTCCTCAAAACCAATACTTTATGATGGGTGATAATCGTGACCACTCAAATGATAGCCGTTTTTGGGGTGCAGTTCCTTATGATAATATAGAAGGGACTCCTTGGTTTATCTACTTCTCTATCGATGAAAATTGGGAGATAAGATGGGATAGAATGGGTAAAACACCTAGTGATTTAGAGCAACCTATTCATTTAAATAAAGCGATTGCTGAAAGAATAAGAACAGATAAAAATGACCATGGACTCTATTGATTTACTCAAAATATTAGCATCAGTTATCGCTTTAGCGATAGCTATTATAGGTCATGAAATTATGCATGGTCTTGTTGCTTATAAACTTGGAGATAATACAGCTAAAAATGCTGGGAGATTATCTATAAATCCTATTGTTCATATCGATTTAGTCGGTAGTATAATAGTTCCTCTGACTACCTATTTTGTACCTCTACTTTTAGGTGCTGATAACGGCTTTTTATTTGGTTGGGCAAAACCTGTTCCTATAAATGTATCTACTGTTGTGAATAAGGCTGGATATAATGGTGCTATGCAAGTAGACTTAGCTGGAATATTTTATAACTTTACCCTTGCTACTCTCGCATCCATTGCATTTATCTCTTTTGATGCTCCGACTACACTTGATACACTATTTTATATCTTTATCTACCTTTTAGTATATCAACTTCTTATCATTAATGTTGTTCTTGGAGTATTTAACCTCCTTCCAATCCCTCAGTTTGATGGTGCTCATTTTATAATGCATCTAGCGCTTAAATACAAAATTAATAGTATTGCCAATTTTTTCTACAAATATGAAAAATATGGTATTTTAATAGTATTAGTTGTATTGATGACACCTCTAAAAGATTATCTACTAATCTTACCAGTAGCCACTATTTTACAGCTACTTACATCTTAATTTAACTTAAAGGAATAAAATGAAATTTTATATAGCTACCGACCATGCAGGAATAGATTTAAAAGATTATACAGTTGAACTGTTAAAAGAGAAGGGTCACGAAGTTATCGACCTTGGACCATTTAGTAAAGATAGAGTAGATTATCCAGATTATGCTCATAAAGTTGCTTTAAGTGTTTTAGAAAATAAAGAATCACAAGGTGTTCTTATCTGTGGTTCTGGAATAGGTATGAGTATGGCAGCAAACCGTCATGTAGGTATTCGTGCAGCATTATGTCATGATGCGTATACAGCAACTGTTGCAAGAGGACATAATGATGCAAATATTTTATGTTTTGGTGAACGTATAGTTGGGAAAGGTGTTGCAGAATCTATCTTAGATGCTTGGATAGCAGGTAGTTTTGATGGTGGTCGACACTGTGGTCGAGTAGAAAAAATCGAAGGATAATTAATGTTTTTGGAATGGTCACTTTTAACTGTACTCTCTATATTATCAGCATATCTTTTTGTCAAAATGTTCTATTTTAAAAGTATTACAAACAAAGAGCAACGTGGAAATGAGTTGATGAAACTTACTCTTCAAGAAGCTGAAATATTGATACGAAAATACCAAATCCAACTACAAAGAGCATTAGGAAATGTAGATATTTTAAGTGAAGAATTAACAAAACTTAGAAATGAATTAAAAATTCTAAAACAAAGAAATACAAAACATAGACAAGAAACAGATGGTTTAAAAAACAAGATACAAGCATTAGAAGATAGAATTGATGCTCTCTTATAATAGAAGGAACTAATTATGACACTCAGCAATACAGAAAGAAAAATAATCGAAAACTCCATTCGTGATATAAAAGATTTTCCTCAAAAAGGGATAGTTTTTAAAGATATTACAACTCTTTTAAATGACAAAGAAGCATATAGTGTAACGATGAATCATCTTTACCAAAAATATAAAGAGTATAATTTAGATTATATTGTGGGGATTGATGCAAGAGGTTTTATATTTGGTGCTGCTTTAGCTCAAATGTTAAATATTGGATTTGTGCCTATTAGAAAAAAAGGGAAATTACCATCAACAACAATAGATGAGAAATATGCACTAGAGTATGGAACAGATGAGATAGAGATTCACATAGATGCGTTTAGAGATACTCAAAATGCTCGTGTTCTTCTTATAGATGATTTAATAGCAACAGGTGGAACAGCAAATGCAGCTGCAAAACTTTTAAAATCAGCTGGTGCAAACTGTGTAGAAGCTTGTTTTATTATTGGACTTAATTTTTTAGATGGTCAAGAGAAGTTAAGAGAACAGACTGAGGTTTATACACTAGTGGAAGTAAATTAATGCTCCATCTCGTTGTTAAAAACTTTGGAGTTTTAAAAGATATAGACATAGAACTCAATAAAATCAATCTTTTTATCGGCGATAATGGAAGTGGGAAGAGTGTTTTAGCTAAACTTATTACAATCGTTACCAATGAAGTACCAGAAAACTTTTTAAATCAATTTAAAGAATTTAATATTGATTTTATTACAAATAAAACTGTTATAGTATTTAAAGAAGATGAAAAGAAATTATTACATATTGAGAATAATAAATTAAAATATCATTATCCTAGTAACTATAAAGATAATATATTAAAACAACTTCAAGTAAAAAATCCGAATAATGCAACAATTTCAGAATTAAAAGCATACATAGAAATATTAGATGGATTAGAATCTCAATATATTCCAGCAGAAAGAAATTTAATATCTATATTTAATCAATCAATAAGTAATATTATAAGTGCTAAAATACCTCTTCCTGATACACTTTTAAAATTTTCTAGTGAATATAATAAAGCAAGAAAAGAGATTAAAGAATTGAATTTATTAAATATGAAATATGTTAATAAAAATGGAAACGATGTTATATACTACGATGATAATAACTATTTACCCTTAGAAAATAGCTCAAGTGGTATGCAAACAGCTTTACCTTTATATTTAACACTTAAATATTTTTCTTCTAGTTACAGTCATGTCATTATAGAAGAGCCTGAATTAAATTTATTTCCAAAAACACAAATTGAAACAATCAAATACATAATAGAAACTACAACAACAAATAGTTCATACTTAATGACCCATAGCCCTTATATACTATCAATTTTAAATGTACTTTTATTTGCATATAAAGCTTCAAATACTAATGTTACTTTAAAAGAAAAAATCTCTACTATCATTCCAAAAAAACAACAGATAAATCCTGAAGATTTTTCTGCTTACATTATAGAAAATGGTATTTCAAAAAATATCAAAGGTAAAACAACTGGAATGATACAAGAGAATGCTATTGATGATATTGGCGATATGATTGATGATGAGTTTAGTGAATTGATGGAAATATATTCTAAGTTTAAAAATGATAACTGATTGTATAGAGAGTGTTGATAAAAAACATTTTTACATTCAAGATGGAGTTAATCAAAAACCAGCTTTTATAGTTGAAGAAAATGGAGAGTTTGAAGTTATAAACAATACTGATAACTCTATTGAGTTTCTTCAAATTGATGCTTGTCTTTTTAATTCCAATGATACTACAAGATGTGACTGTGCTGTTTACGATAATAATACTTTTTGTTTTATCGAACTTAAATGTATTAAGCCTTCAGCTTTCTCTAAAAATAGAAAAAAAGCAGAAGAACAATTAGAAGCAACTATTAAATATTTTAATGATGAAAATATCACTCAAAATAAAACTTTAGAAGCTTATGTATGTTCAAATTGTAAAATTAAATTAGATGATACTTTTGAACCTATAACACAACGACCAAAAAATAGAGAGAAAGAGCTATATTTTATCTCTAGTCTAAATACTCTTCTATATTACGATACAAAAAAGGAATTTAACTAATGTACATCCCAACCCCCTCAAAATACGACCCAGACGAAAACGGTCACTTCGGAATCTTCGGTGGACGTTATGTCCCTGAGACACTTATGCCAGCACTTTTAAAACTTAAAGAGGAGTATGAAACTATCCGATTTGATGAAACATTTTGGAAAGAGGTTCATTACTATCTTAAAGATTATGTTGGACGTCCCTCTCCTCTTTACTATGCTCAAAATATATCTGAAGAGCTAGGTGCAAAAATCTATCTTAAACGTGAAGACCTTAACCATACTGGTGCGCATAAAGTAAATAATGTTATCGCTCAAGGCTTAATGGCAAAACGTTTAGGATATAAAAAGATTATCGCTGAAACTGGTGCTGGACAACATGGTGTGGCTACTGCTACTATCTGTGCTTTACTTGATTTAGAGTGTGAAATATTTATGGGTGCTAAAGATGTTGAACGTCAAGAACTTAATGTTTTTCGTATGAAACTTTTAGGAGCAAAAGTAAACTCTGTTGAAAGTGGAAGTCGTACTCTTAAAGATGCTATGAATGATGCTATTCGCCATTGGGTTACAAATGCTCGTGACACTTTTTATATCATTGGTACTGTTGCTGGACCTCATCCCTACCCTATGATGGTAAGAGATTTTCAAGCGATTATAGGTTGGGAAGCTCGTCAGCAAATTATAGAAAAAGAAAATCGTCTTCCAGACCATGTTATCGCCTGTATTGGTGGTGGGTCTAATGCTATTGGAATGTTTCAACACTTTTTAGAAGATGATAGTGTTGAGTGTATCGGTATCGAAGCTGGTGGATTAGGTATAGAAACAGATAAACATGGTTGCTCTTTGAAAAAGGGTCGTGCTGGTGTTTTACATGGACAGATGTCTTATCTTCTTCAAGATGATGATGGTCAAATCTTAGAAGCACACTCTATTAGTGCAGGATTAGATTACCCTGGTATTGGGCCAGAACATGCTTTTCATAATGACAACAAATCTATCAGTTATGATAACATCACTGACCAAGAAGCTCTTGATGCCTTTGTGTGGTTAAGCCAAAAAGAGGGAATTATCCCAGCATTTGAATCTTCTCATGCTGTTGCCTATCTTAAAAAACTTCCAAATATAAAAGATAAGCTTATTATAGTAAATCTCTCAGGTCGTGGAGACAAAGATATGATTCAAGCAAAAGATATACTTCATTTTGATTAAAATATTTAATTAGAAAAACTTTAATATTTTAGCTATAATACTATTATTTATTTAATAAGGAATAGTATGCTAGCTATAAATACACCTCAAAAACAACTTTTAGCACTTCGTGATAGATTTAAAGAAAGACGATTAAATCTACGATACACTCAAAATAGTTTAGCACAAATGACAGGAGTCTCTCTTGGAAGTATTAAACGATTTGAAAGTAGTGGAGAAATTTCATTAAAATCATTTTTAAAATTAGCTATTACATTAAACTGTTTAGATGATTTTGACAAAGTAGCACCTATGGAGATAGATGATAATGAGATTTCACTGCACACCTTACAAAATATTTCAATAAAACATAGACGAGGTTCAAGATGAAAGATATTAAACAAGTTTATGTTCATTTAAATATCAACAATAAAATATACAATGTTGGTATTCTTGCAAAGATACGAGATAAAATATATTTTGAATACGACCCAAAATTCTTAAAAAAAGGTTTTGAACTATCTCCATTTCAACTTCCTCTCAAAAGTGGTGCTAAAGAAAATAAAGATAAAGAGTTTAACTCCCTATTTGGTCTTTTTCATGACTCCTTTCTAAATTCATCCATAGAAAATTCTCTTCACTCTCTCTTAAATATAAAAGATAATAATATAGGTGCTTTACTCTACTCTCTCAAAAAAAAGATAGTTCCGATAGAAGAAGATAAATTATTAGATAAACCATTTTTATTAAAAGATATTACTCCATCTATACAAACAGAAAAAATCTTAATTCAAGTTGATAAACGTAAAAATAATATTATCTATAATAAAAACTCTATTCAAGAGAACTATACTGATTGGATGATTAAAATACCATCTTCCAAACTAGCATCATTTAGTGGAAATATAGAATATGCCTATTCATTAATGGCAAAAAAGGCTGGTGTAGAGATGCCAAATAGTTATCTTTTTAAAAGCACAAGTAAACACTCTTTTTTTGCCTCAAAAAGATTTGATAAAGATGGTTCAAACTCTTTTCATACTCATACACTTGCTGGATTAATTCATTCAGATTTTAGATTACATACTTTAGATTACAATGATTTTTTATCTGTTACTTTAACTATTACAAAAAATATCAAAGATGTAATTAAAGCTTTTAGAGTTGTCTGTTTTTCTATTCTCTCTCATATAAAAAATCATAACGAAGAGGATATTACATTTATTATGAATGGTAAAGGTGATTGGCATCTAGCACCTAATTCCAACCTCACATTTTCTTATGGAGATAGTGGAAAATATAGTATGAAAATTATGGGTGAAAGAAGTTGGGTTAAAATGGAGCATCTCATTCAACTTGCAAAAGCTCATGATATTAAGAACTATATGAAAATTATAGAGGAAGTTTCAAATGCTATCTCGAATTGGATAAGTTTTGCAACTATTGCAAATGTTCCAAAAGAGGAAGCACTTAAAATTGATACTATTTTAAAGAGAATTAATCAAAAATAAAAGTTAATTCCCTAATCGTTGAATAGAGGGAGGGTTTGTTTTAAATGCGTTCATAAACACCTTAGCACGAACCTCTCTCATCTTACCACTTGCCATTGGAGAAAGAAAGTAAGCTATATCTACACACTCATCAACATCATAGTTTTTATCGTGCATAAAGTATATATCTTTTCCAAGTTTTTTTGTCTGTTTTGCTATATTTTCAGCATATGTGATAATCTCTTTATGATGTCTATCAAATTTATGACCACTTGCAAAAAATACAAATTTACCATTAAAACTCATATTAAGATAATCGTGATAATTCATCTCTTTATCGTAACGTGTAAGTTGATGAGAACGATATTTATCTAAATCAGCATCAAACTCTTCAATAACAGGAGTTGGCTCAATGTTTCCTTTGTTAAGATTAAAAAAGTATTTAACCTCTAAAAGTTTTCCTCTATATCCCTCTCTCACTGATTTTGAGAAAAGATTCATAGTATTGTTAAAACTCAATTCACAAAACTTACCATCAAACTCATACCCCTGCTCTGCTAACAAAGAGTCATTGTTATAACCAACAGGAGCTATTGTAGGATTATATAAAAATATAGTTCCTTCAACAGTTTTACGTTTCTTTTTAAGAAGTGCCTCAAAATCAGAGAGAGAGATTTTTATATCCTCTCTATTCTCATCTTTTTCATTTATATAGATATAATGTTTTGTTAAGTATTCATGGTCAAAATTTGTTGAAAATTTCCCGAAAGTTTGCATTAATTTTCCTCTTTTTCTTTGGAAAAATTATACTATAAAAAGACTTTATTAGGAATTTATAAACTAAAACATCCTATTTAGCAGAGATATACCCAGCCAAAGCTTTAATATCCTCACTACTTAACTTCGCTACTTGCCCTTTCATAACAGCTTTCATAGAACCACCATAGGAACCATCTTTATATCCATTTAATGCCATCTCTATCTTTTGAGCATCCCAATCTTTGATAATAGCCGATTTATTCAATGCTTTTTTCTCAGCTGATGAACCATGACATCCTACACATTTACTAAAAAGAGTTTCAACTGTTGTTACACTTTTTGATGCACTAAATGCTTTCTCTTGCTCTTTTTTATAGCTATCAAAAGTTTCCTCTTTTGGTTGATGTGCAACTTTTTTTACTTCCTCTTTTTTAGGCTCTTGAACCTCAACAGTTTTAGAACTTTCATCCCCACAACCTACAAATAAAAGTGTAGCTAACGCTACTGGTACTATAATTTTCATCTTTTTTCCTCTATATTTTTTTAAATTATACACTATTTTAGTTCAATTAGATATAATCACACCAATCTAATCAAAGTGATAACAATATGAATTTTGAACCATATCCATTTGAAAAACTTAATACTCTTCTTAAAGATATTAAAGCAACTGATGCCTATCAACCATCAGTTCTTACCATAGGTGAACCTCAGTTTGAAACACCATCTTTTATACAAGATGCACTAGTGAACAACACACAACTTCTTAAAAAGTACCCAAAAACTTCAGGTGAACCAACACTTAGAGAAGCTCAACGAACATTTGTATCTAAACGTTTTAACACAACACTCAACGATGCTCAAATCATCCCCACTTTTGGAACAAGAGAGGTTCTTTTTAACTTTCCTCAATTTTTACTTTTTGATAAAGAGAATCCTACTATGGCATTTACAAACCCTTTTTATCAGATTTATGAAGGTTCAGCTATCGCTACTCGTTCTAAAACTATTCATCTCAACCTTACTCAAGAAAATGGTTTTCAACCTACAATAGATGAAGAAAAATTAGCACAATGTGATTTAGTTATATTAAACTTTCCTAACAATCCTACATCTTCTGTTTTAAGTTTAGAACAACTTGGAGAATGGGTATATTTGGCATTAAAACACGATTTTGTACTTTTAAATGATGAATGTTATAGTGAGATATACACAGATGAAGCTATTCCCTCATTACTAGAAGCTTCTACTCATGTAGGAAATATAGATTTTAAAAATATTTTAGTTATCAACTCTATCTCTAAACGTTCATCTGCACCAGGATTACGTTCAGGTTTTATAGCAGGTGATGCAAAGATACTCAAAGAGTATATGAAATATCGAACATATGTAGGTTGTGCCTCCCCTCTTCCTCTTCAAAGTGCAGCAACATCTGCTTGGTTAGATGAAAAACATGTTGCAGAGTTTAGAGATGTTTACAAAGAAAACTTTAAAATTGCTCAAGAGATTTTAGGTATAGAGATACCTAAAGCTACATTCTATATCTGGTTAAAAGTTCCTAATGCTTTAGAGTTTACTAAAAAACTTTATAAAAATTATAATGTAAAAGTATTACCTGGGGAATATTTAGCACGAGAAGATGCCAAAGGTGAAAATCCAGGTATCGGTTATATACGCATAGCATTGGTTGAAGATGCAACAAAAACAAAAAGTTCATTACAAAGAATTAAGGAGTGTTTAGGTGAGTAAAATAGAAGAGTTTAAAACAAAAGTATTAAAAGCACAAGAGAGTTTTGATATAGCATCACTCTATATGATGGAAGCAGAAGCAAATGAAATTTTAGATGAGGAAACTCTCCATGGTTTCTATGCAAATATATTAGATTTAGCACTTGAAAAACTAACAGATACACTTGAAGCACATAGAAAGATGGATATAAATGAGGTGCAAGATTTTGCAACACTCAGAGCTTTATATGAATATGCCGTTGAAAATTATAGTGCTGAACAACTTAAAGATGCTAGTGCATTATTTGAAGTTTTAAGTGGCTTGAGTAATGATGAAAAATTTTCAACTGCTATGAAATTTCATTGGATAGCTTCGGCTGAAAAAATCTCATTAGATAGTTTTTTAGAAAATATTGCCGATATAGATGCGACAGAGTTAAGTGGAACTTTTTATATTAGCTGTTTTACAGATGAAGCGCAAAAGCTGGTAAACTCTCAAAACAAAGGTGCTTAATATATGAAAATCCATTTTATTGGTATTGGTGGTATCGGTATATCAGGACTTGCTCAATATATGCACTTTAATGGTCATACAGTCACTGGTTCTGATATATCCAATACTATCATCACAAAAAATCTTCGTGATTTAGGTATAGAGGTTTCTACACCTCATACTGCATCATCTATCCAAAATCAAGATTTAATTATTCATTCAGCTGTTATAAAAGATACAAACCCAGAGATAATAGAAGCAAAAAGACAGCAGATAAAAATAGTCCCAAGAAGAGATGCTATCTTTGAGATACTTAAAGATAGAAAAGTCTACTCAGTAGCTGGTGCACATGGAAAAAGCACTACAACGGCTATTATAAGTGCTATTATGAATGGTTCAGCTATTATTGGTGCTGAGTCTAAAGCCTTTAAATCTAATGTACGTTATGATGATACAACAGATGTTATGCTCTTTGAAGCAGATGAGAGTGATGCTAGTTTTTTAAACTCAAATCCCTATTGTGCTATAGTTATAAATGCTGAACCCGAACATATGGAGTATTATAACTATGATGAAGAAAAATTTTATGATAGTTATAAACAGTTTATTTTATCTGCAAAGGTTCGTGTTTTAAATGCTGAAGACCCCTATCTTTCAACTTTAATAGAAACGATTGAAGCTATATGGTTATATCCTAGTAAAGATATTAGTGATATAAGATATAAACTTATAGAGAACCAACCCTATACAGAGTTTAGCTTTAAAGATTTAGGTCGTTTCAGTGTTTGGGGATTTGGCGAACATATCGCTCTTGATGCTAGTTTAGCTATACTCTCAGCACAACAGAGTATGGATATAGAAGATATACGTAAAAATCTTTTAACTTTTAAAGGGATTAAGAAACGTTTTGATGTAGTTGGTTCAGATAAAAATGTTATTATCATAGATGATTATGGACACCATCCAACAGAGATAAAAGCGACTTTTCAATCTGTAAAAGAGTATGCAAAACTTAAAGATTTTAAAACTATCACAACTATTTGGCAACCTCATAAATATTCAAGAACATTAGATAATCTTCAAGCTTTTAGAGAGTGTTTTGAGGGAACGGATGAACTTATTGTACTTCCTGTTTGGGAAGCTGGAGAAGATTACCAAGATATAGATTTTAAAGAGAAGTTTAAACACTATAATTTGACACTAGCTAACAATATAAAAAGAGCTGATAATAGTATAGATATTATCAAAAATGATAAAGTGATAAAAAATATAAAAACTGGTCTTATCATAAGTTTTGGTGCTGGTGATATTACCTATCAGATACGAGGAGAGAAATAGATGGCATATATAATAGGTCTTTTCGTTGTTACGCTCTTCTTTTTAGCACTTCACTACTTTACAGAAACAACCAAACATCAAAAGATTTTAATAACAACCACCTCTTTTATAGTTGTTTTAAGTGCTATCACTTTTAATAGTTATACAGAGTATCAAAGAAAAAATATGATGAATATAGTGATGGAGTTTAACCAAAACAAAACTGTTAGCTGTAATGGATTAGATATAAATAGCTCCTATTTTACTTTGAGTATAGGGACATATACGTTTATAGGAAAAGAGAATAGTAAATATTTTGGTGAGATGGTTGGTGTAGTTAAGTGTAAGAGTGAGCAATAGAGAATAGAGAATAGAGAAATCATATAACTTTCTCTTTTTTCCACTCCTTTATCTCTAAAAAAGTTTGCTTCAAACTATAAGCATAAATTATAAGAACTATTCATTACTTTATCTGAATTTGATACAAACTAAGAATTAATTTATTAATTTACATATAATCTAAAAAATAATAATATGCTATAATCCCCCTTATGAAAACAGATAAAAAATCCAAACTAAACTTACTAATAGACCAACTTGACCTTAATGAGCATATAACACAATTTAAAAGCTTTTTCTCTCGTGAAAGCTCTTTATATATAGAGGGTGACCAAGAGCTTCACTTTCGCTATATAAAAGCACTTGATAAACTTGAGTTTAAAGCACCTCCTAAAGTGATAGATTTTTATGAGATAAAGGGGCATCTTAAAAAAAGAGGTGTGCTAAACTTTGAACAGATATTTGAGATAGTAAAAATTGTTCGCTATTTTAGATATTTTAACAATCGTAATATAGATGGGATTATTGGCGATTGGATGAGTAAGTTTGTTATTCCTCCTAAATTTACTGAGGTGGAGAAATATTTTACCAATGATGGTAAATTTGAGGAAAATCTTGATGAAAATCTCTTTGGGCTGAGTGCTAGAATAAAAGAGCATAAAAATAACATAAGTAGCTCTCTCAAACGGATGATGAGTAGCTCTAAACTTGCTGGTTATTTAGTCGATACACAAGTTCACTTTCTCAATAACGAAGAGTGCCTTTTAGTACGAGGTGGGTTTAACCATGTACTTAAAGGTGCAGTTGTTGGAAGAAGTACAAATGGATTTTTCTATGTATCTCCAGATAGTATAATGAAAAGTAAAGAGAAAATCCGTTTTATAGAGCAAGAGAGAGAGGCTATATTTTACACTTACAACAAAGAGTTCTCTGCAAAACTAGCTGAAATCCAATCTTTTATAAACTTTATAGATAAAGAGTTTACAAAGTTTGACAACTATCAGTCACGTGTACTTTTTGCACAAAGTAAAAACTATCAGATAATAAAATCTAAAAATGACTCAAAAATAGTTTTACAAGATTTTATCCACCCTGCCCTACACAATGCAAAACCTATTAGTGTAGATTTTTCTAAAAATATTTTGATGATTACAGGGGTAAATGCTGGTGGTAAAACGATGCTTCTCAAATCTATCTTAGCATCTGCTTTTATGGCAAAATATATTATCCCTATGAAACTTAATGAAACAAAGTCACATATCGGTTCATTTAAAACTGTTCTCTCTATCATAGATGACCCTCAAAATGTGAAAAATGATATATCTACATTTGCTGGACGTATGCAGGAATTTTCTCGGATATTTGAACATAAATCTGCTCTTGTTGGTGTCGATGAGATAGAACTAGGAACAGATAGTGATGAAGCAGCAGCTCTTTTTAAAGTGATACTAGATGACCTTATCAAACGGGGGCAGAAAGTGGTCGTAACTACTCACCATAAACGCCTCGCTGCATTGATGGCTGACCGTGACGATGTTGAGCTTATGGCTGCTATATATGATGAGGAGCAAAGACGTCCTACTTATGAGTTTATGCAAGGGATTATCGGTAAGAGTTATGCTTTTGAAACAGCTAGTCGTTATGGTATTTCAAACCATATTGTTACAGAAGCAAAAGCTGTTTATGGCGATAATTCAGAAAAGTTGAGCCTTTTAATAGAGCGTGGTTCACAACTAGAGCGTGAACTGAAACAAAAACATAAAAAAGTAGATACAAAATTAGAGGAGCTTCGCCTCAAAGAGTTAGCGATAAAAGAGCAACGTGAAAAGCTTTTTAAAGAGTTAGATGAGCAACGCTTTGCCCTCAAAAGAAGTTATGATGTAGCGATAAGTGAAGCAAAATCAGCAGCAAAAGCTGGAGATACACAGTCGATACATAGAGCGATGAATAAAGCTAACAAAACACTCCCTCAAAATAAAAAAGAGGAGATTAAAAGAGATGTTATTTTCAATGTTGGAGATAGTGTGAAGTATCACTCTCAAAAGGGTGTTATCATCTCTATGAAGGGAAAAAATGATGCTACTCTTGAGATAGATGGTATGAGAGTTCGTGTCAAAACAAAACATCTCAAACAGACAAAAATCGTAAAAGTAAAACCAAAGACAAATATCAATGTTCAAGTAGAGAAGCGTTCAGGTCTAAAGTGTGACCTCCACGGAATGAGAGCAGATGAAGCGTGTGAAGTTTTAGATAAATTTTTAAGTGACTCTCTTGTAAATGGGTGGGATGAAGTTATCATATACCACGGTATAGGCACAGGAAAGCTCTCTTATGCTGTTAAAAATTTCCTCATCGCTCATCCACGAGTAAGAAAGTTTGAAGATGCACCGCAACATTTAGGTGGGTTTGGAGCGAAGATAGTTACACTTTAGAAAAATATAAGAGTGATAAAGAGGCCTCCACCTCTTTACACAACAAACATAAGCTGAGATAGCACAATAATAATCAAAACTAACATAAATGGAAAGAGATGGCTTTTGAAAACTAAAGGTTGAATTTTAAAAAATACTTGTAAAACTCCACGAAGCCCTAACCAACCTCCAAGAAATGCTTTTATAGCTAAAACTATCTGAAAATTAGAAAGCCCACTCCCTGCAATCTCTCCAAAATTTACACTTATAAGATATACACCTGAAACAACAGCAACTATAAGTGCTTTAGGCACAACTTTTCTAACATACTGCATAAAATATTCTCGAACTTTACTATGCTCTTCTGTGCTTAAATCATTTTTCATTTTTGATAGAAAAAGATTATCTGTTATCAAAAAACCACCATATATAAATACTGAAAATATATGAATTAAATGTGCTGTAAAATATATCATTTTAAACTTCCTTCTATAATATTCTAAATTATTTTTTTAAATAATCCATTTAGGTTGAAATAATAGCTTAATATAAATTTTAAATAGCAAATGAAAGATAAAGTTGTCTTTTATGAAGATTTGACTCGTTATATTAAATAGCTACTTAGAGATTCAATCTTTTTTCAAACTTAACCACCTCTTAACCACTTTTTAGAGATAATCGCGATAATTAATATATTAAAAAATGGATTATCAATATGCTAGATTTCTCAAAATTTTTAAAATACTCAAAACCAGGCCCTCGTTACACAAGTTACCCAACAGCATTAGAATTTAGTAGTGCTTATGAGTATGATACATATATACAAAAGATGGAGTCGCAAGACCCAACACGTCCTTTAAGCCTTTACTTTCACCTTCCTTTTTGTAGAAATGCTTGTTATTTTTGTGGTTGTAATGTTGTTTTTACCTCTAAAGAGGATAAGATGCTTCGTTATATGGAGTATTTAAAGCAAGAGTTAGAGATTCTTTCAAAACATCTTGATTGTAAACGTCAAGTTATTCAGATGCACTTTGGAGGGGGAACACCTACTTTTTTTACAGCCTCTCAACTTAAAGAGATTATAGATGCTATCAAATCTTACTTTCCAAACTTTGTAGAGGGTGCTGAAATATCTTGCGAGATTGACCCTCGTCATATAGATGAAGCACAGATGAAAATTATGCACGAAGCTGGTTTCAACCGTGTTAGTTTTGGTATTCAAGATTTTAATGAAAAAGTGCAGATTGCAGTGCATCGTGTTCAACCCTATAATGTTACAAAAGATGCTATGGATTTAGCACGAAAATATAAGATGGTTTCTGTAAATGTAGATTTAATCTACGGACTTCCATATCAAACACTAGAAACATTTAAAGAGACATTAGAGCTTTCACTATCATTAAATCCAGATAGATTTGCAGTGTTTAACTATGCTCACGTGCCTTGGATGAAAAAAACTATGCGTAAGATAGATGAAACAACACTTCCTACACCAGATGTTAAATTAGAGATTATGCAATATACTATCGACTTTTTAACATCTCACGGGTATAAAATGGTAGGAATGGATCACTTTGCAAAACCTGAAGATGAGCTTTTTAAAGCTATAGAAAAAGGGGAACTTCATAGAAACTTTCAAGGTTACACGACGAAGGGTGGAGCAGATTTAATAGGTGTTGGACTTACATCAATAGGCGAAGGTGTAGATAGTTATAACCAAAACTTTAAAGATATGAAAGAGTACGAAAAAGCTATTGATGAGGGGAAACTTCCTTTTGAGAGAGGGGTTGTTCTCAGTGAAGATGATTTAATCCGTCAATATGTGATTATGGAGCTTATGAGTAACTTTAAACTTGATATTAAAAGATTTGAAAAGCTTTATAGTGTAGAGTTTAAAACATATTTTGCAGATGCTTTAGAGGCTTTAAAACCTTTTGAAGATGAGGAACTTTTAACTATAACAGATGAGAAGATAGAGTGTAGTGAAACGGGAACACTTCTTATAAGAAATATCGCTATGCCTTTTGATGCTTATATGAAAAAGCATAGTGCTAGTAAAAAAACATTTTCAAAAACGGTGTAAGAGATGGGTAACAATAGATTAGACGATATTTTTAGTTTTGATGAGATTATGGATGATTGTGTAAAATGTGGAAAGTGTATTCCTGTTTGTACTATTCATAATGTCAATGCCGATGAGGTTACCTCTCCTCGTGGATTTATCGACCTTTTGGGTTCATATAAAAGGGGTCAATTAGAGTTAGATACAACAGCAAAAGATATTTTTGAATCCTGTTTTTTATGTACAGCCTGTGTAGAAGCGTGTCCAAAATCTTTACCAACAGATATGTTGATAGAGCAAGTACGTTCTGACATAGCACAAAAATTTGGGATAGCATGGTATAAAAAAGCATTCTTTTTACTACTACGTCATCGCTGGTTAAACGATATAGCTTTTAAGTTAGGTTGGACATTTCAAACGTGTGGGTTTAAGATAAAAGAGGAGTTAAATTCGATGACATCTCGAATAAACCTTCCAATAGTCAAAACAGATAGAGTTTTACCAAGTTTAATGAAAAAATCGTTTTTAAACTCTCACGAAGAGAATATAAACAATGGTGGTAAACGTAAAGTTGCCATCTTTATAGGGTGTTTAGCGAACTATAACTATAAAGATGTAGGAGAGGGTCTTTTAGAGATTTTAGAGGCTTTAGAGATAGATGCCTTTTTAGCAAAAGAGCAAAAATGTTGTTCTGCTCCTGCATATTTTACTGGAGATTTTGATACAGTAGATGCGAATGCTAAAGATAATATAAGATATTTTGAGACTTTTGAGAATGATGTTGAAGCTATCATAGTACCAGAGGCTACTTGTTCGGCTATGCTTAAAATAGATTATGAACACTATTTTCACGACCAACCAGATTGGAGAGCAAGAGCAAGAGTTGTTATGCGTAAAGTTTTTATGGCAACAGAGTGGTTACAAAACCATACGCATTTAGAGGAGCTTCTAGCATCTAAGAAAAAAGTACCTAAAATAGTAACATATCACGACCCATGTCATGCAAGAAAGATGCAAGGTGTATATGAAGAGCCAAGAAACCTTATAAGAACAAACTATAAAATAGTAGAGATGAGTGACCCAAATGCGTGTTGTGGTTTTGGTGGTATAACGATGCAAACAGAAAAATACCATTTTGCCCAAGCAGCAGGAAAACCAAAAGCAGCGATGATAAAAGATACAAAAGCAGATGTAGTAAGTGCAGAGTGTAGTGCATGTCGTATGCAGATAAACAACTCTATGGGTATAGAGAGTGAGACGGTGTTTAAAAACCCTATTGAGTTGATTGCTGAGGCTTTGAGGGAGATATGAAAGAGTTCGAAAGATGGAATGATTTAAAACAAAATATACATGATAGTAAAAAAGAGATAATTTTCAAAAATCGAGATATATTTTGGGCTAGTATTGGTATAAATATAGGTTATGAACAAGATGGAAAAGGGAAAATCTTTTCCAGACCTATTTTAGTGGTTAAAAAGTTTAATAATAATATCTTTTTTGGTATTCCTCTTTCTAGTCAAATTAAAAAGGGAAGTTTCTTTTTTGAATTTATATTAAATAATAAGCCAAGTAATGCACTACTTGTACAAGGTCGTATTTATGATGCAAAAAGATTAGAAAATAAAATAGGTATGATTTCAAAAGATGATTTTTTTAATTTAAAAAATAGTTTAAAAGAGCTGTTGGATGTGTAGATTTTCTCCCTTTGAAAAGTTCAAAGGGCATCCCGAAGGCAATTGTAAAAATATTATATCTGAAACTATTTTAGATGTCAATAAGGATATAAAATATGAAAAAAACACTTAAAGCACTACTTGTTTCCTCAACACTACTATATTTTCCCTTAGTAGCAAACCAACCAACCCCCACCCTAGAAAACTACATCTCTTCCATAAAAAAAGAGCAGTTTAACTATGATTATAAAAAAAATGAGGCTCAATCTTCTATATTGAAAGATAGTTGGATTAACCCTTTAAGTTTGAGTTATACCTACATAAAAACAGATCCTACTGATGATGTGCAAACAAATCAATCGGCACAGATACGGATGAACCAAACTATTTTTCAAACTGGTGGAATTTACTATGCTATCAAATATGCTGATGCTTTAAAAAAATATAGTAACTACTCCATAGATATGGCAAAAAGGAAGATGGTTATAGATGTTATCTCACTTTTGATGAAGATAGAGCAATCAACGCTGAGTATAGAGCGTCAAAAGTTACAAATACAAAACTCTGAGATAAATTTAGAGCAGAAAAAAGAGCAATATCTTAATGGACAGCTTGATTCTGGATTTTTAGATACGGCTATTATAGAGAAAAATATGAAAACACAACTTCTTTATGATATAGAAACAGCTAAAGAGCGATTGGTTTCTAGTTTTAGTACATTGAGTGACCTCTCTTATAAAGACGCTAAAGTGCCTTATTTTGAGATCTTAACAGAAGATGAATTTTTACAAAATAATATACTTTTGAAAATGTCAAAAGCAAAAATAGTTACAGATAGTTATAAAACAGATATTGTAACTGCAAAATATCTTCCAAAAGTAAGTTTAATAGCTGGATATAGTTGGACAAAAAGTGAAAATAGTGCAACAAAGATTAGAACTGTTGAACGAGATTATTATGATTATGGTTTACAACTATCGATGCCTTTGAGTATCAATACATTAAGAGATATGGAAGTTACAAAAATAGAGTCTCTAAAATCTAAAGTGGATGCAAAAGATAAAATAATTCAACTTCGTTCTAGCTACGAAAAAGTAATGCAAAATGTATCAAATTTTGAAAAAAAACAGAGCTTAAGTCTTGAAAATATAGAGCTATACTCCAAGCTTTTACAAGATACAAAAAAACTATTTAAAGCTGGATATAAAACACAATATGACGTAGATACTTTGAAAAACTCAACAAAGATTTCAGAGTTAGATTCAAAAATATATGAGATAGATAAGCAGTTAGAGCTTTTAACACTCTATGAACTTTATGATAATAAGGAGATGATAGATGAAATTTAGTAGATATATGACAGATTGGTTATATGGAGAAGATGGATACTATGCAACATATAAAAATATTGGTAAAAGTGGTGATTTTTATACAGCAGTAAGTACAAGTAAGTTTTTTGGCGGAACAATTGCAAAACATATTATCTCTTTAGTAGATGAGGGGTTTTTAGAAAAAGATGCAACTATTTGTGAAATAGGAGCGCATCATGGTTATTTTTTAGCTGATGTTGTTCAATTTATATACACATTACGTCCAGCACTTTTAGAGAGTTTTCAGTTTGTGATTATAGAGCGATTTGAAGATTTGCAGGTACACCAAACAAAATATTTTGAGGACTCTTTTGGGGATGTAATACAACTTACTCACTATAAATCTTTGAGTGAACTTCGTTGTAAAAATGCTTTTTTTATAGCCAATGAGATATTTGATGCTTTTCCTTGTGAACTTTATTATAAAGGCAAAACAGCACAGATAGAAAACCACAACATAGAGTTTGATGTTAAAAATGAGTGGGTAAAAGAGAAAGCTAATAAATATTTTAAAGATAGAGGGGAGATAGCCGTAGGATATGAGGAGTTTGCAAAGGAGATGGCAAACAGTTGTGACAGGTTTGAGTTTATGACATTTGATTATGGTGAGATGTCTGCTCGTCCCGACTTCTCTTTACGTGTATATACAAACCATGAGGTGATACCATTTTTTGATGAAAAGATAAAAAGAGAGGAACTTTTTGCTAAGAGTGATATAACTTATGATGTAACTTTTGCACATGTTAAAGATGCTTACGAAGAGAGTGGAGTGAAGTTTTTAGAGTTAAAACCTCAAATGGTTGGGCTTATAGATATGGGAATACTTGAACTTTTAGAGATGTTACAAAAAAATGTGGATGAGAAGATATATAAGCAGGAGTTAGAAAAAGTTAAAATGCTTATACTTCCAGAGTTTTTAGGAGAGCGATTTAAAATAATGAGGTTGAGGAAAGTTTAATAGAAAAGAGAAGATTTTCAAACTCTACTTTTCTAATACAAAAACCTCAATATCAAACTTATTTGCTACTTTTCTCAATCTTTTAAGATAACGTGCATCTTTCTCTCCAACTATTAAACCAACGGCAGGCTCTTTTCCTGTCATAAGAGAGTAAAAAAGGGCTTGACCAATCCCCTCCGCCCATTTTTTTGCAAAATCAACCTCAATAGCATAATCATCGGTTAAACAATCCACTCTTGTTTTATCTTTTAACCTATACTCTACTAAACCATCCATCTTTTTACACATCTTCTCTTGATAGTAGCGTTCATTGTGCTTTACATAGGGTTTTGGCTTCTCCTCTTTTTTACTAAAAGAGAAAAAAAGAGCAACTCCAACAATAGAAGCAATAAGAGTTATAAGAGCAAAAATTTTAAATTTATTCATTCTATTTTACCAAAAATGCGTGTAATACTCTTATAAAAACTTCATGGTCAATAGGTTTGGAAACAAACTCATCCATTCCAGCATGCAAAAATCTTGCTCTATCTGTTGCTAAAGCATTTGCCGTTAATGCGATAATAGGAGTATGCTCTAAGTTTTTTTCCTCTTCTATATCTAATATAACTTTAGTTGCTTCTATTCCACTCATCTTAGGCATATTTTCATCCATTAAGATAATATCATACTTATTTTTTTTAAACATCTCAACAGCTTCTAAACCATTTTCAGCTAAATCTACATCTAAATCTACATCACCTAAAATAATATTCATAAGCATCTGATTTGTTTTGTTATCTTCAACTAACAACACTTTACCATTCAAAGGTTTATCTATATCTATTTTACCTAATGATATATCCTCTATATGGTCTAAATTTTCAGCCTCTAATACGGGAATACAAAAACTAAATTTACTTCCCTCATCTAACTTACTTTCAACCGAAATAGTACCATTCATAGATGTGATAAGTGCCTTAGATATTGAAAGACCTAATCCTGTTCCTCCAAATTTTCTTGTTGTAGAACTGTCCTCTTGAGTAAATGATTCAAAAATCTTTTTTACATTTTTTTCATCTATTCCAACTCCACTATCTTGAACACTAAAACTAAGATGTTGAGTATGCACATTAAAATAAACAGAGATGTCAATAGAACCACCTTTTGGTGTGAACTTAATAGCATTACTTAAAAAGTTTCCTGCTACTTGCTTAATCCTTACAATATCTCCAACAAAAAATCGTGGTAACTCTTCATCAAAAGATATTCGAAGTGATATCCCATTCTCTTTGGCTTTTTCATAAAAAAGATTAGAAACCTCTTTAAAAGGTTTCTTTGTTGCAAATTTTCGTCTCTCTAAAATCATCTTTCCACTCTCTATCTTACTAAAATCTAAAATATCATTTATAATAGTAAGTAAAGAGTCTCCCGAATTTTTAATAATACTAAATCTTTTTTGTCGCTCTTTATCTTTTTCACCAGCTCTTAGAATATCTACAAATCCTAAAATAGCATTGAGTGGTGTACGTATCTCATGACTCATACCTGCTAAAAATTCTGATTTTACTTTTGAAGCATATTCAAGTTCTGCAACTTTATCTTGAAGTGCTGAAGTTTTTTCACGTACTAACTTTGCCAAATTATCATTTGTCTCTTTTAATTCACGTGATGTCTCTTCTATAAGATGAGAAAGTGCTTTTTGAGTTATACTTGTTTCAAAAATTTCCTGTTTATCTGTTGTATCGAAAAAATCATGTGTTTGTTTATTATCACATTCACTTAATGCGATAACTGTCATTGTTTGATTTAAAAGTTCACATTTACCAGCTTTAAAAAATTCACCATATGTAAAAAAACCTGATGTTGGAGCTATATTTGCCAATGGAGTAAGTTCTGAACATATAGCCTCCTCTAAAAATCGTCGTCTTGCCATACAGGAGTAAATAAAAATAGCTTCAACAGGTAAAGACTCATATATTTTTTTCTTCTTTACCGATTCTTCTAAAATCATTCCACTATTTCCATAACCAAAGTGAACTTTATCACCAATCGCTAAACTTCCTGCGAAAACTAAAGAACCATCATCCTCTTTTCCTATAACTGCACGAGCAATTTTTTCACCATCTCTACTAATAATAAGAGGAAATTCGATACCAACAGCTGGAAGAGATGTCGCTATCTCCTCTCCTAAATATTGAGCATATATATCTACTGCTGTTTTCCCATCTATCTCATACACTCTGTTTTTATCAGCTTTTGTAATTGTTAGCTCTTTGCCTATCTCTTGCCAATCAAAACTGTATGAGGTTTTAATATTTATTTTATCTGTATTAATAGAGATACCAACAGCACCACAAGAGATAACTCCATTATTACTTAGAAGATATGTTGTATCAAATTTTCCAGCATCTCCAGACATACCACCAGCGATTGGAATATTTTTTGAAACAGTGGTAAAACCATTTAAAAATAGCTCTCCATTTGTAGCTAAACCATCAGAAAATAGAAAAAATGCTTTTGTATCACCTTTAATAAGTTTTTGCGCTAACCTTTCTCCACAACCAAAACTATCTTCATTTTCATTTGGTTCCATAGCAACAGATAATGATGCCCTCTCAAATGCAGTAACACTAATAACAACTTTATCTGTACTCACAAGATTCTCTAAAATTTCACCATCAGTTGTAGAACCAATAATTTTAGCTTGTGGTGCAAGTTCCATAACATCTTCTAAGATATATTCTAAAAACTCTTTACTTAACAAAGAACTAAAAATTTGAATAAAAAGGTTTTTCTCTTCTTTAAAAGAGTTCTCTTCAAGGAACTGGTTAAAATCATTTTTTGTTGTATAGTATGTGTTTTTTGTTTTCATAATCTCTGCTCTAAAAAATCTAATTTCGCTAATTTTACCATAATTAGATAAAATCTCTACACACTAAAACAAAAAGAGTTCCTTATGACGAATAAAAAAAGAGAAAAAGTAGCAATAATAGGTGCAGGTGCATCAGGGTTAATCTGTGCAATATTTTGTGCAAAAGCAGGTTTAAAAGTTTCACTCTATGAACAAAATACAAAGTCTGCTAAAAAGATTTTAGTTTCAGGAAATGGTCGTTGTAATATTAGTAATACTAATGCAACTACTCAAAATTATTTTACAGAAAACCCTCTTTTTGTAGAGGATATTCTACAAAAATTTAATTTCAAAGAGTTTCAAAAATTTACTAACTCATTAGGTTTACTTCTTGATATTAAAGATGATGGAAGGGTTTACCCATATAGTAATGAAGCAAAATCTGTTGTAAAAATATTTGAAGATTATGCTCAAAACCTTGGAGTAACTTTTCATCTCAATACAAAAATAGAATCTCTAAAAGAGCTTTTTCAAGACTATTATTCAGTAGTAGTAGCAACAGGGGGAGAAGCTGGTTCTCATCTTGGTGGAAATAGTGATGGCTGTAAATTTGCACAAGAGTTTAAACATACTATCATCCCTACCTATCCATCACTAGTACAGCTTCATCTAAACTCAATATATGCAAAAAAGATGTCTGGAACAAAAATAGAGGGAGAAGTTACAGTTCTAATTAACTCAAAAAAAGAGAGTAGTGTTCGTGGTGATATTTTATTTACAAATTATGGTGTCTCTGGATTTGCTATTTTAGATATTTCTCAAACGGTAAGTGTTGCCCTAATGAACTATAATAGTGTTGATATATCTATCAATTTACTTCCATCTTTTAATGCTCAAAAACTCTCTACTCATATTATAAACATCGCTAAGAATATGCCAAATATAACTATCCTAAATCTTTTAATTGCTCTTCTTCCCATAAAAATTGTTCAAAATCTATTGAATTTTTTAGAGATACAAGAGATAACACCTATTGAAAAAATAAATATAAAATTAGCTAAAAAAATTGCAAATACTATTTTAAATTGGAAATTTGAAGTTACTCAAACACATGGTTTTCGTCATGCTGAAGTAAGTGGAGGTGGAGTCGATACAACGGAGATAAATTCTAAAACAATGGAGTCCTTTAAAGAGAAAAATCTATATTTTACAGGAGAAGTTTTAGATGTTGTCGGTATGCGTGGCGGTTATAATTTTGCCTTTGCTTGGGCTAGTGGTTATGTTTGTGCAAAACATCTTACAACAAATCTAAAAAGAAGTATAGATGATTAAGAATAGTGTCTTAAGGTTAAGTATAAGTGACCTTTTTACACCTAAAATGATGCAATATTCTCTATTGCCATTTATAATAAGTATGGTTATCATCTATATCCTATTTTTTGTTATTGCAGATGTAAAGATAGAACAATTAGGTAGTTTACATATAGAAACAACACAAACAACCATAGAAAATGGAATAACTCATACTGAAAACATCTCTGCACAACTTCAAGGATTAGGCATTGTAAAATTCTTACTAGAATCCAACTCATTTTTCAACTATGTTATTGGTGGTTTTTTTACACTTTATATATCTATATTTATTGCAACAATAGTTATCGGTTTTTTAACTCCAACTGTTTTAAAAGAGATTCAGAAAAAACATTATTCAGAGATAGAGATAGTTGGATATTCTAATATTGTTGAGTCTATTTTTTTAACGATGTTCCACTCCTCTATTATGATAATGCTATTTTTTCTTCTGATACCGCTCTATTTTATTCCATTTATTAATTTAATAGCTCTAAATATCCCTCTTTACTACTTTTTTCATAAGATGATGCTCTTTGATATATCCTCAAATATATGTTCAAGAGAGGAGGCAAAAAAGATACATTATTTCAATAAAAATAATTTTAGGATTAAAACTCTTATCCTTTATCTAATCTCTCTTATCCCTTTTGCTATTTTTTTTGCCTCGATATTTTATCTAATATATTTAGGAAATAGCTATTTTATAGAGCTTCAAAAGCTAAGAGTTAAACCTTAGCCTATGAAAATGATATAATAATACAAAATTTATAAACTCTTAGAGGATATTCTCAATGACATTTACATTAGAAGCAAATTCAAAAAAAGCTCGTGCTGGAACTATTGTTACTGCACATTCAACTATTAAAACACCTGTTTTTATGCCGGTTGGAACATTAGGAAGTGTTAAGTCACTCGATATGGATGATGTTCTAAATCTTTTAGGTGCAGATATAATACTTGCAAATACATACCATACCTATCTTCGCCCCGGAGATAAGGTGATAGCTAAGATGGGAAAACTTCATAAGTTTACAACTTATCCAAAAAGTTTTTTAACAGATAGTGGAGGATTTCAAGCATTTTCACTAAGTGATATATCAAAACCTAAAGAGAATGGGATAGAGTTTCGTTCTCATATAGATGGCTCAAAACATTTTTTTACTCCTAAAGGTGTTATAGATATTCAAACAAATCTAGGGTCTGATATTATGATGATTTTAGATGATTTAGTAGCACTACCAGCTACTCAAGAACGTATTAAACTATCTATTGAAAGAACTACTGCTTGGGCTCAAGAGTCGATAGAATATTTTCGTTCTCAGCAAGAAAAAGGTATCTGTACAGAGCAAAATATTTTTGCTATTATTCAAGGTGGAACAGATAAAGCTTTTCGTACAAAAAGTGCTACTGAACTGTGTGCTATGGATTATGATGGGTTTGCTATTGGTGGTTTGAGTGTTGGTGAACTCAACAACGAGATGTACGATACAGTAGAACACACTGTACAATATATGCCAGAGGATAAACCTCGTTATCTTATGGGTGTAGGTACTCCTGAAGATTTAATAGAAAATATTGAACGTGGTATAGATATGTTTGATTGTGTAATGCCTACAAGAAATGCTAGAAATGGAACACTTTTTACATCATTTGGACGTATAAATATTAAAGGTGCAAAATTTAAAGAGGATGAAGCTCCGATAGACCCAGAGTGTCAATGTCTTACATGTAAAACATATTCAAGAGCATATTTAAACCATCTGTTTCGTTCTCGTGAGATAACATATTTTAGATTAGCAACTCTGCATAATTTACACTATTATCTTAATCTTATGAGAGAGGTGCGTGAAGCTATCTTAGAAGATAGATTTGATGAATATAAAAAAGAGTTTTATAGAAAAAGAGCTTAGAACCCAACATTGGGTTCTAAAAAAAAGAAAGAGTGTTAAGAACTATAATCTTGCGTAGTTAACACTTAAACATGCTTCAAGAGAAGAAAGTTCTGAAAGAGTTTTTTCATCTACACTATTATCTACTAAGATAACAGCTAATGCTTCAGATTTATCATTTCTAGCTAGTGAAAAATCTGCAATATTTACATTGTGATTTGCTAAAGTAGAACCGATACTTCCAATAACACCAGGAACATCACTATTTTTAAACAGAATCATATCCCCTTTTAATGGAACTTCAATATCAAAACCATCAATAGCAACTATACGTTTTACACCATCATCAAAAATAGTTGCAGAGATAGTCGTAACACCTTCAGAAGTTGTAAGTTTAATAGTGATTAAGTTTTTAAATACTGATGAATCAACTAAAGCTTCTGATTCTATCTCAATACCTTTCTCTTTAGCTACAAACTCTGCATTTACATAGTTAATAGTATCATCACTATTTTCACTCATCGCACCAACAGCAACAAATGTAGATAAAGAATCAACATACTGAGCTATTTCACCTTGACCACTTACTTTAATAGCAATAATCTGAGATTTATTGATTTGAGAAACCATAAAACCTATCTTTTGACCCATCTCTAAAAATGGCTTTACAAATGATGGTATTTTACTCTCATCAATAGGCAGATTCATCGCATGAGGATAAGCGATACCTTTCGCAGCTTCAATAGCATTTTCAGCAGCTTGTGTTCCAATATTATATTGAGACTCAAATGTATTTGCACCTAAGTGAGGAGATACAGTTATATTATCTAACTCTAATAATGGGTGATTGATAGCTGGTTCTTTGTTAAAAACATCTATACCTGCAAAACGAATTTTTCCAGATTTAAGATTATT
>CAYOKX010000002.1:0-65846 GCA_964404655.1 uncultured Sulfurimonas sp. | reverse complement strand
ATTCGAACCATCGGCCACATCATTAAAAGTGACGTGCTCTACCAGCTGAGCTAACAAGACATTTTGTTTATTCTTTAACAATCATTGCTGTTTGTTGCCGAAATTATAGTGTAATTTATTTTATATGTCAAGTAAAAATGAAAGAATTTAAAAATTCTTTCATTTTTCTCTATATATGAGCTTCACATCGACCTTTTAATGAACTTTCATCAATAGCACCAACATCTACACCTAACTCCTTCAATCTTTCTAATACAGGAGGATGTGTATAATGAAAAAAGATATACAAAGGATGTGAAAGAGGAAAACTTTTATTTTCTGTTACCAATTTTTGAAGTGCATTAGCTAACTCTATCGCTCCAGCTGGACCACCGAGTTCACTTCCCATCTTATCTGCTTCATATTCATTATGACGACTAACCATTCCCATAATTGGCATCATTATAAATCCTAAAACTGGCATAAATAACATTAAAAGTATCATCATTAATGCTGGTGTTTCAGCCATACCCATCTCTAAATAAAGTGAACTAGGAAGATTACCAAAAATCCCAAACATAGCAAAAAGCATTGAACCTACAAGTCCTATATTTTTATATATATCTCCATGAGCAAAATGTCCTAACTCATGTCCTAATACAGCTAATAACTCTTTTGTTGTAAGCTTTTCAATAAGAGTATCAAAAAGAACAACTCTCTTAGCTTTACCAAATCCACCAAAATAAGCATTTAATCTTGCATCTCTTTTACTTGCATCACTTACAAAAACTCCACTACTTACAAAACCTGTTTTATCCATAAGCTCTTTTATTTTATCATCTAACTCCTCATCTTGTAAAGGTGTTAACTTATCAAAGAACATTGCACGAAATGCTGGATAGAGCATATTTATTAAAATAATAACACTAAATATAAATAAAAAACTCCACAACCACCATAAAGAAAAATTTGAGATAATAAGATATATTCCCCATATCACTAAAGAACCAAAAACTAATGTCATTCCAAAAGAGATAAGAGTATCTTTTATCCAAAGAGAAATTGTTGACTTATTAAAACCAAACTCTTTATCTAATACAAATTTTTCATAGTAAGTAAAAGGGATTGAAAATATTGTATTTATAACAATAAAACTCATAACAATTACAATAGTCATTAATGCTTCATTTTCAAAAAAAAGTTTATCTTGTAATAATGCTATACCAAAACCCATCCAAGCGATAAAAAAGAGATAATCTACAAATGAACTGACGATAGAAAGTTTCTCCTTAGCAACAGCATAATTTCCAGCCTTTAAAAAATCACTAGGTTGAAGCAATACTGCTTTTTTCCTTTTTGCAATATTGATAAAACCAATTTGCATTACACTCGTATATATAGAAACTAAAACAAATAGTGTATAAACACCTACTATTATTGATAACATAACCTACCTCGATAGCGACCAAACGCTTTTATTTTTACAATACTACATTATTTAAAATAACAATCTATCTTAATGGTATGATTTTTACACTTTCTGTTATCTTTAAATTATCATCTCTGTTATCAAAAATATTATAAGCCACTAAATAAACTATTCCAATCACAATACCTGTAAAGATAACAGAGAAAACTATTTTTCTTTTTTCACCTTTTAGTGAATTATAATCACCTATATCTTCTAATCTTGGTTCACTCATCATAAATCCTTTGAAGTTTTTGATGATACTATCAGATAAAAAGTAGATAATAAGTTTATTTTTTATATTAAATTGACGATTTAAGTCTATTTTTTAGTTTTTTAATTCGTCATAATTTTAATTTGAAGCTTAAAGAATAGGGAGGAATGGAAAGAGTTAATCATCTCCCTGTACTATAAGGAGAGATTAAATTAAAAAAGAGTAGATAATAGAATTATTTCTCTTTTGAGTATTCTATCTGTTCTAGCTCTTTTTTTACTTCAACAGTAACGGGATTTTTTTCTATTTTCTCATCATTTTGTGTATCTTCATTTTTTTTTAAATCATTTTCAAGTTGTTGTGCTTTCTCTTTTGCCTCTGACATAGTTATAGTTTTTAACTCCTCTAAAGCTTCTGATTGTGCTTTTGAAAGATTTCCATCTGCTATATTTTTTGCTTCAAGTGCTACAATTTCTGCTTGTCTTGCAGTTTGAAGTGCTTCATCTAATATCTGCTTTTCAACAACCTCTTTTCTAATTCTATCTATTCTTTCAATAACTTGTCTATCTTGCATATGTCCTATTGTATCTGCAACATTTTCACTTCCTATTAAAATTTCTAAATAGATATCATTTCTCCAATTTTCAGTCAATAAATTTTCTAAATAATTTTTATAGTCTGCATTTATCTCTGTTTTATTTGCTACAAAAATAAGGTCAAACTCTAAACTATCTTTTTGATTAAAATATTTATAGTGTAGTTCTTGTAAATATGTAGCTAATGAAAGTGATTTAATATAATGATATACTTTATCTTTTTCATCATTTTCAAGTAAATAGTCTAAAATTTCACTTGATATAATAGCAGTTGGTGTTTCAAATAGTGTATTTTGTTTACTCATACAAAAATCATATATTTGCGCTAATTTTTCACTATCAAGTGAACGAACAAACATAAATATTTCTAAACTAGAACCAAAATCGATATTTTGAAGTTTTTTAGTTACTATATTTAAAACAGTTTCAGGCTCTTCTAATCTATTTGCATATGTAACAATAGCTTCAATACTAGATAATGATTCTTCATTAAATACTAACTCTTCAATATATAGACTTAACTCATTTTGAAGTTTATCACTAAGTAACTCTTGAGAACATTCTGAAAAATAGAAAGAAAGCTCTTCATTTGAAGATGAAGCATCACTTAACATCATATATGTTTTTGACATCTGTTGATATTTTAGAATTTTTTCATCAATCTCAATATTTTCAAGTAATCTTAATTGTGCTGTATAATAACTTTTTTTGCTATACTCTAAAACTTCACTAAATTCAGCTGTTGCACTTGGAATGAATTTTGCAATTTTTTGCATATATTCATCATAATCAGAAAAACTATTTTCAGAATCATCAATATCTTTTAAAACTCTCATTGCTGAGGATTTTCTTAGACTACTTTTAATAAAAAAGAAAGCTATAACAAAAGTGATAAATCCTCCAACTATAATATATATAGCCATTGGTGCTTGTGCATAAACTTCTGCAAAATTAAAATTTGATTCCTTAACTAATGTTAAAAAATCCCCTATTTCTGTACCTATATCCATCGTTATTCCTTTGTACTCTGTTATCTTTACAAATTATATCAAAAAATATTTATATAAAGCATTACTTATTGAAAGAAAAAAATGAAAAAATGAACTAAGAGTAATAAAATTTAGTGTAAAATACAGAAAAATAGTGACAAGGAAAATATGATGGATAAAATATTATTGATGATTCAACTCCAAAATCAACTCAATGATGCAACAAATGGTGATGAATGGACCAAAGGTATCACTAAAAATGGCAAAACTATCAATTGGAATAGATGTATCTATATGGAATGTGCTGAAATGGTTGATAGTTTCTCTTGGAAACACTGGAAAAGTATCAATCAAGAAGCAGACTGGGATAATTTGCAGATAGAAGTTGTAGATGTATGGCACTTCATCATCTCTTTAGCAATTGAAAACTATGCCCAAAACTTAAAAGGAAATATAGATAATTTAGCACTTGATATTTCAGAGTTTGATAGTTTTAATACTATCGACACTCAAAACAGCTCTTTTGGAACTCAAGAGGAAGTCCTTACAAAGGTTGAATCATTAATTTTATTATCGTTAGAAAAAGATAGTTTAAATCTTGAGTTAGTAATATCAGAATTCTTTGACTTAGTAATCTTAAGTGGATTAAATTTAGAAACATTATACAAACTTTATGTAGGAAAAAATATTTTAAATCAATTTCGCCAAGATAATGGATATAAAGATGGTAGTTACATAAAAATTTGGAATGGTGAAGAAGATAATGTTGTTATGAAAAGAGTTTGGGAAGAGAATGCAAATATTGAACCAACTCAACTCTATAAACAGTTAGAAAAACAGTATTTAATGCTTAAAAAGAGTTAATTTTTGCAAAATATATTAGAGATTAATCAACTCTCTTTTGGGTATACAAAAAACTCATTACTTTTTGAAAACTTCTCCCTTAATTTAAAAAGAGGGGAAGTTAAAGCGATAGTTGGAGCAAGTGGAGCAGGAAAAAGTACACTTTTTGAACTTATCCTCAAAAACTTAAAACCATTTTCAGGCACAGTAAAAAGTGCTACTTGCTCTCAAGTTTTTCAAGACCCATATAGTTCATTTCATCCTAGTTATAACCTTTTAAATCAGATAAATGATGTTGCTTTAATTACTAATTTAGGACAGGTTCTTCAAGAGATAAACTTAGATTACTCTTTACTATTAAAACTTCCTCATCAACTCTCAGGTGGAGAACTTCAACGAGCTTCTATTGTTCGTGCTATCTTAATGAAAACAGATATTTTACTCTTAGATGAACCAACATCAGCACTTGATAATGTTATTCAACTAGAAGTTATGCAAAGTTTAATGAAAAATCTTGAAAATAGAGCGATATTACTTATAACACATGATATAGATTTAGCTAAATGGTGTGCTGATGAAATTATTAAAATTTAACTTCATTAATTGAATGAAGTGCTTTTTCCAATATATGAATCTCAAAATTATATTTGTGCATTATCTCTAACAACTCTTCTGGAACTTCTTCCAATATTTTCCCATCCAAAGGAATAAGTTTAAATACAATATGATTTGCAACGGCAAGTTTTACTATCTCTTTTGGTGCTTCTTCTGGATTATCACTATACATAACTATATTTATAACTGCGCGAGAAAGTTGCCAATAACTCAATAGTTGAGAAGAGACAATAGCAGTTGTTGTAAATACTGTGGATTCTTCAGCATATTGAATTCCAAATGTATCGACTAAACTTTGAAAAATAAGCTCCTGTTTACTATTTAATACCTCTTGTGCTATTAATATTTGACCAATATTTCCTAAAAGTGCTGTTGTAGAAAGGATAGAAAGGTCAGAAATTGAAATTTTTGAATACCATTTTAACATTAAAGATAATCTTTTCATAGAAACTTTTGAAAAATCATATTCAGATATATGGTATGGAGTGAGGTCTACCTTTGAACTGACTTTTTCTAAGTTTTTAAGTGCTAATGCTTTTATAGTATTTTTGCCTAATCGAACAATCGCTTGGTCTATCGTTTTAAGAGTTATTGCTCCATAAAGAGGACTATTTGCTAAATTTAAAATTTTTGCTGAAACAATAGGGTCTTTTTTTATAACTTTAATAAGTGTATTCAATGGAATATCTACATCATCACAAATTTGAATAATTTGAGTAAGTGTATTGGATAAAGGTTTTATTGTTTGTATAAAATTAGTAATAGTTTCATTATCGATTATAATATTAATAGAACTAAAATAGGAGTTTGTAATTAAATTCAACTCATTTTGAATAATTTTTGTATTAAGAGGATTTTTTATTATATGATTAATCCCATTTTTCATAAGAGCAATAGAACGTTTAGCATCAATTTTAGTAAAAATAGCAACAATAGGTATTGTTGATTTTTTAGATTTACAATGATTTATTACAATATGATTATCCGATTCTAAATTTGTAATAATAATATTATATTTTTTTTCTTGAAAAATTTTATCTATATTCTTAATATCCGCTATATATGTTACACTTTTTACAATTTTATTTAAAAAAGATACCATTTTTAAAGAGCGTTTTTTTGAGTTATCAAAATATAAAATATTTAGTGTTTTAAGTTTTTTCTTTGGTGATATATAAGGTTTTGAAAGTTTAATTTTTTTGTTTAATTTTTTTGGTATTGGAGAAAGATTTGTATTATAATCTACCATCTCATCTAACCAAACTAAAATTTGAGATACATTTTGATATAACCAAACTACAATATTATTTGGAACACTTTGTTGTGTTTCTCTTAAAGAGTTTAAAACTATCTCCACTTTAGAAGTTAAATGAAAAAGTGGAGTCAATTTAAAATAGGATGCCGTAGCTTTATAGTTATGAAAAGTTCTAAAAAGATTATTGATAGATTCTGAAGAGTATTTTTTATCCTGTAAAAGAGAGATATTTTTTTTTGTACTATATATTTCAGATTCTATTTGGTCTATAAACATCTCATAGATTTCAAACTCAAACTCTTGCATCAAAACCCTTTATGATTGTTTCAATATAGTTTTAATCAAATAAAATCCACCACCTGCCATAAAAACAGTGCCAAAAGCATTTAAAAAGATATTTGTAATAGCAAGTAAAATATGCCCACCCTCTAAAAGCATAAAACTTTCAATAGCAAAAGTAGAATAAGTTGTTAATGCTCCTAAAATTCCTGTTGATAAAAAAGATTTAACATGTACTGAAAAAATAGTTGTATACATAAAATATGCTATTAATACACCCATAATAAAACTACCAATAAGGTTAACACCAAGTGTCCCAAAAGGTAAATCATGTGGTAATTTATGAGATATTAAGCCATTAAGATATGCGCGAAGAACTGCACCAATAAAACCACCACTACCTATGGCTAGGATTGTTTGCCAACTCATCATCATATACCTTTTGCATCTTTATTCTTAAATCTTTCAACCAATTTTCATTACTTTTATCTGCGATAAAAGAGTCCATAAAAATAACAGTAATCTTTCCAGGAGAGTAAAACATTTTTTTAATATTATAATATTTTGCTGTCTGAATAAGCACAACTGGCTGAACTTTGAGCTGATATTTATCTGCTACAACTTTTGCACCACTTTTAAATGGTAACATTCGAGAATTTGTAGAGCGAGTTCCCTCTGGAAACATTGTTATAACTCGACCCTTATTTAATCTATCTTTCGCATTTTTAAGAAGTCTTAATAAAGATGTTTTACTTTGACGTTCTATTGGAATATCTTCAGGCATACTCATAGCAAGTCCAAAAAAAGGTACATCAAAAAGCTCTTTTTTAGCAACCCAAGAGAGATCTTTTTTCGAAATAGTTTCCATAATTCCTATATCTAAATCACTCTGATGATTTATAAGATACATCTGAACAGAGGGATCCTCTTTTCCTTTCACTTCAGTTGAAAAAAATATTCCAATTCGAACAAACCAAGCTGAAATTTTTCTTGCATATGGTCGTCTTACTATTGGATAAAGTATTATCATTAAAACTAATGAAATAAATATTATAAGGGTAGAAAAAAACCAATTAATGTGAGCAAATATCTTCATCTCTTACCCAACCTATTTTTTCATTATGAAGCTTTACTTTAAAGAATTTTTTTACTCTTCCCTCTTCTAATAATTTATATTCACTTTTTGTTGTTTCAAAAATAGTTGCATTTGCCACAGGAAGAAGATATATTTGAGAACCTTTTTTGATACATATCTCTTTAGATGGTATCATCACATAAATAATATATCCAAAAGGTATTATAATTAAGATAGCATATATATATTTTTTTCGTAACATTATATATATAATTAATATAAGTGCAATAACAGAAGCTATAATTGCTTTTATCTTATTATGGGATTGGTCCTGAGGTTTCAAGTCACTTTGAGTTGTGACACTATCATCATCAAGAACAATAGGAATAGTTATAATAGTAAACTTATTTGTTAAAAGGTTAAAATATGAAAAAGAAAAATATTCTAACTTTTTATCTATAATTAAAAAATATGTAACCCTTGACTCTAAATAAGATTGTGTACTAGACTCTACACCCTGCTTCCAAACATTATTAAATTTCAAACTACCTATATCTGTATTAGTAGCTTTTGCAACAAATACAACTATGTTATGCTCTTTATCAAAAGATGTTGTTTTATAGTTTTCTAAACTAAAAGAGTTTGCAATAATATTAGAAAAATTATCTTGAGGATTGAGAGCAATAACATTTAATCTTTTTCCTCTAATAGAAGAGGAATCATAACTCTCTTTTGCTTGAATAGATGCAGTTATATCTGGTATTCTAGCTCTATTTTTAGTTGTTAAAAAATAAAATTTATCAAGAAGATATTTACCTATAAATTCTCTTTGAGGAGTTTTATTAAGAACTTTTAAACCATTATAGTTTGAAAATTTATAAGTAATATCATCAAAATCTTCCACTGTCGATAAAGTTTTTATCGTAACAGAGAAGATTTCACCTTTTACTACTCTTTTTGGGATATTTTTATAACTCATATAAAGAACTTTATCTGCAAAAACAGAGCTAAATAGAAGTAGAGTAAGTAAAAGTAATTTTATCACGATGCTAAAAAGCCTTCTAACATCTTCACACCATCATCAGAACCAAGAATAGCTTCCATAGCACGTTCAGGGTGAGGCATAAGACCAAATACATTTTTAGATATATTACAAACACCAGCGATAGAATCTACACTACCATTAGGATTTTTAATAGCACCATCTGCATCACTATATGTTAAAAGAATTTGATTATTTGTTTTTAAATCTTTTAAACTAGCTTCATCTATATAGTAGTTACCATCGTGATGAGCGATAGGGATATTTACAACATCACCTTTGTTTAATTTTTCTAAAAAGATATTATCGTTATTTTCAACTTTAAGTGTATGATGTTTAGAGATAAAATGTAAATTATCATTTCGTTTTAAAGCACCTGGTAAAAGTCCAGCTTCTGTTAAAACTTGAAAACCGTTACAGATACCTAAAACTTTCCCACCATTGTTAGCATATTCAGTTACAGCTTTCATAACAGGAGAAAATTTAGCGATAGCACCACTTCTCAGATAATCACCATAAGAGAAACCACCAGCAACAACGATTAAGTCAGTACCCTCTGGAATAGTTTCCGATTTATGCCATACTATTTCAGTATCTGCACCTAACTTTTCAAATGCGTGAACAGTATCATGTTCACAGTTAGTTCCTGGAAATTGAAGTATAGAAACTTTCATTATACTAGCTCTATCTCGTAGTCTTCGATTACAGTATTTGCTAAAATCTCTTCACACATTTTTGTTGCATCACTCATAGCTTGTTCTTTATCGTCAGTATTAAGTTTTAAAACTACCTGTTTTCCTACACGAACATCCTCTACATTTTTAAAATGTAAAGAGTCTAGTGCGTGATGAACTGCTTTCCCTTGAGAATCTAAAACACCTGCTTTTAAAGATATATTTACTATTGCTGTTATCATTTTTTTATCCTAATATTCTATTTAATACTTGTTCATAAGCGACTTTTAATCCACCAAGACCTTCACGGAATCTATCTTTATCCATTTTTTCGCCACTCTCTACATCCCAAAAACGACAATTATCAGGAGAAATTTCATCTACTAAAATGATGTTTCCAGTTGCATCTTTTCCAAACTCTAGTTTAAAATCAACAAGATTAAGACCTTTTTCTAAAAAGTAAGGGTGTAAAATATCGTTAATTTGTCTAGCCATACGACGAAGTTTATCTAACTCATCTTGATGCTCAACAAGACCTAAAATAAGCGCATGTTGGTCATTAAGTTTTGGATCACCTAAATCATCATTTTTATAATCAAATTCAACCAATGTAAATGGAAGTACCGTACCATCTTTAATACCAAGATTACGAGTTAATGAACCTGTTGCGATATTTCTTACAATCACTTCAATCAGGATAACATCCACTTTAGTATGAAGCATATGGTTATCATCCATCATCTCAACAAAGTGAGTTTGAATACCATTAGCCTCTAAAAGTTTAAAAAGCTCAGTAGAGATTTTATTGTTTAATGCACCTTTACCAGCTTCACTTGATTTTTTTTCACCATTAAATGCTGTTAAATCATCTTTAAACTCTGAAATTACTAAATTTTTATCATCAGTTAAAAATAGTCTTTTTGCTTTACCTTCATAAAGTAGTTCTCGTTTTTCCATTGTATATCTATCCTTTTATTATTACTAAAGCTTTGATAATATCTACCGCTTCTTTTAGTTGAATATCTTTATTCATCATCTCTGATGTAATTATATCTTTTTTATCTTCTTTCTCTGCTTTTTTATCATCTTTTTTATCATCTTTTTTCCCATCGACCTTCTCTAACTCCTCTTCAAGATGTTTTTTAAGGTCAGCTTCTTTAATAGAAAAACTGTTATCTCTAGTTTTTACTTCACCTGAAAGAACTTCAATATCTGGAGTAACACCCACAGCTTGAATAGTTCTTCCACTTGGTAGATAGTATCTTGCTATGGTAAGTTTTATAGCTTCTGTTTCTGTAATAGGAAGAACAACTTGAACACTTCCTTTTCCAAAAGTTTTTTCTCCTAAAATCACTGCACGTTTATGGTCTTGAAGTGCACCACTTACTATTTCAGATGCACTGGCACTTCCTCCATTAACAAGAACAACAACAGGGACTTTCGTTAGAGTTGTATCAGTTGATGCACTATAAACTTTTTTATCACTCTCTCGACGTCCTTTTTGAGAAACTATATCTCCCTCATCAACAAAAATATCAACAAGTTTAACGGCTTGGTCTAAAAGTCCTCCTGGATTGTTTCTTAAATCAAGAACTATCCCTTTCATCTTCTCTTTATTTATCTCAAGAGCTTTAGTTACCTCATCCGATACTTTTTTGTCAAAACTTGTTACTCTTATATATAAGATATCTTTACCAATATGTTTTGTATATACAGAATCGATAGTAATAATACCTCTTACTATATGAATATTAAGAGGTTTTCCCTCACCTTTTCTTACAACAACTATATCGATAGGAGTATTTACCTTTCCTCTCATTTTTGAAACAGCTTCATCAATACTCATACCAATAGTCGATTCACCATCAATTTTAAGAATAATATCTTCAGATTGAAGCCCAGCTTTATCAGCAGGTGTTCCTTCAATAGGTGCTATAACAGTTAAAGCTCCATCACGGATACCAACAGTTATACCAAGACCACCAAATTCACCATCTGTTTGTACTTTGAGTTTTTTATAATCTTTTTGTGTAAGAAAATTTGAGTGAGCATCAAGATTACTCATCATCCCTTTTAAAGATTTATTCATCAACTCTTCAATAGTTATATCATCTACATTATATTGTTCCACAATACTAATAACTTTCGTAAATTTAGCAAGTGCTTCAAGTCTGGAAACTTCCGATTTTTTATCTGTTTTGAGCTCCTCTTTAGCGATTAAAGTAGAAGAGAGAAATAGTGACATACTTACAGCAACAGAAACAAAACCTAATGTTATAAAATTTTTATTTTTCATTAATATATCCAGTTAATTTTTTTATAGGTGTATTATAGTTAATTAACTGTTAATTCTATATAGTTCATTATGTTATAATTGTATAAATATAAAAAGAGATTAGGGGGTTATATTTTGAGTATAGAAAAGTTAAAAAAACTAAAACGAAATTTAGAAAACACTAAGAAAGCACTTATCTCATTGGAAAACATTCTCGAACAGATTCATTCTAAAAATAGAGACGATAACGATTATGAAATTTATAGAGATAGTGCTATAAAAAGATTTGAGTATACAATAGAAGTTTCAAGAAAGCTTATGTCATATTATCTTGAATATATAGACAAAAAAGTAAATGGACAAAAATTAGTTTTAAAAAAAGCATTTGAATTTGATTTAATTGATGACAAAATTTGGTTTTCTATGATAGATGATGGAAATTTAACAACACATGAATATAGTGAAGAGATAGCAATAATATTATTAAATGATATATTTATATATGCACAAAAATTACGAGAGTTTTATGAAGTCATTGATGAATTAATAGAGCAATTATAATGTATAATATTCCAAAAGATGTAGAAAAAGATTTAAAAAAAAATTTTACTTTATATAAAAATTATATAGATAAAATTGTTATCTTTGGTTCTCGTGCTAGAGGTGATTACACTCCTAAATTAGACTTTGTATAATAAATTAGCTATAAATTTTAAAACTTGACAAATATTTTGGGTGATAAACCTAATGTTTAAACTTTATCAATAGTTAATAACAGCTTTCGATATAATACAAAAAAATATAAATAAAAAGGTATAGAACAATGGCAACAATTAAAGATTTTTTATCAGCAGACCATAGAAAGTGTGATGAGATATTTGCAGAGATGGAAAATAAGGCAAATAGTTCACTATCAGATGCAAAGGCAATTACTCAAGAGTTTATCAATGAAACAGAAAAGCATTTTCAGATGGAAGAGCGTGTAATGTTTCTTGAATTTGAAATAAAAACAGGTATGACACAAGGTCCAACTGCAATGATGAGACAAGAACATACTCAGATGAGAGCTTTAATGACACAACTTCTTGAAGCAATAGAACAAAATGATAAAGAGAAGTTTTTTGGTTTAACAGAAACATTGATGATTCTTTTACAGCAACATAATATGAAAGAGGAGCAGATGCTTTATCCTATGGCACAACAACATCTAAGTGCTGAATCTGAACGTATAGTTGCTATGATGGATTCACTCATTATAGAGTAAAGGAATTTATTTGTGAATTTTTCAGGATTATCAACAGACCAAGCACCTCCTATATCTGCACCATTAAGATTTTTTATCACAGCTCCTCTTTTTGGCATTTTAGCAGGTATATTAATGCTATTAAGTGATACATCATCTCTTATGAGTCGATACTCTATCGACTCAATTATTGTTACCCATACGATTACAATAGGATTTTTTAGTTTTGTAATGTTTGGAGCATTAACACAGATGTTACCTGTTTTAGCTGGTGCTAAAATATATAAAGTAAAAATAGTGACACAAATTGCACATATATTGATGAGTTTTGGATTGATTTTGATGATTGTAGGATTAGTTGAAAACAGTTCTCTTTATCTTACACTTTCCTTTATCTCTCTCGGAAGTGGATTTACTCTTATGATAGTTTTCATTTCATTAGCTATTACTAATATTAAAAATATTACAGCAACTGTTCGAGCTATGGCAACAAGCCTCTTTTTTGCTTTTAGTATACTCATTATGGGACTATTCTTGTTATATTCATATATAACAGAATCTCATTCAGAATTTCATTTTGTAGTGGCAAATATTCATAGTGTTATGGCAATTTTTGGATTTGCAGGTATTTTGATTATAGGTGTTTCATTTCAAGTATTACCTATGTTCTATGTAGCACCACATTTTAAAAACTTTTGTAAAAACTATGTGGTTTATCTCATATCATTAGGTTTATTTCTCTGGTTAATTTTAAATATATTTGCAGAAGAGTATGCTTTAATAGGAAAGTTCTTAGTAGCACTATTTTTCTTAGCATTTGCAACAACTGTTTGGAAAAAATTAAATGAAAGAAAACGTCCCATAGTAGATGTTACTATCTGGTACTGGAGAGCATCAAGTATATTTTTATCATTAGGAACATTTTTATGGATATTTGATGAATTTTTTAAATATGAATATATCGTTATGGTCGCTATCTTAATAGGTGGTGGTTTTATTTTTTCTATTATTATAGGAATGCTTTATAAAATAGTTCCTTTTCTTGTATGGTTTCATCTTAATGCAAAAGGATATATGAGTATCCCAACTATAACACAGATGATAGATAAACGTTTAGCAAAAATACAGTTTTTATTTTTTATATCAGCTTTAATAGGATTTATATTTTCATTTTATATTCCAACTATTTTTGAACCATCTGTTATATCTTTTATAATAAGTATGGTACTTTTAGAATATAATATTTTAGTTCCAGTTAGATTATATATAAAAATAATAAAAACAAAACCAGATTTTGATATGAGTGCATTTCAATAATTAAATATAGGAAAATAGATGAAAAACATAATTTTAATAGGTTTTATGGGTGTAGGTAAAGGAAGTGTAGCTAGAGAAATTTCAAAAAATTCTAATTATATGACTGTTGATACAGATGATATAATAGAAAGTATGCAAAATAAAAAAATAAAAAAAATTTTTGAAGAAGATGGTGAGAGCTATTTTAGGGATTTAGAAAAACAAGTTTCTATTTGGCTTCAGAAAAGTGTTAAAAATACATTAATCTCAACAGGTGGTGGTTTTTATAAAGTACAAAACTTAAAAAAAATAGGAACTATTGTTCTATTAGACTCCCCATTTGATGCTATTTTAAAACGGATAAAAGAGCATCCAAATGCAGAGAATAAACTTAAAAAAAGACCTCTTTTAAGTGATTTAAAAAAAGCAAAAGAGCTATATGAACAGAGACGTCCAGAATATTTAGCCTTAGCCGATATTGTTATTGATGTTACAAATAAAACTGCAACTGATTGTTCTCTTGAACTATTGAAAAAGGTAAAAAAATATGATTAAAAAAATAGTATTTATTATGTTTTTTCTTTTTTCATCCCTTCTTGCATCTGAAGTTTACTGGGAAAAAGATTTTAAAAATGGTATAGAAAAAGCTAAAAAGCTAAATAAACCTGTACTATTTATATTTTCTCGTCACACTTGTAAATATTGTGTTATTTTGGATGAAACAACTTTAAAAGATAAAAGAGTTATTGAGGCATTAAATAGAGATTTTATCTCTATCGTTTCATATACAGATGAAAATGATTATACACCACAAGAGCTATGGAGACCTGGTACTCCTAGTATATGGTTTTTACTACCAAATGGTGAACCTATGTATGCTCCAATTCCAGGAGCAATAGGTTCAGAACAATTTTTAGAAGCATTAGCTATTGTAAAAATGGAATTTACAAAAATAGAGAAAGAGAAAACTCTAAAGAAAAAATAGTTATTAAACCTCTTTTTTAGAGAGGTTTAATAATCTATAATTATACTAGCACTAAGAGTACCATCTGTATGCTCTTTTAAACCTGCATCATTTGCATAGTTAAGTGTATAACTTAAACCTGCTGATAAAATATCATTAATTTTACTTGTAAGCATAGATTTTGAAAAAACAAAATAGTTTTCCTCTTGCTCAAAAGAACCTCTATACGAAAGTTCTTGGTCAAATTTTAAACTATCTGTAATCTGCCAACCATAAACAGCTTTTGCTCGATAAGCACTATATTCTTCTCTTTCAGGTGTATTCGCACCTAAAATATTATCAACTGAATATAACAAATTTCCCTCTAACTCTAAATTATGGGCTTTTGAAACTATCGCTTTATATGTCGCACCTGGACCTGTATAGAACTGATAATCAAAATTTGAGAATTTATCTTGCTTAAAACCATTTAGATAAGTAAAAGAGATAACATCACTAATATCATAGTTATATGTTAGTTCAGTCAAATATTGATTTTTAATCTCTTTACTAGAATTATCTGTGTTATCATAAGAATATTGACCATTAAAAGTTAATTTAAATTTATGTTCATCAAAGCGTTTAGAGATAGCAACATCTGCATTATACGAGATAGTTTCAGTATTCCCATCTGTCATAATAAAACCTAACTCTGTATGAGTTATAAAAGCATTATTTATAGGAAGCTGTGCTGAAAGCTCTGCATTTTTTGCTTTTAAAGCTTCTATCTGTGTATTATTATCGGCTATTTTTAAGTTAAGTTCCGCTGGTGTTTGTGCTGAAAAGAGGAGTGTTGTAGCTACAAGGCTACTTAAAACTATTTTTTTCAAATCTATTCCTTTTATAATTTTTCATTATTATATCAAATTTTTTATTTGATATTTTGGCAAGAAGAAGAAAAAAAACTCTCCTGTTTTGAAAGTATGATGGAAAAATTGAGTAGTTAATAATATAATTGTAGCTATAATAAGAAATATTAACACTTTAGGAGATAAAATGATATTTACAACAACACAAACATCTACATTTGAAGAAGAATTTAACGAACTATTACAACGTGGAAAAATGGATATAGCTCATGTTAGCTCTATCGTTGGAAATATTATTGATGAGATTAAAATAGATAAAAATGAGGCTCTTAAAACTCATATAGCAAAATTTGATAATTGGTCACCGAAGAATGATGAAGATTTGAAAATTTCAACTGAGTCTATGAGTAAAGCCTATGATGAACTTGATGAAAAATTAAAATCAGCTCTTCATTTAGCTTACGATAGAATTAAAGTGTATCACGAAAAACAGAAACCTAAATCTTGGTTTGATGATGAGCCAAATGGAACTATTTTAGGGCAACGTGTAACAGCTGTTGATAGTGCTGGACTTTATATACCAGGAGGAAAAGCTGCGTATCCATCTTCACTTCTTATGAATGTTATTCCAGCACAAGTTGCGGGAGTTGAAAATATAGTAGTATGTACTCCAACGCCAGACAATGAACCAAATGCACTACTTCTTTCAGCATGTCATCTTTGTGGTGTAACTCAAGTGTATAAAGTGGGCGGAGCAAGTGCCATAGCTGCTATGGCTTATGGAACACAAACTATACCGAAAGTAGATGTAGTAACTGGGCCGGGAAATATATTTGTAGCAACAGCTAAAAAGATGGTTTTTGGTGATGTAAATATAGATATGATAGCAGGACCAAGTGAGATAGGAATATTAGCTGATGATAGTGCTAATGCAAACCATTTGGCAATAGACCTTTTAAGTCAAGCAGAACATGATGAGATGGCAAGTTCTATCCTAATAACTCCATCACAAAAGTTAGCTGATGCTGTAAAAGTAGAGATAGAAAACTGGTTAGTGAAACTTCCTCGTCAAGAGATAGCAAGAAAGTCGATAGAAGAGAGAGGAGCTATAATAGTAACTCAAACTATGGAAGAAGCTATAAAACTGATGAATGAGATAGCACCTGAACATTTAGAGGTTGCAACCACTTCACCTTTTGAGCTTTTACCACTTATAAAACATGCTGGAGCAATTTTCTTAGGGCATAATACTCCTGAAGCGATAGGTGATTATGTAGCTGGTCCAAACCATACTTTACCAACAGGTGGAACAGCAAAATTTTATTCTCCACTTGGTGTTGAAAACTTTATGAAAAAAACTTCTATCATCTCATTTAGTAAAAATGCGATAAATGAGATAGGAGAAGAGTGTGCTTTAATAGCAAATACAGAGGGTTTAACAGCTCACGAACAATCGGTAAGAGTTAGACTTACTAAATAATATCAGAGTAGTTTTAAAAGTTCTTCATCTAGTTTTTTTGGAGAACTTACTACCTCTTTAATAGTTTTATAACTAAAACCTTTTTTTGTATAACATATTACAGAGTTGTTCATTTTTCTTTCTGTAAGAGCATCAATAGCATAAGTAACAAATTTATATGCCATAACTCTATCATATATAGATGGTTTTCCTCCTCTTTGAATATGCCCCAATATTGTTACTCTTGATTTTACCCCTATCTTTGTTTCAAACCATTTTACTATACTATTAGTATCCTCTTCTATGCCTTCAGAAACTATCGCTAAAAAATATCTACGACCATTTTTTAGCTCTTTTTTAAATTTATGTTCATAATCTTCTAAATTGTATTCAACTTCAGGAATTAAACAAAGTTCTGCACCAGAGGTAAGATAACTCATAAGTGCTAAATATCCACAATCTCGACCCATTATCTCTATAACAAAAGCTTTTTTAGAAGCATCTGCTGTATCTCGAAGAGAGTCGATAGCGTCCTTAATAATATTAAGAGCAGTATCAACACCTAATGTATAATCTGTTTTATTTATATCGTTATCTATTGTTGCAGGAATAGCAGAAAACTTTATATTAAACTCTTTAGAAAACTGATTTATTCCCCTAAAAGAACCATCTCCTCCAAGAACTATAAGTTTATCTATATGAAGTTTATCTAAATTCTCTTTTGCTGTTTTTCGATGTTTTCTTTTTTTAAATCGTAAGCTTCTAGTAGAACCTATAATACTCCCACCCCTTGTTATAATCCCACTTACATCTTTATATGATGCTTTTTTTATCTTATTATCGATAAGTCCTTCATAGCCATCATATATAAAATAGGGATTTAGGTTTTTATCTAAAGAGTATTCTACAAATCGTTTAAGAGCAGGATTCATTCCTGAAACATCACCACCCGAACAAAGTATAGCTATATTTTTCATAAATTTCCTTTCTCTAAAAAATTAGAAAAAATGTTTTAAAATAATCGATTCAAGTTTTTCTAAAGGAGCATTTACAACATTTTTAAACTGTGTACGATTAAAAGTTTGTTGTCGTTTTGCTAATTGGGCTGTATGTATAGAAATATTTTCAAGCATCTTCTCTTGAGTTACTTTACCATCAAGATACTCAAGTACCTCTACTATTCCTATTGCACCCATAGCATTAGGAAGACGAGAATATTTCTGTTCCAAATAACAGATCTCATCAATGAGACCTAATCTATACATCTGTTGTGTACGCTGAGAAATTCGTTCTCTTAATATTTCTCTATCTACCTCTATATTAAAAATATCAATATTTTCTATAATAGGTTTAGGAGGATTAAGTTCGAACCATTTTGTAGGAATTATATTTGAAGATTCATAGATAAGAAGTGCTTTTTCTATTCTATATCTATCATTTGAAGTTATATTCTTCATATAGAGAGGGTCTATATCCATTAAGAGATCATAACATTTAGGAAGATTTTTAAGTTTTGAATTTACTGTTTGAATAGTTTGTTCTGTAATCGTAGGAATTTTAGACAAACCTTGCATAAGTGATTTGAGGTAAAAAGACGTACCACCAATAATGATTAAATTCTTATTGTCTTTTTTACATATTTGCACGACTGTATGATATAGGTTAATAAATAAATCTACATTAAAATATTGGTTGGGTCCTAAAACATCAATTCCAAAGTGTCTAACACTATCAAGCTCACTCTTTGATGGTTTCGCAGAGACGATATCAATCTCTGTATATATGCTCAGTGAGTCTATCGATAATATATAAGCATCAATTTCGAGAGCTATTCTAATCGCTAATGCACTTTTTCCTGACGCTGTTGGACCAATAATTGCTAATTGTTTAAAGATGTTAAGTTCCAGTCTTTAGATTTTTATTTTATCATTATGCAAAGTCGATTCACATTATACATTTTGTACTTTTATATCTTTCTTAAAAAGTAAAATAATCTCTTCTTATTTTTTCATATTCAAATTTGAATAATCAGCTTCCTCTAATAGAACCTTATCCATAAGTTTGAAAAGTTCAGTAGATGCAACTTCTATATTTTTAAAATTTTTTAAAATTTCCTCTTTATGCTCTATCGCTTCACTATTTTTTATGAGTGAAAAACTAGAGATAACAGAATTATGCACAAGGGCATGAGGACTTTCTATCTTTTTAAAACTTTCAGAATCTCCAAATTGCAAAGCACCATCAGTTGAATACCATTTACCAAATCTACAATTATGATGATTATCAAACTCTTTTTGATTCTCTTCTCTCAACTGTTCTAAAGCATCTGCTTTAAAAAGAATATGGTCTATTTTTGCTAAAACAATAAAATTCTTATTTTTCATAAATCGGCTAGATTGAAGTACCGATTCTGATGTTTCACTAAATTGCTTTAGTGATGAATAAAGAGTGGCAACACTTTTTGTCGATTGGTCTGCTATCTCGTTAAGTTCATTAGAACTATCTAACATCCCATTAGCTTCTTGTTGTAAAGTTGATATTGAGATAGTTATCTCATTTGTTGCTTTTTGTGTTCGTTCTGCTAATTTTCTTACCTCATCAGCAACAACGGCAAAACCACGACCATGCTCCCCTGCTCTAGCTGCTTCAATAGCTGCATTAAGAGCTAAAAGGTTAGTTTGGTCTGCTATATCTTTGATTAAATCTATTACTGATGTAATCTCCCCTGTTTTAGAACTAACACCAGCAATAGCATCATCATTTTTTGCAATAATTTCAGAAAGCTTTATAAAATTTGTATTCATCTCTTCAACAACAGAGTTATTTGAACGAGAAAGAGATGCACTCTCTTGTGATTCCACTGCTAACTGTGTAAGAGTATCATTGGTTTCACTTATCTGTGCTTGAATATTTTGAAAGTTTATCATCAAACCATCACCTGTTCTCGATAGATGACTAAAAAAAGTTTCCTTATCTTGATGTTTAAACTCCTGTTCCATCGCATCAAGTGAAAGATTTATAAGTGTACCTGTTTTTATAAAGGTTGTATTTAATCCAATAGTATTTACTCTTCTAAAATATTGATTATGAGAAGCATACTCTATTGAAGTATTAATTTCACGTAAAATACTCTCTATTTGGTCAAAAAGGTCATTTATATTCCATGCTAACTCTGTTAATTCTCCTTTACCCTCTATATTGTGCTGACGATTTTCAAAATTTCCATCAATAGCTGCTGTTTTAATAATTTGAGATGAGCGATTAAGACAATCTCTCGTTACATGAATCTGTTTATAGGCGTAGATAGCAATAGCGATATTAAAAAAGTTAAACATAAAAGTTACAATATGAAATTCAAAAAATATTATAGATATAAACATACTTATAGATATAACAGCTAAATGAGCATAGTTTGCATAGTGTAATTTAGAAAGAGAGGATAAATTCATCATAAGCGAGACCTTTTTCTTTAAGTAGATTATTTAATATTTTTTCACTAGCATCGATACCTTCACTTTTTTCCACAGCTAAAAGTTTTTTATAAAGAGGAGTTATAATAGCTAAAGCACTACTATTTGGTACTCGTCGAGAGGAGTGATACCCTATAATTCTGCTATTATTTTTACTATCATAAGATGGTGTCACATTTGCGAATACCCAATAATAAGAGCCATCTTTACATAGATTTTTTACATAAGCATGAACTTCCTGCCCTTTTTGTAGATACTCCCATAAAAGTTTAAATACAATTTTTGGCATATCTGGATGACGAATGATATTGTGTGGAGACCCAACAAGAGTAGTCTCATCAAATCCTACAATATCCATAAAACCACGATTAGCATAAGTGATTTTACCTTTTAAATCTGTTTTAGTAACAAGTAAAGTATGGGAACTAAACTTTTTTTCATTCGTAGTAGGAACTATTTTCAATATATTGACCTTTAATTTTTTGTTACATCTTAATGTAAAAATAATAACAAAAACATTCTGTAATATTGATGATTTTTAAGAAAGAGTTTAAAGAGTTATAAATAAAAAGTTTTAAAAGTTGTTTTAAATGAAGCCTATAATATAATAGGAATAATAAAAAATATTTAGGAATAATAATGAGTATAGGAATTTTAAATATAGTAGAAGCAGGTGTTCTTTTTGGTGAAGATGTTCAAAAAGTATATGATTATGCAAAAAAAGAGGGTTTTGCAATTCCAGCAGTAAATGTAGTTGGAACAGACTCAATTAATGGTGTTTTAGAGGCTGCTGCAAAAGTAAAATCTCCTGTAATTATTCAATTTAGTAATGGTGGTGCATCATACTATGCAGGAAAAGGATTAAGCAATGAAAATGATAGAGCAGCAATTGCTGGAGCTGTAAGTGGAGCTATTCATGTTCATATGATGGCTAAAGCTTATGGTATCCCTGTTATTTTACATACTGACCACGCAGCTAGAAAACTTCTTCCTTGGATAGATGCACTTTTAGAAGCTGGGGAAAACCATTTTAAAGCTCACGGTAAACCGCTTTACTCTTCTCATATGTTAGACCTCTCCGAAGAGCCTTTAGAAGAAAATATAGCTACATGTAAAACATATTTTGAACGTATGGCTAAAATAGGTATGAGTATAGAGATAGAGTTAGGTGTAACAGGTGGTGAAGAAGATGGTGTTGATAATACAGAGATAGATAATGCTCTTTTATACACACAACCTGAAGAGGTAGCTTATGCGTATGAAGAGTTGAGTAAAGTATCTCCATATTTCACGATTGCTGCATCATTTGGAAATGTTCATGGTGTTTATAAACCAGGAAATGTTTCATTAACTCCATCTATATTAGATAACTCTCAAAAATATATTCAAGAAAAGTTTCAAACTATTGAAAAACCAGTTAATTTTGTATTTCATGGTGGTTCAGGTTCTGAACCTTCAGATATAACTGAAGCGATTGGATATGGTGTTATTAAAATGAATATTGACACAGATACTCAATGGGCTACTTGGATAGGTGTTAAAGATTATTATGAAAAAAATAAAGATTATATGCAAAGTCAAATTGGGAATCCAGATGGTGATGATAAACCAAATAAAAAATATTATGACCCTAGAAAATGGTCACGTGATGGTCAAAAAACTTTAGTTCAGAGAGTAGAGGTTGCATTTAAAGATTTAAATGCTATTGGTAAAAATTAAGTAAGTTTTTCATAAATATCCCCAATATTTTTAATTTGGGGATCTTCATTATAATAGTAATTAAGAAGTTGATTTAACTTATTCTCATTAAATCTCCAATGTTTTTTCTTATCAAACTCTTTATGTTCTTGCATCTTTAAAAATAATCTAGTTTTAGTTAAATCTCCTCTATTCTCTTTTACAACAAGTAATAAAACTTTCTTTATATTTTCTTGTGCTTCTTGTGTCGAATCATCATCTTCTAACTCTTTATTTGGTAAAAAAACATAAATTTTCCAAATACTTAATATCAATAAAATAATAAAAAATCCCATCATAATTGAAGATATATCTAGCTCCATATTTTTTCCTTTAGTATATTTAGATAGAATTATACTATGAATGATAAAGTATTTTCTAAACCAATAAAAAAACAGTTTGAATTTGATGAAGAAGTTGCAGCAGTCTTTGATGATATGCTTGCTCGGAGTGTACCATTTTACGATGAAAGTCAAAAAATTACAGAATTTTTTGTAGATAAAAATCTTAAAGATGGTTCTATTGTTTATGATTTAGGCTGTTCTACGGCCTCTTTACTTATAAACATTAAACGAAAATTAGAGGTAGATGCAAAACTTATTGGATTAGATAATTCAGAGGCTATGTTAAAACGTGCAAAAAAGAAATGTAAAGCTTTAAGTGCTGATATTACATTGGAAAATGCAGATATTTTAACATATAACTATGAGATGGCAGATATATTTATAAGTAACTATACTTTACAGTTTATACGCCCTTTAGTACGTGAAGAGTTAGTAAAAAAAATATCTAACACTACAAATAATGGTGGTCTTTTTATATTTAGTGAAAAAGTTATATCTCATCACTCAAAATTAAATAAAGAGCTTATAGAATGTTATTATGATTTCAAGAAGACTCAAGGTTATTCAGAATATGAGATAGTTCAAAAACGAGAAGCATTAGAAAATGTACTTGTTCCATATAGTGAAGAGGAAAATATTAAGATGGCATTAAATTCAGGTTTTTCTCACTGTGAAGTTATCTTTAGATGGTCTAATTTTGCCACTTTTATCGCTATCAAATAGTTGTTTGAATTTAAAAATTAATAACATTTTAAGTAAAATTTGAGTAATATTTCGAACTTAATTTTATATAAGGATATGTAGTGAAAAGAACATACCAACCACATAATACACCAAGAAAAAGAACTCATGGTTTTAGAGCTCGTATGGCTACTAAAAATGGTCGTAACATTTTAAATCGTCGTCGTGCTAAAGGTCGTAAAAAATTGACAGTTTAGGTGGATTTAATACGCTAAAACTCCACAAAGAGTTTCAACGTATTTATAGAAAAGGAAAAAATCAGCATTCTTCGAATGTTGTACTTTTTTTCCTTCCTCAAAGTGGAATAAAAAAAGTAGGTTTTACGGCAACCAAAAAAATTGGAAATGCAGTAAAACGAAATCGAGCAAAGAGAAAGCTTCGTGCTATTTTTTTAGATTATTCCAACTCTCTTAAAGACGGTATATATATTTTTGTTGCAAAACAATCAATAATTGATACCTCTCATAAACAACTAATGAATGACTTTCATAAAGTTGTTAAAAAATCTTATGCATTTAAAGAAAATCAAAAATGATAAAAACATTTTTATTAAAGCTACTTTGGTTATATCAAAAATTCTTTACTCTTATCGGTTATGGAAGTTGTCGATATTATCCAACTTGTAGTGAATATGCTCGTTTAAACTTTAAAAACAACTCCATTTTAAGTGCTTTTTATCACTCTTCTACTAGAATACTACGGTGTAATCAACTTTTCGATGGTGGAATAGAATATCCTTTATTGGATAAGCTAATTATAAAACCTTCAAAACTAGATATTACATCTATTGAATATTGGCTGGTTCCCAATAAAAAAAACCGTTACTACATCATAAAAAATTTTTCATATAAAGGGTAATTTGTGTTTGACAAAATGACACCAAATCAAAGATTGTTAATAGCAGTAGGTTTATCTGTACTGTTCTTTACTGTCTATACAGCTATTTTTCCACCAGTGCAACAACCATTAGAGGGAGCAGAAAATGCTCAAAAAATAGAGTTAAAAGACAACTCAACGCAAAAAAGTTTATTAGTTGAAAATGCAGTAGGCCATACAATATCAGCTCAAGATAGAATGGCATCAACCGCATCAAGTGATATTGTTACTGTATCACATAAAGATTTTATATTAAAAATCGATACATTAGGTCGTATATCTTCAAAAGAACTTCTTCAAAAGAAATATAATGACAAAGAAGGAAATAATGCCCAGCTGATTCCAGCTTTTGCAACAAAACCTCTTTTTATTAGATTTTTAGATGAAGCACTCAATAAAGAAGCGATGACAGTTCCATATACAACATCTATTCAACAAATAGATTTAAAAGATTCAGCTTCTAAAGTAGTTTTAACGCAAAAATTATCAACTTTAACAGTTACAAAAGAGCTTACATTTTTTCCTGATGGTCATTATGATGCAGTTGTATCACTCTCAGAAAATCAAAGATATTTTGTATATTTAGGACAACGCCCAGAAGTAACAACTCAGATGATGACAGTTGTTGGTGCTATGATTTATACAGATGACGAGATAGCTACTATTATAGCTGATGGTGATGCAGAAGGTCGTAAAACATTTAGCGGTGTTGAACTTATCTCAGCATTTGACCAATACTCAGCAACCATCATATATAACCTCTCTAAAGATACTAATGTGATTGTAGAGCGTGACCGTGATGACAATCCAATAGTTTATTTTGACGCACTTCAAACTATGCAATTTAGTGGTTATGTAGGTCAAAAAAATTATAAAGTTTTAAATACTATCGACCCAATTTTAACAAATGCCATTGAATATGGTTGGTTTACTTTTGCTTCAAAACCACTTTTTAGCTTCCTCTCTTGGTTACATGGAATTTTTGGTAACTGGGGTTGGTCTATCATAGCACTTACTCTTGTAATTAGAATTATGCTTTACCCTTTAACTTACAAGGGTATGGTTTCTATGCAAAAAATCAAAGAGATATCTCCAAAGATTAAAGAGCTTCAAGCTAAATACAAAGGTGACCCACAACGTATGAATGCAGCAGTTATGGATATGTATAAGAAACATGGAGCAAACCCACTTGGTGGATGTTTGCCAATGTTACTTCAAATACCTGTATTTTTTGCAATATATAGAGTTTTATTAAATGCTGTGGAACTTCAAGGTGCAGAGTGGATTTTATGGATAGATGACCTTTCTCGTATGGATAATTTCTTTGTATTACCTATCTTAATGGGTGCATCTATGTACTATCAACAAAAACTTACACCAAACAATTTTACAGACCCATTACAAGAAAAAGTATTTAAATTTTTACCACTTATATTTACATTTTTCTTTGTTACATTCCCATCAGGTCTAGTTTTATACTGGTTTGTTAATAATCTTTTTTCAATAGCTCAACAATTTATTGTAAATCAACAATTTAAAAATAAAAAAGATGCTGAAATAGCAATAGCAAAACACACGGAGAAAAAAAATGGTTAAGATAGAAGCCCAAACATTAGAAGAAGCATATAAGAAAGCCTCTTCTAAACTTAGATGTTCTGCATCTGAGTTAAAAGTAGAAGTTATTCAGCAACCTAGTCCAGGTGTATTTGGACTTTTTAAAAAGAATGCAATTATTATTGCTGCTCATAATCCTAAAAAAGCTCATCCAGAGTATGAAGAAGAGGAAGAGGACTATTTAGATGATGATTATGATGTTCCTGCCGAAGAGGAAATTGTTGTAAAAAAAGAGAAAAGACACCCTGCTCCAAAAGAACATAAACCAGTAAAAAGAAGAGAAGTTAAAAGAAAAAAAACTGTTTATGAAGATGATACTGAAAATGAGATAGAGGTTCAAAAAGTTAAACCTAAAAAACGAAAACCTATTTATGAAACAAAAGATTTTGATGAAGAGCCAGAAGTTAGAGGTGTTCCAAAGAAAAGAGTTATTAGAGAAAAAAAAGAGGTAAAAGCAGAAGTTAAATTTGCCCCTAAAAAGAGAGAAAAAGTTATTCAAAAGAAACAGCATAATAAAATTTTAAACGATACAATTATGCCAACATCATTTGTAAGTGACCAAGATGATGACTATGATGATTTAGATAATGGTTTAGCATTCACAGCAGATTATGATGATGAATATGATAACCAAGAGATAGGAAGCGATATTCAACAAAAAGCGAAAAGTATTAGTGAAGAGATTAATGCTCTTTTTGACCTAACTTGCTTTAATATTGATTCTATCGATGTAACTGCTTATGATGAAAACACAGTTTTAGTAAACTTTAGAGGAAATGATTCTGCACTTCTTATAGGAAAAGAGGGGTATAGATACAAAGCTATATCTTATATGATATTTAATTGGATTAATACTAAATATGATGTTCAATTACGTTTAGAGATAGCTGAATTTTTAAAAAATCAAGAAGATTCAGTAGATAGATACCTTTTATCTGTTCACGAAACAGTAGAAAAAGAGGGTCGTGCGCAAACTAAAGTTCTTGATGGTGTTCTCATCCAGATAGCACTTCGTAAATTGAGAGATGTTTATCCTGATAAATATGTAGTTATACGTACTACTCGTGATGGACTTAAATATATAATTATAAATGAGTATCATAACTAAATATGAATACTGACACAATCTGTGCCATTGCAACTGCAAATGGTATAGGTTCTATCGCAATTATAAGATTGAGCGGTGATAGAGCTTTAGATATAGCCAAAATCTTAACAAAAAGAGATATTTTAACTCCCCGTTATGCCACACTTACAAATATATACAACTCCAAAAATGAACTTATAGATGAATCGATAGCGATATTTTTTAAAGCACCTCACTCATTTACAGCTGAAGATGTTGTGGAGATTCAATGTCATGGTGGATTTATAGTTGCACAAACTATTTTAAAAGCTTGTTTAAATACTGGAGCAAGGTTAGCCACTGCTGGAGAGTTCTCTAAACGAGCTTTTTTTAATGGACGAATAGACCTAAGTGAAGCTGAAGCAATTGCACAGCTTATAGAAGCTAAAAGTGAGGATGCTGTTAAAATCTTAGCTTCCCAAATGAAAGGTTCTTTAAAAGAGTATATAGAAAAAGTTCGTGATGATATTATTCATATATTAGCCTATTCTGAAGTTACTATTGACTATGCAGAGGAGGATTTACCTGATGATTTAGTTCAACAAATACAAAATAAACTTGATGAACTTTTAAAATCATTGAACTCTACACTTCTAGCAAGTAAAGCGAGAGAAGGTTTAATGCAAGGCTTTAAAGTTGCTATCGTTGGAAAACCAAATGTTGGAAAAAGTTCTCTCTTAAATCGTTTGTTAAACTATAATCGTGCAATAGTAAGTGATATAGCAGGTACAACAAGAGACACTATCGAAGAGCAGGTAAAGATAGGAACACATCTTATTCGTATAGTAGATACAGCAGGTATCCGCGATGCAAATGATGAGATAGAGAAGATAGGAATAGAGAGAAGTATAGAAGCGATAGAAGCTAGTGATATAGTGATTACACTCTTTGATAACTCATCAAAATTTGATGAAGAAGATAGTAAAATATTAGAACTTGTCAAGGGATTTTCCTCTCAAAAGAAGATTATATATATAAAAAACAAGATAGATTTAGAAGCTAAATTTTTAAAAGATGATATAAATTTTAATTTAGAAATAAGTTCCCAAAAAGAGGTTGATACTCTTATAAAACTTTTGGAAAATATGATGGATACAACAGAGAGTTCTGATGAGATGATGCTTATCTCTCAGAGACAGATTTCAGCTGTTGAAAATACACTATCGAATATAGAGGATGCCTCTCTTCCACTACAAGACCAAGAGTTAGAGATATTTTCCTTTCATCTTAATGAGGCTATAAAAGAGATGGCATCTATCACAAGACCTTTTGAAAATGATGAGATGTTAGATAAGATGTTTGGCTCTTTTTGTTTGGGAAAATAGAACAGAAAATTAATATTCAAAACTATACATAAAAGAGAGTAGCCCAGAATATATATATTTATTATTTATTAAAGGGCTATTTCTTGCTTGATTAGATAATATATCAGCTTTAAAATTAATAAGTGTTGATAATTTTTGAGTAATAGGATACTCTATATAGGTTTGAACACCAAATTGATAGCCAGATGAACTAATATATTGCTTTCTATTTATATTTGCTTCATCTTTTTCTACTCCATAATAGTAGTTTGTAAAATTTGAGGATTGATAACTTATATTTAAACTAGGATAAAAAGAAAAATTATTAATTTTAAAGTTGTATCCAATATCTGTTTTTACAACATAAGAATCATATCTATCTAAAATATCTGTTAATGCCATTAATTCTATATAAAATTCTTTTAATTTTCCACTAAAAGATAATCCACCTTCCCAACTACTCTCTCTCTCTTTCATACCCTCTATATCATCTGAACTATATCCATAAGTTCGAGGCATAGCTGTAAATGAAAAAGCCCAAGCATAGTTTTCTTGTTTCTCACCAAAAAAATATAATCCTATACGAGTCCATCTCATATAGATAATACTATTATCAAAAAATATAATTGGAGATGGTAATAGTAGTTTTTTTACACCTTTATAGGGTTGAGTTTGAGTATAAATACCTGTACCGATAGTAATTTTTTCTCTACTCTCTTGTGCTAATAGATTCAATACAATGAAAAAGATAATTAATATATGTTTCAATATAAGTTCCTTATGATATGAAAATAATTTAATTCATTTGCTTTAAAATATGGTTTTACAATAGCATTTTGATAACCTTGAGATGATGTAACAGAAATAACTTTTCCAACTTTTAAACCTTTGAAAAATATTTTATCTAAACCAGATGTAATAATTTCATCCCCTTTATGAATTTGAAACCATGTTGGAATAAATTTAACAAGAATGTTTTCAGAGTTATTTCCATGTGCTATACCGGGAGCTTTCTCTTTTCCTATATATACAGCATAAGAACTTTTTACATCTTTATTTAATAGTGCTAAAGGCATTCCATCTTTAGATATTACTATACCTGCAACTAACTCTTTATAGGTTAAACCATATATTTTAGAGCTATTAAAATCATCCATATCTATCCAAACTCTATTAAGGTTACCGAACTTTTTATATGAGATAGAGCGAACTAATTCAACTCTTGGGTCACTTTTAAATTTAGAGTTATTTTCTTCAAAAAGTTCTTTAATTTCATTGGCTAGTTGTTGCATTACAAGATGGTTATTTTCATACTTTTGAAGAGCTTCCTCTAATTCAGTAATCTTTTGAGCTTGGTAAAAATGTTTATCGACATTTGTTTCAATATATTCAATAAAATGGTGGTAAGTTATTTTTGTATCATTTAAAAGAGTAATAGTTGGAATTTGAACACTAGAGGAGTAGTTCAGAGCAGTAATAGATAAAGCTACAAATATAAATAAAAAGCTAAAGAGCTCTTTATTCATTTTCAAATAGTTCTTGGAGTAGGTCTATCTCTTCTAATGCTCGTCCTGTTCCACGGGCAACAGCTAAAAGAGGTTCATCTGCAACAAATACAGGAATACGAACTATATCTGAAAGGTATTTATCAAATTGACGAATCAAAGCTCCACCACCAGTAAGAATAATACCATGGTTTACAATATCTCCAGCCAAATCAGGTGGAATCTTTTCTAAAACACTTAAAAGAGCTTCTGAAATTTCAACTAAAGGTTCTTTCATCGCCTCTCTTGCATCTTCGCTTGTCAATTCAACTGAACTTAAAAGCCCTTCCACTTGGTCACGACCAGTAATAGTCATAGATAACTCTTCTTCAAGTTGTGTAGCTGTTCCGATAGCAATTTTAATCTCTTCAGCAACTCGCTCACCAATTAAAAGATTATATTTTTTTCTTACATAGTTTACTATGCCTTGGTCTATTTTATCTCCAGCTGTACGGATAGATTTTGATAAAACAAGACCACCTAAAGAAACAACACCTATCTCAGTAGTACCACCACCAATATCAACAACTAGATTTCCCTTAGGCTCTCTAATTTCAACACCTGCACCAATAGCTGCTGCCATAGGCTCTTCTATAAGAAAAACTTCTCTAGCACCAGCACTTAAAGCAGATTCACGAACAGCTTTTCTTTCAACTTGCGTAAGACCATAAGGAACACATATAATAATTCTAGGACTGATTAAAGAGCTTCTACCATGTGCTTTTTCAATAAACTTTCTAATCATCTTTTCAGTCATATCAAAATCAGCGATAACACCATCTCTCATTGGACGAATAGCTTTGATATTTCCAGGTGTTTTCCCTACCATATCTTTCGCTTCATGCCCAACTGCTAAAACACGAGCATGACCATATTTTTCAGTTTTTACCGCAACCACAGATGGCTCATTAATAATAATACCACGACCTTTAGCGATTACAATAGTATTTGCAGTTCCTAAATCTATTGACAAATCATTAGAGAAAAGACCTATAATTTTATTAAATATCATCTTTTTACCTTAAGCTATTTTTGAATCTGTTTTTTTGACATAAACAGGCTTTTCACCATCGTCTATAACCTCTTTTGTTATTAAGACTTCATACCCTTCATATTCAGGTAGTTCATACATAATATCTAACATATTTTCTTCTAAAATTGCTCGTAAACCTCTTGCACCAGTTTTTCTTTTTATCGATTTCATTGCGATAGCTCTAAGTGCATCTTCATCAAAATTTAACTCAACATCATCAATAGCAAAAAGTTTTTTATATTGTTTAATAAGTGAATTTTTAGGTTCTGTCAATATACGAACCATATCATCTTCGGTAATTTCACTTAAAGAGGCAATAATAGGTAAACGACCTATAAGTTCAGGAATAAGACCATAAGAGACTAAATCATCAGGTTCAACCATATCATAAGTAACTTCTTGTTCATCTTTAGTCTTTTTATCATGCCCAAAACCAAGAACATTTTGCCCCTGTTTTCTTTTCATAATATCATGAAGACCATCAAAAGCACCACCACAAATAAATAAAATATTTGTAGTATCGATAGATGTAAACTCTTGATTTGGATGTTTACGTCCGCCTTTTGGTGGAATATTTACATCTGCACCCTCTATAATTTTAAGAAGTGCTTGTTGTACACCCTCTCCAGATACATCTCTCGTAATTGAACGATTTTCACTCATTCGAGCTACTTTATCCACTTCATCGATAAAAACTATCCCTTTTTGAGCTCTCTCTACATCACCATCAGCTGATTGAATAAGTTTTGTCAAAATATTTTCAACATCCTCACCAACATATCCAGCTTCTGTTAAGCTTGTAGCATCTGCAATAGCGATAGGTACATTTAAAACTCTTGCTATCGTTTGTGCCATCAATGTTTTACCTGAACCTGTTGGTCCAATCAGTAAAACATTTGATTTTGCTATCTCAGTATCATCATCTGTAACTTTTTGAACTTTAAAAATTCTTTTATAGTGATTATAAACAGCAACACTTAAAAGTTTTCTAGCATTCTCTTGACCAATGATATAATCACCTAAAAAATTATTTAACTCCTTAGGTGTCATAAGTGTATCAACAGCTTCGAGTAGCTCATCATTTTTTTGACTGTTTTCTATTTTTTCATCACCAAACATAATTTTATAAGCAGAAATAACACAGTTTTTACAGATATAAACACCATTTCCAGCAATTATTGGGTTCTCTTCACTCTCTTTAGCATCACAGAAACTACAATTTCTATTAATCATATATTTTTCCTCTCAAATGGGATTCCTCGTTTTGTTTTTAGAATAAAGTTACATAAATCATTTACATAATGATTATCTATATTTTCCAATAGTTCACTTGCCGTATCTTTGAGTGGTTTCCCAGATTCAAACAGTTCTCTATAAGCAGATTTAAGTGCATTTATATCATCTCTTTCCAACTTACGTCTTAAGCCTGTTAAATTTAATCCTCGAAGATTAGCACGATTTCCCTCTGCCATACAAAATGGTGGTACATCTTGAGCTAATGCACTCGCTCCACCTATCATAGCATAATCACCAATATGAATAAATTGATGAATTGGTGTCATACCACCAATAACAACATAATCACCAAGTTCAACATGACCTGCTAATGTCGCTGCATTCGCTAAAATACAGTGATTACCAATAATAACATCATGCCCTAAATGGACATAACCCATAAAAAGATTGTGATTTCCTACAATAGTTTTACCACCACCACCTTTTGTACCAGGGTTGAAAAGTGTAAACTCTCTTATTGTGTTATTATCTCCAATAATAAGTTCAACATCTTCACCATTAAATTTTAAATCTTGAGGTACTGAACCTAAAACAGAATGAGAAAAGATAGTGTTATTTTTACCGATAGTAGTTTTACCATAGATGCAACTACTTTGAGCAATCGTTGTTCCATCACCGATAGTAGTTTCAGATGATATGAAACAAAAAGCACCGATTTTAACATCTTTACCAATTGTAGCACCCTCTTCAATAACTGCTAAGTGAGATATATTTGAACTCATAGCTTACTTCTATTTATCAACTATCATAGCTTTTAATTCAGCTTGTGAAACTAGTTTACCATCCACATAGGCTTTAGCATCTAACATCCAAATAGCACCTTTTTGTTTGATAACACGTAAATGATATTCTAGTTTATCACCTGGTTTTACAGGGGCTCTAAATTTAGCTTTATCGATACTCATAAAATAAACAACTTTAGTTGCTGCTTCCTCTTTTGTCATATTCATACTTTTAAATGCTAAAATTCCACCAGCTTGTGCCATACCCTCTAAAATCATAACACCTGGGTAAATTGGATGACCTGGAAAGTGACCTTGAAATACATTATCACCAATAGTTACATTTTTATAACCTATTAAAGACTCATTTACTTCAATCTCAGTAACACGGTCGATTAGTAAAAAAGGGTATCTGTGAGGTAAAATTTCTTGAATTTCAATAACATCCATAATCATAAGTAAAAGCCTTGTAAAATATTTTTTAGCTATTCTACCTAAAAAAAGATTATATAATCATTATAATTTCCTTTGTATCTTCATAAGTTTTTGCATCAAGAAAAATCGTTAATTTTTTATCTATTATTTCATCGACAACAATAATAGGAGTTAGATTATAACTTAAATTTATTATCTGATTTCGTATTAAAAATTCATCATTAAAAGATGGTGGATTAAAAATAAGTTCTTTAACAGAGCTATATTGAGTATTAGCAAAATTATTAAATAGTTCCAAAGTAATAAATTTTATCTCTTCACGATTAAGATAGTGAATATTATTGTTTTCAAACTCTATGCGACCTTGTGCTTTTTTTCTTGGAAGTGTTGAGTAATTTAATGCATAAGCATTAATGTTCTCTTTTTTACCTGCAATAACTTTCAAATTAAATTGACGATAGTTTAAAAATTTTTGTTTTATTATTTTATAGTTTTTATTATTCTCTTCTAATGTAATTCGTTTTGTATATATTTCTAATCTTTCTTCTATGGATGCTGGTAAAATTTGATTTGAAATGGGAGAAAACAGCTCATCCATAATTTTATTTTGCTGTTCCCTTTGCATCGTTAATCCAAAGATACATCCACAATAATCTTGCCTATAAAGTTTTTGCTCTTTTGTTACTCGACTTTGGTCTTGAGTTCCTCCATTTGAGCGATAATCAACAGCAATAAATTTTATATTATGTTGCTTATAAAAAATTTTACCACTATTTTTCAATTGTTCTTGAGATTTTAATGGACTGACTAAAAGTGTTGTGGTAAAAGATGTTTCTCCTAACTCTAATGCTTTATTTGCACTAACTTCAAAACGTCTATCGAAACAGAGTTCACAACGCTTCCCTTTTTCAGGCTCTTTCTCAAAACCTTTTACAATATTTAACCAATTTTCAAAATCATACGCTCCCTCTATAAGTTCGATACCTAACTTATTACAGGAGTGTTGAACATCTAGTAGTCGAAGCTGATATTCAGAATAGGGATGAATATTTGGGTCATAAAAAAAACCGATTAACTTTTCATCTGGATAATCCATTTGAAGCTTTTCTAAAAAAAAGTGTGAATCAACACTACAACAGATATGTACTAGAATTGGATAGCCTTTTGAATATATGATTTTTATAGATATATAGTAGCAAAATAAGATAAAGATAAGGGAAAAAGAAGTAATTCACTCTATAATTTTACAGTGAAAAAAGAGGATGCAAGTGTTGAAAAATAGGATAATTAAAAAATTAAAGAAAAATGAAAAAGTTTTTTTAACTGGTGGTGCAGGAGTTGGAAAAACTACTCTTGTTTGTGAAATTATAGATATATTTGAAGAGGATGCTAAAAAAGTTGCTAAATTAGCTTCAACAGGGATGGCAGCAACTTTAATAGGAGGACAAACACTTCATAGTTTTTTAGATTTAGGGATAGCTTCAGATATAGAAACACTACAAAGAGATGGTAAATTTGAGTTAAAGAAAAAAATTCAAAAGCTTATATCTTCTATGAGTTTGATAGTTATTGATGAAATTTCTATGGTGAGTGATACTCTTTTTGATATGATAAGACTTCGCCTCTCACAAGCAAATTTTAAGGGTGCTATTTTAGTTGTAGGTGATTTTTTACAACTTCCTCCTGTTGTTCGTGGAAAAAATGAAGTAAAGTTTGCTTTTGAATCAAAAAGTTGGCAAGAGTATCAGTTTGAAAAGATAGAACTTACTCATATATATAGAACTGATGATAAAAATTTTATAGAACTTCTTAATCATATCCGTTTTGGAGTGATAGATGAAACTATTCATAATCATCTCAATAGCTATATAAAACCTATTCCTCACGACCTACACGATTTTACTTTTCTTTTTGGAAAAAACAGTTCATCAATACGACATAATAAAAAACAGTTAGAAAGTATAAATAATGAACTTGTTATAAAAGAGGCTGAAATTATTGTACACAAAAAATCTACGAAAGAGTATGAGATAGATAGATTCTTAGAAGATGCAAGAATAGAGAGAGAGTTAAACCTAAAAATAGATGCCCCTGTCCTTTTTACAAGAAACTCTTGGAACTATTTTAATGGAGAACGAGGAGTTATTATAAATATCGATAATGACTTTATTTATATAGAAAAGAATGATAAAAAAATCATCAAATTAGAAACTATGGTTCAACATCGAACACGGTGGATAGAAAAAATAGTTGATGGAAAAAAAGAGTTGCTAGAAGAAGCTCTTTTTAGTGTATATCAGTTTCCTATAAAACTTGCTTTTGCTATTACTATTCATAAGTCACAAGGGATGTCTATTGAGGATTTAATTATTGAAACAAATGAAATTTTTGCACCTTCTCAATTTTATGTAGCACTTTCACGTAGTTCAAATCCAGCACGATTAAATCTAATTGCTCCAAAAGTACAATGGTACAAGTTAGCTTTTGTAAACTCTAAGGCTATGGAGTTTGTGAAAATCACGTAATTTAGTTAAAATTCCTATTAATTAAAAGATTGAATAAAAAGAGTTCCTAATGAATAAAAAAATGACAATAAATTCTATAAAAAAAGCTAAAGGTGTAAGACCTTTAGTGATGATAACAGCTTATGATGCCCTATTTGCTACTCTTTTAGAAGAGTCTTCAGATATGATTTTAGTAGGTGATAGTTTAAATATGAGCTTTGCAGGTAAAAGTGATACGTTGAGTGCAACAATGGAGCAGATGATTTACCATACAGATGCCGTATGCAGAGGTGCAAAAAATAGTTTTGTAATCTGTGATATGCCATTTGGAACATATACAAATAAAAAAGATGCGCTTAAAAATGCTATAAAAGTATTTCAGAAAACATCAGCTGATTGTATAAAAATAGAGGGTGGTCAAGAGAAAGCCGAGGTAGTTCAACATCTTACGACTAATGGTATAGCAGTATGTGGACACATTGGTCTTTTACCTCAATCTGTTCGTGGAGATGGTGGGTATAAAGTAAAAGGAAAGACATCTCAAGAGCAGTTACAACTTATAGAAGATGCCAGAGCGATAGAAGATGCAGGTGCTTTTTGTTTAGTTATAGAGGGTGTCAAAGCTGAAGTTGCAACAGAGATAGCATCTTGTGTTGATATTCCTGTTATAGGTATAGGTGCAGGTAATGGTGTAGATGGACAAGTTCTTGTTTTTTCAGATATGTTAGGACTATTTGAAGCTTTTACACCTAAATTTGTCAAAAAATATATGGATGGAGCTTCACTAGTAAGAGATGCTGTAAAAAACTACTCCGATGATGTAAAATCCCGTGAATTTCCTCAAGAAATTCACACCTACTAGGTTTTTAAATATATGGAAAGATTAGTAGAGATAGAAACCTTTGATATGGGTGAAGAGAGTAGTGAAGTTACTCTTCGTCCCGACGCTTGGAGTGAATATATAGGGCAAGAACAGATAAAAAAAAACCTTGGGGTTTTTATAGAAGCAAGTAAAAAACGCTCTGAAGCACTAGACCATGTTCTTTTTTTTGGACCTCCTGGACTTGGAAAAACAACTTTAGCACTTATCATTGCCAATGAGATGAATGCAAATATAAAAGTAACAGCAGCCCCTATGATAGAGAAAAGTGGAGATTTAGCAGCTATCTTAACAAATCTTGAAGAGGGAGACATACTATTTATAGATGAGATTCATCGTTTATCTCCAGCAGTCGAGGAGATACTCTACTCCTCTATGGAAGATTTTAGAATAGATATCATTATAGGAAGTGGACCAGCTGCACAAACAGTAAAGATAGACCTTCCACGATTTACTCTTATAGGGGCAACTACAAGAGCAGGAATGTTATCTAATCCACTTAGAGATAGATTTGGTATGAGTTTTAGAATGCAGTTTTACTCCTCTGAAGAGTTAGCACAGATTATCACTCAAGCATCTAATAAACTTGATAAAGAGATTATTAAAACAGCTTCCATAGAGATAGCTAAAAGAAGTAGAGGAACACCTCGGATAGCCCTTCGTTTACTTCGCCGTGTACGTGACTTTGCAGATGTGGCAGATGAAAAGCATATAGACTACAATAGAACTCAATATGCACTTAATGAGTTAGGTATCAACTCTCACGGTTTTGATGAGATGGATTTAAGACTTTTAAACCTTTTAGCTTCTGCGCAAGGAAGAGCAATGGGTCTTAGTTCTATCGCTGCATCTTTAAGTGAAGATGAGGGAACAGTTGAGGATGTTTTAGAACCATACCTTATAGCAAATGGTTTTTTAGAGAGAACTGCAAAAGGGAGAAAAGCTACTTCTGTAACTTATGATATATTAAATATTACTCCACCTAAAATAGATGAGAAGAAGATTTTAAAATGAAGCAACACTATTTTGTAGCGATACTTTTCGCTACTTCTCTCTATTGGCTCTATATTCTCTATCTTCCATTTCTTTTTATTATAACTATCGCATCTCTTCTTGCTGTTTCAACATCAGAGATTCAAACATTTTTAGAGAAAAAATTAAAAAATAGACTTGTAGCAGCTTCTATCTCTAGCTTTTTATTAGCTACAATGTTTTTTGCTCCATTGGGATATTTTTTAACAACTCTTACTATACAGCTTAACTCTCTTGAGCCTCAAGTTTTTTATAATATTGAACTTTTTATTAAAAATTTTATCCATTCGCCACCAGATTATCTTCTTTTTGTAAAACCCTATATTAAAGATATTTTTATTGAGATGGATATTAAATCAATTACAACAATTACAATATCTTTAACTACAAAAATAGGAGCATTTAGTGCTGGATTTTTAAAAAATGCTTTTTTAGTTGTTGTATTCTATTTTTTTATTCAATATAACGGTGCAAGTATGAGTGCTTTCTTAAAACGTGTTGTTTATATCTCTTTAGCTGAATCAGATATTTTAGTAAAAGAGCTTTCATCTGTTATGAGTGTTGTGTTCTATTCTATTTTAGTAAATGCGATGTTTCAAGGTATCCTTTTTGGTGTAGCTATCTCTTTTATGGGTTATAATGGATTACTTTTTGGGATTATGTATGGTTTTGCATCTCTTATTCCTATCATTGGTGGTGCATTAATGTGGATACCATTTATGATATATGAACTCTCCCTTGGGAATAGTTCTAGTGCTATATTTATCGCTTTATACTCAATAATTATGATATCGATAGTTGCAGATACTTTTATAAAACCACTTATAATAAAAGAGATAAATATACGATTACTGGAAGAGGAAGATAAGCGAATGAATGAACTGCTTATCTTCTTTGCTATTATTGCTGGGCTTACAACTTTTGGGTTTTGGGGAATGATTTTAGGACCTGCTATAACAGCTTTTTTTCTAACTATTTTAAAAATATTTGAAGCTCGTAATAGAGCTATAAAGGAACTTGATGAGTGATATAGATGAAAATATAATTATTATAGAGGAGAATGAAGCAGCTGGAGTAAAAAGAGATAGTGAAGAGGAGATAGAAACACAAACGAAAGTAAATAAAACAGCTCAACATAAAAAAATGATTATCTATGGAGGGGGTGGAGTTATTATTTTAACTATTGTAGTAATTATTACACTTTTAGTTATGAAATCATCTCAAACAAAAGAACCTATATTCCAAAAATCTATTAATTTTATTGAGAGTAAGTTAGAAAAAAAACAAGTTGAAACAATCGAACCAAGTAAACTAGAAAATATGATAGCAAAAGCTAACTATCTCTATGCAAATGGTTCAAAACCTGATGCTCTTTTTTTATATGAAAAGATAGCAACATATAGTGAAGCTATCTCTCTTTATAATCTAGGTGTTGCACAATTAAAAAACAAACAATATTCAATGGCTCTATCTAGTTTTAAAAAGGCCATCAAAAATAATGAAAAAAGATGTGTTAGTGCTATCAATGCAGCAGTTTGTTCTTTATATCTTAAAGATGAACAAAACTTTCAATATTATATAAATTTAGCACAAGCCTATCTCTCTTATGAACTAAAATCACCATTATATTCTTACTATTACACCATAATCAACTATTATAACCATAACTATTTAGAGGCATTAATCGCTTTAAAACATAATGATTCTCAAGAGTATCCAGAAACTCAAAAACATCTAAAAGCAAAATTGTCTGCATTTTTTGGGAACAATTATGAAGCTGTTGAAGCTATGGAAAAAAATCTTAATCCATTTGATGATTTCAATATAGCACTTCTTTATTCAAGAATAGGTGATTATCCTTTAGCTATACAACATTTTAGTGAAGCAATTAAAAAAAATCAAGAGATATTAAGAGCAACTCTTGCTCGTGGATTAACAAAAATAAAAGCTGGTGCAGTAGCAAGTGGAGCAGGAGATATAAAAAAGGCTACCGATAAATTTCAGGAGGAAACATATAAATATTATCCTATAAAAGTAAAATTAAAAGAGTCACTTTTTAATGCTACAAAGGCACAAAATCATTATAGAAAAGATGTTCAGGATTCAAAATTTATAACATATCAAAAAATATTTTATTTCTCTCCTTATAAACTTTTTGACCCAAATATAGCTATTAACTATATTCAAAAAGGGAATGCAAATATGTATATAGATAATATTAAATCTGCTCAAGAGTATCTAAAAACAAGTGCTTCCTCATCAAGTGCAAATAGTGGAATAGCTAAAGCTATTAAAAAAGCATTAGAGTTTCAAATACGGTCAGCAAATGAAGATTTACAAAAATTGATAAAAGTACAACCAAAACATTCGATACTTCATTATAATTTAGCTTTAACATATGCTCAACTTGGTGATATGCCAAATGCAAATAAACATTTTACACGCTCATATCATCTTAATGCAAAAAATTATCTCTCAGGTATTTTTGCTGTTATGACAGACCAACTTATAGATAAAACAAGTGATAAACTTAAATCTATTATAAAAGATGATATTTCAAATGAAGAGATAACTGAGGAGATAGAACTTTATAAGACATTGGTTAATATTACAGAGGGTAATTATTTGAATGCTATTGGATGGTTAGATAAAGATTATAAGAAAAAATCTCTTTATCTTGTATTGGATGCATTAATTGCTGGAAGATTAAATAAGATGGATAGAGCAGTAGAAGCATCTAAAAAGCTTATCGCTCTTTTACCTCATGATATAATGCCTCATATGATATATATAGATAATAAATTTTATGATTTAGAACCAAAACTTTATGCAAATAAAGTCTTAAACTATCTAAAAGTACAAAAATTTAATTTTAGAGACCTCTATTTTGGTCCATATATAACACGCTATCTTTATATTCAACAAAAACTTATTACAGGTAAACTCTATTTTCTGAGAGAAAATCTTAAAAATATATTAGAATCAACACAGGAAAATACAACGGATATATTAAATGCACTTGCTTTAGCATCTTTATATGATAGTGCTTTTGAGGAGTCATACACACTTTATAATACTCTAATTGATGAGCATAAAGTAAGAGATGCAAATACTCTTTTTCTTGGTGCAGTAGCATCAACAGCTGCAAACCATCATGAAAATGCGATAGCACTCTTAGAGTTATCAAAAATGAAAAATAAAAAGTTTTTAGAGAGCCGTTATGCGTTAGGTTTATTATATTTAGAGATTCAAAATAACCATGGGGCAACTATTCAGCTATTAAAAATAGATAAGGAAAATTTCAATTCAGAGTATTTTGATTTTGAGATAGATACAGATAAAATATTATTTAAAAAACAACATTAAAAGGACTCTTATTTAAAAGAGCCTATTAATGTTTTAGAAGCAATTACTTTACTTCCAGCACGTATATCAAGTTTAAAATCTTTTGGAAGATAGAGAGATGTAATACCATTAAGCATAAAACCATATCTTATTGAAGCACCAACAATCTGGTTTTTAGCAACATCTATCTTTAAATCATCAAAACTTACCTTTGAAAAATGTGTTACTTTCAATCTATTTAAATCACCATCTTCAAGTATCATTGTTATATTTTCATTGAGTTTAGAAAATAGTTCTGATGAGAGAGGAAGTTTCGTTCCTTTCATAATCTTTAAATCTACAACTGTTGCATTCATAGGTACTCTTAAAAATCCAACATCAGAGCATCGAGATTCAATCTCTACTCTATAAGCATATTCTGAGCCTACTAGATTTTCGATATACACAACTCGACCATCGACTGGTGTTGTCACTATATTATTTCCCTCAAAAGAGGATAATTCTCTTTCAGGATTTCTATATATAAATGCAAAAAAAGCGATAAAGGCTAATGCAATAAAACTTAATATATCAAGGTGTAAAATGACAAATAGTATAAATATAGCAATAGCTGAACCTATATAATTCCATCCCTCTTTAGAGATTGGTAAAGTGTCTTTATTCATCTATATTCTCATTTTTTTTTAACTCTCCAGACATTTTAGCATCCTCTTTAAGTTCACTCTCTATATTATCACTTTCTTGTTCTACTTTTGATTCTATACCATTTTCTTTTTCAAAGTTAATAATAATTTCACGAACCTCTTCACCCGTAATATTCTCTTTTTTATAAAGAAGTTTTACCATATCTTCAATAGCATCTTTATACTCTTCTAAGTGAGCTAAAACAGAATTATAGTGTTCATTTAGAGATGCTTTTATAAAACTATCCATCTCTTCAGCCATCTTTTCACTATATTCACGAGTAGCTTGTTGTCCTCCACCTAAGAAAGATTGACGACTTTTTTCTAATACCATAAGACCAGCTACATCACTCATACCATAAGTTTGTACCATAGATTTAATAATATCCGTTGCTCTTTCTAAATCGTTTCCAGCACCTGTTGAAATTTCACCTATGAAAACCTCTTCAGCAGCACGTCCACCAAGAAGAACATCTACTTCAGCCCATAGTTCATGCTGTTGCATCATAAATTTATTTTCTTCAGGCTTGTTTAGTGTATAACCCAATGCAGCAAGACCACGTGGAACGATAGAAACTTTAGAAACTTTCTTCGCACCATGAGTTATCTCTGCTAAAAGTGCATGTCCACTTTCGTGATATGCTACAATTTTTTTCTCTTTAGGATTGATACGACGAGATTTTTTAGCAAGTCCAGCTATTGCACGCTCTACTGACTCAAAAAGGTCTTTTTGTTTTACAGTTTTTTGACTTTTTCGTCCAGCAAGAAGAGCTGCTTCATTGATAATATTTGCTAAATCAGCACCAGCTAAACCAGCAGTTAAACGAGCTATCTCTTCTATCTCTACATCTTTATCCATCTTCACAGTTTTCATATGAACATTTAAGATTTTAATACGTCCCTCAAAATCTGGTTTATCAACAAGAACTTGTCTATCAAAACGCCCTGGTCTAAGAAGAGCAGCATCTAAAACTTCAGGTCTATTTGTAGCAGCTAAGATAATAACAGGAGTATCTGTCCCAAAACCATCCATCTCTGCAAGAAGTTGATTTAAAGTTTGTTCTCTCTCATCATTTCCACCCATCATTCCACCAGCAGCACGACTTTTACCGATAGCATCTATCTCATCGATAAAGATAATACTAGGAGCATCTTTTTTTGCTTGTTCAAAAAGGTCACGTACACGAGCTGCACCCACACCTACAAACATCTCGATAAAACTAGAACCACTTACAGAGAAAAAAGGAACATCTGCTTCACCAGCAACAGCCTTAGCAAGAAGAGTTTTACCCGTACCAGGAGAACCAACAAGTAAAACACCTTTAGGGATTTTAGCCCCTATTTCAACATAACGAGCAGGGTATTTCAAGAAATCAACAATCTCTTGAACCTCCTCTTTTGCCTCTTCAACACCAGCAACATCATCAAATTTAGTTTTTGGTTTTTCAGAGTTTATCATCTTGTTAGAGTTACCCATACCTAAGATACCACCACCCATACTTTTTTGCATACGACCAGCAAAAAACATCCAGATAGCCATTATCATAAGAAATGGAAATAACCAACCAAACATCTCAGTAAACCAATTAGATTCATTGAAACCTTGATAGTTAATACCTTGTTTATCTAGTTCATCTACTAATTTAGTATCACCATATACTATTCTTGTAGTATAAATAGTTCTACCATCTATCGATAATGCTTTGATATAACTTTGACCTATCTCTACTTTAGAGATAGATTTGGTAGCTACTAAATTTTTTAGTTCTGAATAACTTACTTTTTGTGTCATTCTTGTTGTTTGAGATGATGAGCTATTAAGTCCATCACCCTCCCCTACAAACATCTTAAAGGCTAAAATTATTCCAACTGAAAATATAGCAAATGTAATCAAAGGATTTTGATTAAAAAAGTTATTTTCATTATTTTGTTTTTTATTTGACATTATTAGTATCTCTTCCTATATTTTTTTTAAGATGAGTGTTACCCATTCATCTTGAATAATTCTTTCTATAATTTCACAATCTTTATAAAATTTTAGAACTTTATTTTCATATTTATCTAAAATACCTGAAAGAACCAATATTGCATTATCCTTCATCGCATCTTTTAAATCTTTTGCTATAAAAGTTAAAACATCTGCTACAATATTTGCAACTACTACATCATATCTTTCATCTGTTAGAGAGCATGACCCCTCCCAAATATTGTTAAACTCTAAATTATTTAATTTTGCATTAACAAGAGAGTTTTCAACAGAGATAATATCTGTATCACAAGCATCTACTATTGCACCAAGTTTTACAGCACCCATAGCTAAGATACCACTTCCACAACCAACATCTATAACTCTATCATTCTCTTTTACATATTTAGAGATTGCTTTTAAAGCTGAAGCAGTTGTTGGATGATGTCCTGTTCCAAATGCTAATGCAGGGTCAATAGTTATATTTATTAAATCTGGATTTGGAGCATCCCAAGTAGGATGAATATAAAATTTATCTATTGCAAGTGGTTCAATACTTTTTTGATACATATCTATCCAATCGCTATTTTGAAGTTTTGATTGAACACATTCAAGTTCAATTGTCTCACCTAAAGCTTTTTGTACCGCTTCGTTAAACTGTTCCAATCCCCAACTAATAGTTTCTAAATCTTCTTCACTTCTAATAATAAAACCATTATCAGTTTCTTCGAAACCTACGGCAACAGTATCTGCTAAAAAATCTGAAAAGAGAGAGTGATGAGAGGAAAGTTTAACTACGAGTTCATAATAATGCTCTTGCATTATTATGAAACACCCATTACGGCACCAAGTTTTTCTTTTAAAACTTGTGGTGTAAATGGTTTAACAATATAGTTATTTACACCAGCTTTAAGTGCAGTAATAACTTCAGCTTTTCCACCTTCAGTAGTTACCATAATGATAGGTGTATCTTTAAAACGTGCATCTGCACGAACTTTTTTAACTAGTTCAAGTCCATTCATTTCTGGCATATTCCAGTCAGTAATAAGCATATCTATATCTGGATTTTTATCCATCTGCTCCCAACCTTCTACACCATCTGCACCTTCTAGTACATCTTTATAGCCAAGACGTGCTAATGTATTTTTAATAATACGACGCATTGTAGAGCTATCATCAACAACAAGTAATTTCAATGGAAATCCTTTTTTTTATATTAAATAATTAATAACAAAATAATATCAAATTTTTGTTTGCTTTTCTATTAATTATTTTAAGAGTTTAAACATCTTTGCTAAGTCTAATCTACCCTCATAATAAGCTTTTCCTATAATTACACCATCAACTTCTTTTGTCGCTATAAGTGCTTCAATATCACTTTCATCTTTCACTCCACCACTAGCGATAGTACTTACTCCACTTGCTCTTGCAATATCTAAAGTAAAATCAACATTTACTCCACTAAGTGTTCCATCTTTACCAACATCTGTACAGATGATAGCTTCAACACCAGCATCTGCAAACTCTTTTGCTAAATCTGTTGCTTTCATAGAGGAAACTTCACCCCATCCCTCAACAGCTACATAACCATCAATAGCATCTATACCAACAGCGATAGGATATTTACTAGCCATATCTCTTACAAACTGAGGGTCTTTTACAGCAATAGAACCTAATATAATTCTATCTATTCCTAAATCTAACATCTTTTTTATAGTAGATTCATCACGAATTCCACCACCAAGTTCAAGTTTTACATTACAATTCTCACGAATTTTAATAATAGAGTCTAAGTTTTTAGGCTCTCCTGCAAAAGCACCATTCAAATCAACTAAATGTACCCATTCAGCCCCCATCTCTTCAAACTTTTTCACAAGTTCATAAGGCTCATTTGAGTATATTTTAGCACTATCCATAAGCCCTTTAGTAAGTCTTACAGCCTGTCCATCTTTTAAATCTATTGCGGGGTATAATGTCATTTTTTTCCTTTTTAGTTAAATAAAGTTTGTAGTTTTTGTTTGAGTATATCAAAGTTTTTATGATTAAAATCAAAAGGATATTTTTTCTGTTTGTAAAAAGTATTATATGTCCATTTATCATTAAGTTCATATTTATAACACTTTCTAAAATTTTTAATACACTCTTTTTGCTTATCATCTAAAACTGATAGTAAAAAAGATTCTAAATTTCCTTTTTGAAATTCATCTGACATAATAAAAAAGTCTATATTTATACTTTTAAAATCAAGATTCTCTATTAATTCTTCTAATTTTTACTGATGTCCTTTATAATTATTATCTGCATCTATAACAATTAGTATCTTTGAAACAATATTATCACTCTCTATCTCATTATAGTGACGATGTCCTATTTGAAATATATTATCTATTCCTTCAAAATTATAGTACTTTACTCTATCTTCATTTACATCTAAATTATATGTTTGAAATAAATTATTAAAAAAATCTTTATCTGTTTTACCCTCATGTAAAATAGCTACCACCCTCTTACTCCATTTCCATCACGAAGTTCTCTATAAAATCTTTCACTCTTCATTACAATAGCTTTTAATTGGCTGTCTTTATCTCGTCCTAGTGCTATGAATGACATATCTTCATCTTCTAACTCTTTAGAAACTCTAGCATAAGAATCGATACACTCTTTTGAATGAGTTGTAGCAAAAATTTGTACATTTAATTTATCAGATATTTGAAATATTACTTTCCATATTTCATCAAGTTGAGTATAGTGAATTCCATTATCTATTTCATCTATAAAAAGATGTCCACCTTCACACTTAAATAACTCAATCACAATAGAAATAATATGTCTTAGACCATCTCCAAATTCTGTTATTTCATAGTAATTATCATTCATCTTACATTGAGGTTTATCATCTATAATTTTAAAGGATTTAATATTATTGTCAAATTGATTTATAATATTGTTTAAAAAGTTCTCTTCATCTTTTTTTTGGATTGCTGAAAAATCTTTAATGATATTAGAACTAGATAGTCCAAAATTATCAATAAATCGTAAATTTTCTTTTGTACTATTTTCAAATAAAAAGTTTTTAATTTTGATTTTCAAAAGTTCATCATCCATATTAAAATAATAACTTTTTATTCCTAATTCTTCTTTAATAAAAAAAGATTTTTTTTGATTATTAATAATTAATTTTAGTCCAGAAAATGGTTGTAAAAACTCTTGAATCATTTTATCATTAATATTTAATGTTTTATCTACAAGTCCAGTTAATATATTTATATTTTCTCGTGAAATTTTACTATCTATTAAACTCGTTGTAAAACCTTTTATATCCTCAGCATTAATACCTATTTTACAAGCCTCCATAAAAGCTGTCTTCCCAACATTATTCTTCCCACCAATAAGATTAACTCTTTTAAACCCTTCAGCTTTAAAACCATTAAAACATTTAAAATTATCTATCTCTATATTTTTAATAAAATGTTTACGCATCTTTAATCCTCTCTCATTATAAAAAGTACAATCTCATCAGCTAAAAGATAATCTCTATTATAAAAAATAGTATCTTTTTTTTCAAGTTTATTCTCTTGTACTAAAATATCAGCTAGTTTTACCTCATCTTTAGTGAGAATATTGCTAGTAACTCCTATCTCAGAACGAAATCCTAAAAAAAGTTTTTCTATCTTTATATCTGCATCATCGAGTGTTTCTACTCTTATATCTAATGGATTTTTTATATAGTTTTCAACAGAACTATCAGGATAAAATCGTTCATTTTTCAACTTCCCAACTGCACCACAACCAGCACCTATATAATCTTTATAAAGCCAATAGCCTAAGTTATGAGTAGATTTATATGTTCCAAAATTACTTATTTCATACTGTTTAAAACCTTTTTTTTCTATCTCATTAAAAAACCAATTTGTTTCTTCTAGCTTTTCAGTTGCCATGGTAGGATTTCTTTCAAAAGGAGTATTTTCTTCAATAGTTAAAGCATAAGCACTTAAATGATTTATAGGGAGTGAAAATGCTATCTCTATATCTTTTTGAAGTAATTTACGAGTATCACCTAATGTTGCGTAAATAATATCAAGAGATATGTTTTCAAAGCCTACATTTTTAGCATTTTTTATAGCTTCTATCGCTTGGGTAGGAGTATGCGCTCTGTTTAAAAGTCTTAATTTCTCTTTATCAAAACTTTGTACGCCAAAACTTATCCTATTTACACCTAATTTTTTCATACCAGTTAACCACTCATAAGTGGCACTATTTGGATTAGCTTCAGATGTTATCTCAATAGCATTTTTAAAATATGGTTGTAAAAGTTTAAATATAGGTTGATAAAGTTCAGGAGAAACAGTAGAGGGAGTTCCTCCTCCAATAAAGAGAGTTTCTATTGAATTATGATTTACATGAAAATGTTCTAACTCATACTCTATTTGAGTATAAAGTGCATTCATATACTCCTGTTTGAGATGAAACTTATCAACATAGGAGTTAAAAGCACAATAGGAACATTTAGAGTCACAAAATGGGATATGAATATATAATAGCATAAAGGGATTATAGCCTAAAAAATGACACTTTTACACATAGCCATACGGGAATAATCCTCTAAATACTCTTTCATCATATTATTATATTTTTTACTATCATATTTCTGAGAGGTTACCATATCTAAAACTTTAAGATGTCTATTATCTTTAAATGTTGTTTGAATAATAATCCCAGCATAAGAGATAAGCTCTTCTCTATCACAAACACCTATCATTTTATAATCCATATATCTCATATCATAGATTAAATCCTCAAATCCTTGATAGGATAGTTCTGGATAGAGTTGAGACATTAATGGATAAACTCTATCAAGTTCTTTTAAATTTAGTTCTCTTATCTGCATTAAAATTTTACTTTAAAGCGAAAACATCGTCTTCATCCTCTTCATCAATAAAAGTAGATGGTTCTTCAATAACTGCTTTTTCATCTTCTATTGTTTGGCTAGGTGCAACTTTTTCTTGTGGAGTTTCATATTTTCCTGTTGTTAAACCACCCATTTTGAGTTTTAAATCAGCTGGACTAGAAGCACTTTCTAATGCTTGTTTCTCTGAGATAATCCCTTTTTCATAAAGATCTAAAATAGACTGGTCAAATGTTTGTGATTGATAATGCTGTTTTCCTTGTGCTATCACTTCAGGTATCTCAACATCACGATTTTCCATAATAAGTTTTTCGATAGTTGGAGTACGAACCATAATTTCCATCGCAGCACGACGTCCACCATCTACCGTTGGAATTAGACGTTGAGATATAATTCCTTGAATAACACCTGCTAAAGAGAGTCTTACACGATTTTGCTCATCTGTTGGAAATTGTGCAATAATTCTGTTAATAGTCTCTTTCGCATCTATTGTATGAAGTGTTGAGAAAACAAGATGTCCTGTATCTGCTGCATGAAGAGCTAACTCTATCGTCTCTTTATCACGCATCTCCCCAACAAGTATAATATCTGGGTCTTCACGAAGTGCAGCACGCAGAGCATTTCCAAAAGAAAGAGTATCTTGTCCAACTGTACGTTGATTTATCACACATCCTCTATCTTTATGCACAAACTCGATAGGGTCTTCTATGGTAATAATATGTTTTTTTCTTGTAGTATTTATCTCATTTATGAGTGAAGCAAGTGTTGTTGATTTACCACTTCCTGTTACACCTGTTACAAGAACTAAACCTCTTGATTTATTTGTAAATGTTTGGAGAACAGGTGGAAGATTTAACTCACTACAAGAGGGAACTTTTACAGGAATAATACGGAAAACAGCAGATATTCCATCCATCTGAAAAAAGATATTTACACGAAAACGATTTCTTTCATCAAAAGGATACACAAGGTCAAGTTCTCTTTTTTCAACTAGCTCAGCAAATCGTCCTTTTAATAACTCTTTTGCAAATGTTAAAGCATCTTCTGGAGAAAAAATCCTTCCTGAAATTTGAACTAAATCTCCATGAATTCTTGCACGAATAACAGAGTTTGCCTTAACATGAAGGTCACTTCCTCCATTATTAATCATATTTTTAAGATACATTCGTATCTTACCTAACTGCTCAAATGTTAATTCACTAATATCTGTTTCTGTCATAATATCTCCAATATCCCTCTACATAATATTTTTATTATTATAGCTAAAGTGATTTACTTTTTTAAAATTTTTTCAATAAAAAGGTTACAACTTTCTCCACTACTTTTTAAAACAACCATCGATGGAATTTGAGCTGATTTAAATCCATAAGCACGACATCCATGAGGTTGATTTTTTTCCCATGTTACAAAATAGTGTTTACATCTTCTACAATTTATTCTTTTCATTTTATAATCCTAACTCTTTATAAGTCACTATATCATCATCTCCACAATCTTTATGATAATACCCTTGTAAATCATAATACTCTTTACAATCACTATAATATTTCATCGATATACCATGTTTGTTTACACAGCCACTAAAAAGAAGAGTAAAAGAGATAAATAGGAGTGTTTTTTTCATAATATAATTATACCTTAAAAGTTTTTTTTGTTTTACAATACTCTGTTAGAAAACACTCTTCACATTTAGGGTTTTGAGAGGTACAGATATAGCGACCAAAAAGAACCATACCTTGATGGAGTGCATGAAGGTCATTTTTAAACTTTTTGACAAGTGTTGCTTCTGTTTTTATCGGTGTTGTATCCTCACTTAACCCTAGACGATGAGAAACACGAAATACATGTGTATCTACTGCCATCAAATTTGCTCCAGTGTATTCTATCATCACAACATTTGCTGTTTTTTGACCCACTCCTGCTAAACTCATCAAATCTTTTGTATTCATAGGAATTTCACCATCAAATACAGTTATAACTCTTTGAGCCATCGCTATAATATTTTTTGCTTTGTTATTAAAAAAAGAACAACTATTTATAAAACTTTTTACATCATCTAATGAAGCCTCGGCTAACTCTTTTGGGGAGGGGTATTTTGCAAAGAGTGGAGGTGTTAGAATGTTTACTCTTTTATCTGTACATTGTGCTGAGAGTGCTACTGCTATGACCAATTCATAGGCATTTGAGTAGGTAAGTTCGGTTACTGCTTCATCATATCTTTCTACAAATAGTTTGTGTATCTCTACTATCTCTTTTTTAGTTGCTTTTTTCATTTTATCTCTTTTAGTATCTAATTAGTTTGTATTTTATCATCTGTTTAATAACTATTAACATAAGAGTATTAAACTTTTTTAATTATTAAAGCTCAAGGGAATCTTAAATGAAACAAGTAACAAAAATACTATCTGCTATTTTAATAACAAGTTCAATAGCAACTGCTCAAACTCTAGTAACTGTAAATGGTTCAGCTATCACTCAAAACGACGTAGAAACTGCACTTATGAATGCTACTCAAGGTAGATTTAATCAAGTTCCAGCTGATAAACAAGCTCAATTTAGAGAGCAAGTTTTACAGCAACTAATAGGCAAAGAGTTAGTGTATGGTGATGCTAAAAAGACAGGTGTACTTAATTCTAAAGAGTTCAAAGATGAGTATAAAAAAGTTCAAGAGAGAATTAAAAAAGAGTTAGCTATTCAAGTATGGCAAAAACAGCAACTTGATAAACTTGAAGTTTCAAATGGGGAGTTAAAAAACTATTATAACTCTAATAAAGAGGAGTTTAATGAAAAAGAGAGTGTTCATGCTCGTCACATCTTAGTAAAAACTGAGGATGAAGCAAAAAAAATCATCTTAGAGTTAAAACCATTATCTGGAAACCTTCTTAAAGATAAATTTATAGAACTAGCAAAATCAAAATCAACAGGACCTAGTGGACCGAAAGGTGGAGATTTAGGTTTCTTTAGTAAAGGTCAGATGGTACCTGCATTTGATGCTACTGTATTTGGTATGAAAAAGGGAACTATCACTACTCAAGCTGTAAAAACTCAGTTTGGTTTTCACGTTATCTATTTAGAGGATAAAAAAGCTGGAGCGATGAGAAAATATGATGAGGTAAAATCATTTATAGAGCAACGTCTTAAGTTAGAAAAATTTAAAGAGATTATGAAAACTAAAATGGAAGCTTTACACAAAAAAGCTATCATCAAATAGTGAACAGCTCTCCAATATCTACTATTATGGTAGATGGGAGAGAGTTTCTCATCAAACGAGATGACCTGATAGACCCTTATCTAGCAGGGAATAAATACAGAAAACTCTACACACTTCTTCAAATAGATTCAAAAAAATACAATAAAATTATCTCCTATGGTGGCACACAATCTAATGCTATGTTAGCTATTTCAGCTATGTGTAAAACAAAAGGTTGGGAGTTTATCTACTATACTAAAAAAGTGAGTCAAACTCAAAAAGAGCAAAAATTTGGGAACTATTTTCACTCTATTGAGTTGGGTATGAAGCATATAGAGTTGGAAAATGAATATTATAAAGATTTTATCGCCTCTCTGCGTTTAAATCTCGATGAAAAAACTACCATAATAGACCAAGGAGGAGCAGATAAGATGGCTCTTGAGGGTTTAGGAGTTTTAGCTAAAGAGATAGAGGTAAGTGATGAAAAATTTGATGCCATAGCCACCCCATCAGGTACAGGAACAACAGCACTACACTTAGCTCTTTCCTTACCCCAATATAAGATATATACAACACCATCCATAGGGGATAAAGCCTATCTTATAGAGCAGATGAGTGCCTTAGCCACTATCCCAAATAATCTAATCATCTTAGAACCATCTCAAAAGTATCATTTTGCAAAACCCTATAAAGAGTTTATAGAGATATATCAAAAGCTTTTAAAAACAGAGATAGAGTTTGACCTTTTATATGCCCCTCTTTTATGGAAAACTTTATTGGAACAAACTGATGAGAAGATTTTATATATTCATAGTGGTGGAGTGAGTGGGAATGAGAGTATGTTACGACGTTATGGGAAGAAAGGGCTTTTTTGATTAGATTGTTTTATTACCCCTATTTTAAAAAGTTTATTATACGAAAGAGTAAAGGACAAAAATAACAATGAATAAACAAGAGATTGAATTAGAAAAAGTAACAAAAAATGAATTAAAATCAGAGGTCTTAAAAAATCATCATTTTCAACTAAATGGGGGCTTTATCGATAAAAAACCGATACGAAGTAAAGGAAGAGATTTTACTCTTAAATACTATTATTTAAAGCATACAACAAAAGATATTACAAAATATAAAAGAGTTATACTCTCCCCTTTTTATTGTATAAGTAACTGGGGTTTAAGTGAACCAAAAAGGGAAAATTTCTTAACACTACTGGAGAGTAATCTAAACCGTAAATATAAAGATATATCTTTAGAAGATTATAATCATAGTAAAAAATTTGAAAAAAACTATAAAAAAGAGAGTAGTCTAGCTATCCTAAAAAAACAAAATTATCAAAGTAATCTCTCATGGGGAAAATTTATAGAGATGACACTGAAAGATAGTTGTTATTATTGTGGTATAACTACAAAACAAATTTATAAACTATCTGACTTAAAAAATGATACAAAGATAGAAAAAGATTATAGTATGAAGATTGAGAAAAAAGATAATTTGGTAAATTATAATGATGATAACTGTATCTCTTGCTGTTACTGGTGTAAGAATGCTAAAACAGATGAATTTAGTGAATTAGAATTTAGAGAGATTGCAAAAGGTATAAATAAAATTTGGAATAATAGACTAAAAGATGAAACTATACCTTTTCCAAAATAGTAAGAGATAGTATCTTACTATTTCAAAAAAAAACTACCTATGCAAAAAGTGAATTAACACTTTCATTATGATAAACACGACGAATAACTTCAGCAAAAAGTGGTGCTACTGTTAAAACTTTGATTTTACTATGCTCTTTTGTTTGAAGAGTATTTGTTATAATTAACTCATCAAGTTCACCATTTTCAAGATTTTGGTATGCTTTACCACTTAAAACACCGTGAGTTGCACAAGCCATAACAGAAGTTGCACCTTTGTTTTTAAGAGCAGTTGCAGCTTTTACCATTGTTCCAGCAGTATCAACCATATCATCAATCATAATAACATCATAACCATCAACATCACCGATAATACCCATAACTTCAGCTTCATTTGCTTTTTCACGACGCTTATCAACAATAACCATCTCTAAACCCATACGTTTAGCAAAGTATCTAGCACGAGCAACACCACCAATATCTGGACTTGCTATAATAGGGTTTTTAAGATTTTTACTTTTTATGTAGTGTTCAAAAGTTACTGAACCATAAAGATTATCAACAGGAATATCAAAGAAACCTTGGATTTGACCAGCGTGAAGGTCGATAGTTATAACTCTATCTATACCAGCAGTTTCATACATATCTGCTACAAGTCTAGCAGTAATAGGAACACGAGGAGCAGCTTTACGGTCTTGTCTAGCATAACCATAGTAAGGTACAACAGCAGTAATACTCTGAGCAGATGAACGACGAAGAGCATCAGTCATAATAAGAAGTTCCATTAAATTATCATTTGATGGAGCACCTGTACTTTGTACTATAAATACATCTCTTCCACGAACAGATTCTGCAATCTGAACAGAAATTTCACCATCACTGAACTTTTTAACATCAGCTTGAGCTAATGGAACATCTAAAACTTGACAAATCTCTTTTGCAAAATCAACACTAGCAGTACCAGCAAATATTTTATAACCACGCATACGCAATTCCTTAGGGAAAAAATTAATATTTGCGATTATACAAAAATAGTTATAAGGGGGGTGTTAAATTTAACGATAAAAAAACTTTAAAGAGTTTCTATTTTAAAGCCTCATAAACCCGTAAAGCTTGAAAATGTTCTTTAACATCATGCACTCTTAGTATAGAAGCTCCATTTCTAACAGCTTCAAGATGAATTGCTAATGTACCAGCTAATCTATCTTCTGTTTGTGTCGGTGTTATAGTATCTATCATAGACTTTCTTGATGCACCCACTAAAACTCTTTTCTCTAATCTTAAAAAATTTTCTAAATTCTTAATTAAATCGATATTATGTTCTAATGTTTTTCCAAAACCGATACCAACATCAACAACTATATCTTTCACCCCAAAAGATTCTACTCTTGATATAGAGTTTTCTAAAAAACTATAAATATCAGTAACTATATCTTGATAGTTTGGACTATTTTGCATCGTTTGAGGTGTCCCTTGCATATGCATAATAATAGCTGTTGCATCATATTTTGCTGTTAATTTAGAGATTGTATCATTTTGAAAACCCGTTATATCATTGACAATAGTAAATCCAGAATCAAGTGCATACTCTATAACTTGAGGCTCATAACTATCTATACTAAATTTTTTCTCTTTATATAAACTATTTTTTTTTATCTCATCAAGGATAGGTTGAACACGAGAAAGTTCATCCATAGCACTAACTTTTGGAGCATTAGGACGTGAAGAAACTGCACCTATATCTATAATATCTGCTCCCTCATCTAACATACTCTCTATCTTGTTTATAGCACTAATACCTTGAAATCGACTTCCATTAAAAAAACTATCATCATTTGCATTGATAATCCCCATAATTTCAGTAGTTTTTTCTCTTTTAATAGCAAGAATATCTTTGAATCTATACGCTAATTCTTTGAGTCCAAAAGGTTGTAGCAACTCTTTTTTACTTAAAATTTTCAACTCTTTTTCAGTTGCTATCAAGATACAATCAACAGTTTTAGTAGTTGCAAGAACAGTCCCACGAGGTACTGCTAAATCAGCCCCAATAGAAAGTGCATCCTGTTTTAAAATATTTGCTCCACCAACATGTAAGTCTGATATATAGATAATATGATGTTTCATTTTAGAGGATAATATCTGAATTCCTCCTCCATCAACACCTAATTTTTTTAGTAACTCTTGAGGTTTACTTACACCTGACAACTGTTTAACTTTCATTATCGCTCCTGTACAAAACTCATAACTAGCATAGCTAATACACTTTGTGGCCGTGAATTTAACTCTAAAAGTTTATATGCTTTTTCAAAATTTTCTAACTGATTAAGAGATAAAATAAGTTTATCTGTAATAGTTGCTCGTCGATACAATGCTTCAACTAAAAGTTGTGCTTCACTTTTTTTTATTCTCGAATTCTCTTTTAAAAATTTAAAAACTTCGGCATAGTCAACTTTTGCTAAATTAAGCTCAATATCTACTTTAAGATGTTCAATCTCCCCTTTAACAATAGGAAGTCGTGAGCGTATTGTAGGAAGTAATGCCGATTTTGAGGGAGAGATAATAATAAATTCTACATTTTTTGGAGGCTCTTCTAAAACCTTTAAAAGAGAATTTTGAGAAACATTGTTAAAACTTTTTGCACCTAAAATAAGATACTTTGTAGAGGAACCACTTATATAAGCTTCAGATAAAACAGCTTTTGCATTTTCTATCTTAAAATCTTCCTCTATAAAACCGATAACTCTTGCTGGAGATAATTTTTCTTTTAAACCTTGGAATGCTAACTCGATATCTGTTGCAAGAACAATATGTGACCCTTTAGAATCACTCTGAAACATCAACCTCTCCAAACATAGCAGCATTAAGTGAAAAATTAAAAAGTCGATAAAGTTGTAAAAGCTTTATATCTAAAAGATTATCATACGATTTAAGAGTAAAAGCATTTTGAAACTCCTCATCAAAAATCCAAAAATAGCTACTATCACGTCTTTTAGCAATATCGGAGCGTTTATCATCACCCTTTCCTATATACCAAAAGAAATAATCATCTTTATAAGAGAGTGAAATCATATCATCAACTATATCTATCATCTCCCCACCACTTACACTATTGTAATGAGTATAGATACTATCTATACTTACTATTGGAAGAAGAGGTCTATCTATAAGAGCAATATTATTTATAGAACTCAAAATATAGTGTTCTAACCATTGCATATTTTCATCTACTATTAAAATAATAGTTTTACCATTTAAAATCTGTTCAATAGCATGTGCAGTAGTAGAGGTCCAGTCGAAACGTTGCTCCTCTAACCAGCTAAAACTACTATCCTCTTTTCTAATAGCTTCTAAACTCCATTGTGTAAAGTCTGGGATAGATGATGACATTAAATCTCTATTTCTCTAGCTCATAAGCATCGTGTAGACCACGAACAGCTAATTCAGCATATTTTTCATCAATAACCATAGATATTTTTATCTCACTTGTTGAAATCATATTTATATTTATGTTGTTATCTGCCATAGTTGAAAAGGCTTTTGCTGCTACACCAGAGTGTGAACGCATACCTACACCAACAACAGAAACTTTACATATAGATTCATTATAAGAGTCTGCACTTATCTCTCCATTTTTCACAAATGTATCTACTATACTTTTAGCATCATTTAAATCACTTACAGGAACAGTAAAGTCGATATTTGTAGCACCATCGTGTGCTTTATTTTGAATAATCATATCAACATTCACTTCAGATTCTGCTAGTTTATTAAATATATCTGATGCTATTCCAGGTCTATCTTTTACACCCATTAAAGAGATACGTGCTTGATTTCTATCTAATGCTATTCCACTTACTAATGGTGCTTCCATAATATTTTCTTCCTTCGTTATTAATGTTCCCTCTTCATTTGAGAAACTTGTTCTTGTCACTAGATTTACATTAAGTTTTTTTGCCATCTCTACTGAACGATTTTGTAAAACTTTTGCACCTAGTGAAGCTAACTCTAACATCTCATCATAAGAGATTTTATCAAGTTTTTTTGCTTTAGGTTCTATACGGGGGTCAGTTGTGTATATACCACTTACATCAGTATATATCTCACATAAATCAGCCTTTAATGCACCTGCAATAGCCACTGCACTCAAGTCACTACCACCACGACCAAGAGTTGTAACATCTCCTTCACTATTTACACCTTGAAAACCAGCTACTACAACTATTTTTCCTTCACCAAGTGCATTGTGCATATTTTTAGGATTTATCTCTTCGATACGTGCTTTTGTATGATGATTATCAGTAACTATTCCAGCTTTTTGACCTGTCATAGCAACGGCAGTATGTCCAAGTTCAGTAAGGGCGATAGCAAGAAGTGATGCAGTAACTCTTTCCCCTGCACTTAAAAGCATATCCATCTCAGCACCATTAGGATTTTTAGAAAAATGTTCAGCATACCCTACAAGTTTATTTGTTTCTCCACTCATAGCAGAAACAACAACTACAATATCATTTCCCTCTTTTTTAGAGCTACTTACTCTATTAGCTACATTTCCTATACGCTCTAAATCACCAACACTTGTTCCACCAAATTTTTGAACTATTAACATCTATAAAATACCCTCTTTTTTAAAATGGTTTATCACTACTTCATAAACAGCTTTTTTAAAATGTGCCGTAAAGCCTAAAACATCATCAGAACTTACAAATTTATAGTCTATAAATTCAGGATGCTCTGTTTCTAAGTTTATCACAGCATCTTTTTCTAGTTTCAATACAAAATATCTCTGTCTTTGACCAATATAAGGTTTCATTTTTTTAGCAATTTTTTCAGGGAAATCATAAGAAATCCACTCTGGGTACTCTGCAACTATTGTTGCTTTATCTGTACCTATCTCCTCTTCAAGCTCACGAAAAAGTGCCTCTTTAACCTCTTCACCTTGGTCTATTCCACCTTGAGGGAACTGCCAAATGTCAAGAAGGTCATTTCTTTTTGCTATAAATATCTCTTTTTTTTCAGGATAATTTTCGGATACAATTATCATCGCTACATTCGGACGATACAAATCTTTTTTATTCATTCTTATACCTATATTATAATTGGTTGTATTATACAAAACTAGCCATTAAAGTAAATTGATAGATTTTAACTCCTGCACTATTCCCCTTGTTCAGCTTTAGCTTTTTCAAGTTCCTCTTGATGTTTAGACATCTCTAATCGTATCTCATCCATTGTATGGGGTGGAACATTATCATCTTTTGACCATTTTACCTCATCTATACGACCACCATAGTCACCACCAAAATCTTCAACTTTTTGAGAATACTCATCTAAATCTTCACAGATAGCTACTCGACCATCAACAGTATCTGTAAGTTCTACAAACCATTTACCTTCATCATCTATTTTTATAACAGATTCAAAGATAACAGCCATCTAGCTTATCCCTGCATTTGGATCAAAACCAGTATCATCAAAAGTTCTTGCAAAACCCTCTAAATCTTTTTTCTTTAAATCTCCATTATAAACAATATCTTTTACATTAATATCATTATCATTTAACATTTTAGGGACAGCTTCTGAGTTATTGATAACTTCCATATGTGCATCAAGCTCATCTTCACTATATGCCATCTGCATATCAGCAGCAGCAACATGAGGAATAGCTTCTATTACTGCAAGTTTTTTTAACTCTTCAGCAACACCATCACCCTCTATTGTAATAATAATACGACCTTTTTCATCGTGCATATGATAATCACACTCGGGAGTATTTTTTAAACTCTCAACTACTTCATCTAAATATTTTGGTAATGTTTGTACTACTATACTTGATATATTCATCTCTTATTCCTTAATTTTATTCGTAAATTATTTTACGTATCTTTTCGCCATTCTCTTTACGCATACTATCATATAATTTTTGATATTCTAATTTTGCATTATAACTAATAGGTGTTCTTAAAGATTTAAACTCTACAAGTTCCCCATTTTTATATACACCTGATACTATCGCTTTTACCCAATAAAAACCTTTATCTTTACGAAGATTTTTTACTATCCCTATCCACTGTTTTTTCTCTTGAATAGTTTTCCACAAATCTTTAAAAGCATCTTTTGGCATATCTGGATGACGAACTATATTGTGCGATTGCCCAATAAGCTCCTCCTCTTCATAACCACTAATATCACAAAATGTTTCATTAGCATAGGTGATAATACCTTTTAAATCAGTTCGGGAGATAATTAACTCCTCCTCTGGTACTTCTGTTTCAACTAAAAATTCACTCTCATTATATTGCATAAGACTCCCTTATCTAATTTTGTAATAATTTATAACTTTATCATCACTTGCTGTAAAAAACTCTTTTTCATTAATAAACAATATATTTGTAAGTGTCATTCTATTTCCACCATATAAACCTATTGTTGTTTTTGTTGCCGTTTTAAAAAGAGTAACATTGTTATTTTCATCACTTGCATACCCTACTATCTTACCACTAGGAGAAAGCCCTACACTATAAATCAAAAAATTAGCTGTTTTATAATATGCTCTGTTTCCTTTATATATAACAACTCTTCTATCTTGTCCAGCAGTAGCAATAACACCTTTTTTTGTATCAACTTGGAAAACATTATCAAGATTTTTTCCTGATAACTCTTTATCAAATGAACCATCTTGTGTATTATGAATTTTTAGATTTCCACTCTCATCGGCAATTATCACTTTTGTTCTATCTTCATTTAGTACAAAATTAGAAAATTTTGATTGAGCTACTTGAACATTATAATTCTCTTTTTGAGTTTTTATATTATACAAGATAATTTCATTACTTAAAAGTGCCAATAAAATTGTATCTGCATCTATAAATTTAGCTTTTGCAATATAAAGACCTTTTGATGCAGGAAGTACTAGATCTAATTTACCATTTTCAAATATATGAACCCGTCTTGCACCTTTTTTCCCTAAAGAGAGAATTAAAATTTTCGAATCAAATATATCAACAGAATAGACTTTTGAATCTATCGTATCACCCATAAAATCTATAATTTTTTCTACTTCAATTTTTTGAATTATTTTTTGTGTTTGAGTATCAAAAATATCAACACAACTAGCATCTGTGGCACTATAAAGTTTATTATCTTTATAGATAATATCTGTAACTCCTCCAGTTGCTATATATGTCGCATCTGGATTATATATCTCTTTAGAAAAAAGTAACAAAGTTGTTAAAAATGTTAAAAAAAATATCTTTTTCATTCGCTTAAAACCTTAATATCAATAGCACCAGAAGGACACCTACTGATGCAAAAACCACAAGATGTACACTTTTCTTGATTGATAGTGGGCATAAACATCGCCTTAAAATCTATCGCATCATCTAAACATGGATCTTTACAAGAGAAGCACATAACACCTTGCCAACTTAAACAGTTAACCTCATTGATACGAATTCCTGCACTAATAACTCTTCTATCTTCAACTCGTAAAACATCTGCTTCACAAGCGATAGCACAATCGTCACAATAACTACAACCATTTTTAGAAAAATCTAATTTAGGAGTTTTATCCTCTTGTATTATTATAATTTGCTCTTGACACAAAGTGGCACATCTGCCATCACAATTTTGACATTCTGTATCAAATGCATTTATATCTATATAATAGGGAGGACGAATAGGTGCTGTTTCTCTCTTCTCACCTGTAAGGGAGGAAGAAAGAAAGCTAAAAAGCTCTCTTCTTTGCATCTCTACTTACTACTCTCGTAAGTATTGATACCTTCCATCAGTTTTGTACCATTCCAAGTAGATTTACTTGCACCATCTGCACTTGTATAATCTGCTTCAAAAGTATTTTTAACTGCTAAATCATCTCCAGATTGAGGTGCATGACATTGTGAACAGTTAAATCTTCCACCATAAAGTTTTTTTGTTTTTTGAATAGAAACATTTTTCAGTGTTTCACTTGATGTATTCTCACCTTTAATAGCTGAAGATGATGGTCTAAAGTTAATAAAGTGTGAAACTGGAATAGGAGTTGCACCCATACCCATAGCTGCTGCCTCTTCTGGCATATGACAACCAAGACATTGATTATTATTAATAGTAATTGGTAATAAACCTTCAACATCATGTGGAACCATAGGAGGAGCATCTTGAAAAGCTCGTTTAATTTTCACTCCACTTCCTGTATAAGATGTTGAATATTCAGCTTTATGCCCCTGTGTCTCTGTTTTCTCTGAATAGAGATTAGTCTTTCTCAGACCTAAAGACTCCTCTGAAACAAACTTAATAGGTGCTGTTGTTTTTACAACAGACTCTTTCACTGGCATAGCCTCTTGTTTTGCTTCACCACAACCAACCAATAAAAGTGTTGCCGTAGCTAAACCAATTGTAATTGTATTTATTAATCTCATTTTACTCTCCCATTTTTCTTTGTAGTGCTAATTCTCTGATAGAAAATCTTAAGGCATCATCATCACATACTTCTATACATCTAGCACAGTTACTACATTCACCAGATAAAACAGGTAAACTCTCTTTACCTATCATATGCAATACTTGCTTCTCAGGACAAACATCTTTACACTTCATACATAAAGTACAATTCTCTTCAGAATGATGTACCTTGATTAAACTAAATTTACCCAATAGTGAATAAAATCCACCAAGTGGGCATATATGACCACACCATCCATTTTTTAGGACAAATAGGTCAAAAAGAAAAATTATAAGCATCGCTGCCCAACCAAAACCTAAACCAAAAACAATCCCTCGATGAACCATAGATATTGGAGATATAAACTCAAAAGCTGTTATTCCCATTATAAATGAGATTATTAAACTTAGTCCAAGTATCCAATATCTTATATTTCTTGATGCTGGTTGTTTTACACTAACAATACGGTCTATCTCTAGCTTTCTTCTCATAAAATTGGCTAAATCTGTTATCATATTTATAGGGCAAACCCAACTACAAAAAGCTCTACCACCAATTAGTAGATAAAATATAGTAACAACTGCCACTCCGATAAGTAAATCTCCAGCTAAAACAGCTCCTGCCATTAACATCTGTAAAGCAGCATAAGGGTCACTCATAGGGATAACACCTAGAACTTTTGATGAACTAAGGTTACCCATTAGTAGACTCCAACCCCACGCATTTGCACCAAAGTAAAGAACCAATAAACTAATCTGAGTAAATCTTCTTAAAAATAGATACCTATAATTATTCCATAGCTTTTTCATTAGTATAAATCCTCCAATGAACCATTTAAAGAATCTGTTGCACTCTCTTTACTCAACTCAGTTACTGTTTTAATCTCCGTAGCATCTTCTAAACGCTTCTCATCAGATTTATCCCAACCTTTAATATAATAACTTCCAGCTTTACCTGTTGCTGTTTCACGAGGAAGTATAAATATAGCTGGTTTTTCAGTTACACAAGCATGTTCACACATTCCACACCCCGTACAAGCTTCAGCATGTACTATCGGTTTCATAAAAGCATGCTTACCAGTTCTATCATTTTTCTGATACTCAATAGTAATAGCTGTTCCAAAAAGAGGACAAGCTCTATAACAAGCATCACACTGTATACCCCAAAAGGCGATACAGCTCTCATCATCAACAACAGCTACACCCATATCAGATATATTTATATCTAATTTATCATCAGTTGTAACACTTTTAGCATCTAATGCACCAGTAGGACATACTGGTACACAAGGAATATCTGTACACATATAACAAGGTGTATCACGAGGAACAAAATAAGGTGTTCCTAGCGGTTTATTGTTATCTCCTGGTTTAGCTAGTAATAGTGTATCAAATGGGCACGCTTCAACACATAAGCCACACTTGATACAAGTTTTTAAAAAATCATCCTCTTGTAAAGCACCAGGTGGACGCAATATCAATGATGAAGCCGTAGCTTCATCAAGATAAGCACTCCAGATAAAGCCACTGATAGTTGCCATACCTATACCTCTAGCCATATTAAGAATAAATTTTCGTCTATCACTAATTGGTTGTTTTTTAATCTTTTTTTTTCTTTCAGGTCTGTTTTCGCTCAAAACGAATCTTTCCTTATTGTTTATACTTTAGTTATTTTAACTGCACATTTTTTATAATCTGTCTGTTTTGATTGTGGACATGTTGCATCAAGACAAACTTTATTTATAAATACTTTCTCATCGAACCAAGGAACAAATACTAAACCTCTTGAAGGTCTATTTCTACCACGAGTTTCAACACGAGCTTTTACTCTACCACGACGAGATTCAACCCAACAAAGTTCACCTTGTTTAAGACCTTTTTCTTCCGCAGTTTTAGGATTCATATAACATAATGCTTCAGGTACTGCACGATAAAGCTCAGGTACACGCATAGTCATAGTTCCAGAGTGCCAATGCTCAAGTACACGACCTGTACATAACCAAGTATCATATTCATTATCTGGCATTTCTGGTGGATCCATATATGGACGAGCAAATATTTTTGCTTTATCTGTTAATGGTTTTTTCTTTTTATCTGTAATACCTAGTAGGTTTCCTTGAGGAAGTGCTTTTGCTAACTTACCATAAAATGCAAAGTCCGAACCACTACCACTTTCTGCTACTGCTGCTGCTGCATATGGATCATACTTAACATTAAAACGCCAAGGTGTCTCTTTACCATCAACAACTGGCCATTTAAGTCCACGAACCTTGTGATAAGTAACAAAGTCAGCTAAATCATGTCCGTGACCTCTACCAAATGATGCATACTCTTCCCATAGGTATTGGTGAATCATAAAACCATAACCCTTAAATACTTCACCTCGTGAACCGATAACATTTCTACTGTCACCAATACATTCTGAGTTGTCATATCCTTTTTGAGGGAAGGCATTCATATCAATTTTGTATTTTGCTGATTCTTTATTTGCATAAAGAATTTCAAACATTGTTGTATCACCTTTATAACCCATCTCATGAGCAGCACTTCTAACATCAGCTAGTTTAGTACCATTTCTTAGAGTATATGGGCCCCATAGATCATCAACAGTAAAACGTTTAGATAACTCAACCCATTGCCAAGTATCACTCATCGCATCACCTACAGGAAGAACTTGTTGTCTCCAGTGTTGTGAACGACGTTCAGCATTACCGTATGCTCCCCATTTTTCATAAATCATCGCAGATGGAAGAACAAGGTCAGATACCATTGCTGATATACCAGGATAACCATCAGAAGTTACGATGAAGTTATCCATCTCACGAGCTGCTTTAATCCAGTGTTTTGCAGATGCAGAATCTTGGTAAGCATTACAAACATTTACCCATGCAAATTTAACTAAACCATCTTCAATACCACGGTGAATAGCCATAATGTGTTGTTTACCAACACCATTTAGAGTTCCTTGAGGAATTCTCCATTTATTTTCAGCCATTGCACGATGTTTAGGATTTTTAACCATCATATCAGCTGGTAAACGGTGTGTAAATGTACCAACTTCACGAGCAGTACCACAAGCAGAAGGTTGACCAGTTAGTGAGAATGCACCTGAACCTGGAACAGCTTGTTTGTTAAGCATAAAGTGAACATTGTAAGAAAGTGTATTTACCCATGTTCCACGTGTATGTTGATTCATACCCATAGTCCAAAAAGATACTACTTTTCTTCCTTTTTCAATATATAAATCAGCTAAAAGTTGAAGTTTACGTCCAAACTCTTCATTTGATTCATCAGGATTACCTTTTGCTACTGAAGTAACATACTCTAAAGTATATGGTTCAAGGAACTCTTTGTAATCTTCAAAAGTAATTTCCCAGTGCTTAAGACCAGCAGGTTTATTAACCATTTTATCGCCAGCTTTATAACCATAAGGTTTAAGTGCAGGTGCTTCATTTTCAGAAACAACGTGCATATCTTCTTGACTAATCGTTTCTCTCTCTAAAGCAGTATATTTTTTTGCCATCTCAGGATTGTTATCAAACTCTTTTTTACTTCTCATGCCGTAACCGATGTTTACAGGTGATGCAGCAAAAACGATATGTTTCTTAACAAAATCCCAATCAATAGCTTCAGGGTTATTATAAACGATTTCACGAGCGATATAGTTCCACATAGCAAGGTCAGAGTTTGGAGTAAAGATAATCTCTTCATCAGCTAAATCTGAAGTTCTATGTCTATATGTTGACATATTGATAACTTTTACTCTATCTGGGTCAGATAATTTTCTATCTGTTACACGTGACCATAAGATTGGGTGCATCTCTGCCATATTTGAACCCCAAGATACGATAGTATCAGTTAATTCAATATCATCATAACAACCAGAAGGCTCATCAATACCAAAAGTTTGATAAAAA
>CAYOKX010000001.1:0-81518 GCA_964404655.1 uncultured Sulfurimonas sp. | reverse complement strand
CTACAAAAGTGCCTTTAGCTGAGATAGATATGGATCCTATTGAGTTTGGATGAAATGTTTCTTAGTGTCAAAAAACCAATAAAGTGCCATTAAAGAACCAGTTGTTTTTTGATATTTTTCATCAAACATAAACTCTTTTGTATCTTCAAGTTTAAGATAGATTACTTCTATATCCTCCTCCTCTAATCCACCACCATCACTTACTTTCATACTATCATCGACCTCTACAAAAAAGAGTGTTTGGTAAGCTCCAGAGATTCCAACCGCTGAATATACTGATGTTATTTTTTCTAAAGAGTTTATATCTATATCATACCCACACTCTTCAAGCACTTCCTCTTTTGCTATCTGCTCAAGGGAACAGTTTTTGTCAACTATCCCTGCACAAAGTTCATACATCATCCCATCTTTTTTATTTTTATTGAGAACAGTTATTCGTAACTGTTTTACTAATATAAAAGATTTTTTTTGAGTATGATAGATAAGTATAGAAACACTATCATGGGATTCAACTGCTTCCCATACTTTTTTTTTATTTTTGAGAGTATAGTTTATTTTCATAGGTTTTACAAACTTTGGGTTTGTTAGCTTTTCAATAGAGTCTATCTGAGGTTCTGGAAATAACATCGTCTTTCAACCTTTGGAGTTTTTTTGAATTTTGTTTGATTAAAGAGATGATAATCTATCTCTTTATTATATGTATCTCTCAGTTTAAAGAATTTTTTTCTTTTTGAACCTTTTAGCTTTTTAGTAGAAACTCTTACAACTTTAAGAGGGTCTATCGCATTACCATTTTTACGAAGTTCAAAATGTAGATGAGGACCGGTAGAACGACCAGTTGTTCCTACATAGCCTATAATTTGTCCTTTTTTTACATAACTTCCTCTATGGATACCTCTTCTGAAAGATTTCATATGTGCATATCTTGTTTCATATCCATCACTATGACGAATTTTTATTAGGTTTCCATATGCACCATTACGATTAGCAAAAATAATTTTTCCACTTCCAGCTGCTGCGATAGGTGTACCACGACGTACAGCAAAATCGACACCTAAATGTGCTTTCCATTTTTTAAGAATAGGATGAAATCTTCTTTTTGTAAAATAGGAAGATATTCTTGCTCCTTTGACAGGTGCATTAAGTAAGAAACCTTTTGCACGGTGCCCATTTTCATCATAATATCTTTCATCATTACTATTAAGGTAAATATAGTTCTTTCTACCTCTCATCTCTATCATTGCTGTTTGTAAAGTAGGCATAGAAAATCGGTTACCAAGACGATAGAGTTGTTGATAAATCATTACCAATTTATCACCTTTACGAATATCATTTTTAAAGTTAAGAGAGTTTCTAAAAGCAGATATAAATATTTTAGCTAATTTATGTGAACCTGTCTCTTTTGTTAGATTGTAGTTAGGAGAACTTGTTATTGTCAATGTAAGTGCTTCTATCTCTTTGTTAAGAACAATAGGAATAATCTCAAAACTATAACTTTTTTTATTTTTATAGATATGAATTTGTAGTTCACTATTGAGTGGAAGTAATATCTGTTCAATAGTTCCATCTTTAGCTCTTAAAATTTGATAATGTATTCCTGTGTGCATTTCGGTGGTAAGAATTTGACTCTCTCTATCAAGGTTGTAATAAAGATTTTTTAAAGGGAGTTTATTTTTTTCTAAAAATGATAAAAACATCTCACCATTTTTCCAGCGATGTTCTTCAACCTCTGCACTAAAAAGTGAGACCCACAAAGTTAAGATTACGAAAAGACGTAGCATATAAGATAGTTCCTAAAATAATAAATTTGCAAACTCTATCAAAAATTGGCTTAGTATGAGGTTTGTTTGATATAATCGCATTAACTTAAATATGAGAAGAGATTGATGAAAAAAATATTTATATTTTTAATTTTAGTTATACAACTTGTAGCAGGCGTGATAAAAGCACCCCTTGTGACATTAGATAAAGAGAGTGAAACAGCTACAATTAGTATTGAAAAAATAGATGTTGGTATGAGTGGATTTATCGTTCAAGAGATTGCAAAACAACATACAACTATCTTAAAAAGTGTTGTAGTTCTTAGTTTTGATAAAGAATTAAAAATAGCTACTTTAAAACTTAATAAATATACAGATGGCATAAATAATGCTTTACCAATAGGTGATTGGAGTGTCAAAACTGGAGATATGGCTATTTTAGGATTTGGATATAAACGAGCAATGTTATTAGCACCAAGTGAAAATATCTATTATCGTTTAAGTAAAAGTATTAAAGTGCAATGGCTACATCCAGATATATTTACATCTATGTTATCACTAAATGGACATCCAACACCTTTAAGAGAGGATTTTGATGCGATGATAAAGGCTACCTCTATTGGTATTATTTTTATCTATTTAGAGCAAAAGCTTTATACCATTGATGCTAAAAGTTTTATGATACTTAATGTAACTGATACACCGTTAAAGCAAGAAAATATTATGTTACCTTTTTATTCAAGAGTAGCTGAAATTGAAGCAGATTGGTGGGGTGAGGGGAGTGATGAACTTATAAATTATGAAAGTTATTACTACTCATTATTAAAAAAATATAACCCTGAAAATAAAAATTTAAAATAGAAGGATGAACAATGATAGATTTTAAACATATACAACATTTTACAAAAATTGTTGGTGATGAAAATATTTATAGTGATAAAGCACATCTTATAGCATATTCGTACGATGCAACTCGTGAACACTTTCGCCCAGATGCAGTTATTTTTCCAAGAAATGAACAAGATATTAGCGACATTTTAAAGTATTGTAATGAACATAAAATAGTTATAGTACCTCGTGGTGCTGGTAGTGGATTTACAGGTGGAGCCTTACCTAGTAGTGGTGGTATCGTTTTAGCTATGGAAAAACATATGAATAAAATCTTAGAGATAGATGTTAAAAATATGGTAGCTGTTGTTCAACCTGGAGTTATAAATATGGATTTACAAAGAAAAGTGGAAGAGATAGGACTCTTCTATCCACCAGACCCAGCAAGTCAAGAGTATTCAACGTTAGGTGGAAATGTTAGTGAAAATGCTGGTGGTATGCGAGCTGCAAAGTATGGAATAACAAAAGATTATGTTATGGCAACACGAGCAGTTTTACCTAATGGGGACATTATTAAAGCTGGAAAAAGAACAATAAAAGATGTTGCAGGATATAACATAAGTGGTATTTTAGTAGCATCAGAGGGAACATTAGCAGTTCTCTCAGAGATAACTTTAAGACTTATCCCAAAACCAAAACTTACAAAAACAGCGATGGGAATCTTTCCAACTGTAAATGATGCTATGGAAGCAGTTTATAAAACTATGGCAAGTGGTATCACACCAGTTGCTATGGAGTTTTTAGATAACTTAACTATACGTGCAGTTGAACAAACTTTTCATAAAGGACTTCCTGTTGATGCAGGTGCTTTACTTGTAACTGATGTTGATGGAAATATGGAAGATGATTTAGAGTTTCAACTGACACAGATAGAGAAAGTATTTAAAGAGAATGGTTGTACTGAATTTAGACGAGCAAAAGATGAAAAAGAATCAGCAGATATATGGTTTGCACGTCGTAATGCTTCTCCAGCTCTAAGTGTCTATGGAAGTAAAAAACTCAATGAAGATGTAACAGTTCCACGTGCAGTTTTACCACAATTACTTGAAAAGTTTTATGCTATTGCTGATAAATATAAGATAAATATTCCATGTTTTGGACATACAGGTGATGGGAATGTTCATACTAATGTTATGGTAGATGGTAAAGACCCAGAACAGGTGAAAATTGCTTATCAAGCGATAGAAGAGGTTTTTCAAGCGACTATTGATTTAGGTGGAACATTGAGTGGAGAGCATGGAATAGGTCTTGCTAAAGCTCCCTATATGAGTATGGCATTTAGTGAAGAGGAGATGAATCTTTTTAAATCTATTAAGATGGCATTCGACCCAAATAATATACTAAATCCTTCAAAAATGGGTTTGAAATAAAAGAATAGAGGGAGATAAAAGATGATAAAAAAAATTGTATTAACATCATTATTAGTGTTAAATAGCTATGGTGAGTCGTGTTGGACAACAAATGAGATAGCGGATATGGCTCAAGACTCTTGGGATGAAACTGTTTTTTCAGTGAAGGATAGTGTTACTTGTGAACCGATTAGTAATGCTAAAGTTATGGTTGGTCCATTTAAATTAAAAACAGATGCTTATGGTCAAGTGACTGTTCCTAATCCTCCAGAAGATATGGATAAAAATGGTGTACCTATTCAATTTTCTCGAAGAGGATATATAACTGCAAATGAAAAAGTGATGGTTTTTGCTGGTTCATATTGGAATAATTTATTTTTAATGAGTAAAAACTTACCTCTTGGAAGTGCTAGATTTGTTTTAAGTTGGGATACAAAACCTTTAGATTTAGATCTTCATTTAAAGAGTGATGATTATCATATTAGTTATAGAAAAACAAGAGATATTACCAATACTGTAAAACTTGATAGAGATGCAAGAAAAGGTTTTGGACCTGAAACAATAACTCTTGATAAATTAGATAAAAACAATAGTTATAGAGTGATAGTTCATAGGTTTAGTAATGATAGTAATATCAATAATAAAGCACAGGTAAGGGTGTATCTTAATAATAAAATTGATCGTGTAGTAAGGTTACATAATACAGATGCTAAATGTATCGAGATAGCAACAATAAGAGATAATGAGATAGACTATCAGTTCAAAAAACTTGATAATTCTGAATGTAAATAGATAGAGCTATTTCTAAGATATAAATATGTATAATCATACAAACAAAAAAGGATAGAAAATGACAAAAACAATTTCATCAATCGCATTAGCGAGTTTAATGGCTGCAACATTTGCAGGATGTGGAGCTACTCCAGCACCAACAGAAGAGGCATTTGTTGAAAAATGTACAGATGATAAAGGTATTCAAATACCTCAATGGGTATGTGATTCATCTATTGAAGGTGCTTCATATGCTGCTGTTGGTATTGGTACTTCTAAAAATCCATCTATGAGAAATTCTCAAGCGATGACAAGAGCTCGTCAAAATTTAGCACATCAAATTAAAACAACAGTAAAATCTAAAATGGAAGATTTCATGAGATCTACTGGTTCAGGTGATGCTGAAACAATAGATGCTGTTACAACTGCTGTTACAAAACAGACTGCTAAAATAGACCTTACAGGTTCTAAAAAAGTTAAGACATATAATAGCCGTGGAACACTTTATGTTTTAGTTGCTGTACCTGACCAAACTGTAAATGCAAAAGTTCAAGATACTATTAAAACAAGTAAAGGTAATGACCAAGCTTTATGGCAACAGTTTCAATCTAAACAAGCTATGGACTCTTTAGAGAAAGAATTCCCAGCTGAATAATGAAAGTATTATTTAGTTTAGCACTTATTGTAGCTCTATTTTTAAGTGGGTGTTTTCAGCCTAAACCAACAAAAGCAAAAAAACCATCTTGGATTACAAATAGTCAAGGTGGTGCCGTTGGTATGTGTGCTCCTCATATGAATGGTATAGTTGCTCAAGAGGAATCTGCTAAAAATCGTGCAAGAACACAATTAGCATTAGATAAATCGACACAGATAAATGCTAGTGTTACTGATGCACAGAAAGAGAGTGGTGGACAATATAGTTCCACAAGTGCAGTAAATTCTACACTAAAAGCTAATGTAACAGTTAGTTCTCATGTAAAAGATTCATGGAGAGACCCTCAAACTAATAAATATTATGTTTGGATGGTTGCTGATTAGATTCTCTTTTGAGAATCTAACCAATTTATTTTACATTTTTCAAATTCCCCACTTATTTAGATATACTTTCATAATTAAAAAATATCATTCTATTTTTATTTAAAACTTCATATATACAGGTACTCTCATGAAAAAAATCGCCATTATCGGTCGCCCAAATGTTGGGAAAAGTTCTCTTTTTAATCGTTTAGTTAAGAAACGTGATGCTATTACAGCAGATATCGCAGGTACTACAAGAGATGTGAAACGTAGAACAACAGTTATAATGAACAAAGAGGTGCAACTCCTTGACACAGGTGGACTAGACAAAGGGTGTGAGCTTTTTGATAAAATAAAAGAGATGTCTTTAAAAGCTGCTTATAAAGCTGACATTATTCTTTATATGGTTGATGGAAAAGGTATCCCTGAAGATGAAGATAAAAAACTTTTTTATGAACTTCAAGCTATGGGTAAAGATATGGCTCTTGTTGTAAATAAGATAGATAATGACAAGATGAAAGAGAAACTTTGGGATTATTATGAGTTTGGAACAGGAGATATCTTTGGTATTTCAGTTGCACATAATAGAAATACAGTTGAATTGTTAGAGTGGATAGGTAGTAAAATTCCTGATAGCGACATCGTGAAAGATGAGAGTGAAGAGGATATTCTTGTAAATGAACCTGAAGAGGTTGAGAGTGATGAAGATTTCTTTGCAAATATAGAAAATCAAAATGATGAAGATGATGGCTTTACTTATTGGGATGAAGATGAGATGGATGGTATTGTTGTTGATGATACTATCTTTGGAAATAATGACCGTATCAAAGAGTTTGATGAGGAAGATATTAACCATATCAAAATAGCGATTATTGGTCGTACAAATGTTGGAAAAAGTTCACTTTTAAATGCTCTTTTAGGGGAAGAACGTTCAGTTGTAAGTAGTGTTGCTGGAACAACTATTGACCCTATTGATGAAACTGTTAATTATAAAGATAAACAGATAACATTTGTAGATACAGCTGGTCTTCGTCGTCGTGGTAAAATTCTTGGGATTGAGAAGTATGCTCTTATGCGTACAACAGAGATGTTAGAAAATTCAAATATGGCACTTATCGTTTTAGATGCTAGTCAGCCTTTTATGGATTTAGATGAGAAGATAGCTGGGCTTGTTGATAGTAACAGACTCTCTTGTATAATCGTTTTAAATAAATGGGATATTTCAAAACGTGATGAGCATGAAAAAATTATTAGAGAGGTTCGTGATAGATTTAAGTTCCTATCTTATGCACCTATTATCACTCTTTCTGCTCAAACACATCTAAGAGTAGATAAACTTCACGATATGATTTTAGAGATAAATGAGAACTATTCACAACGTATTCCGACTTCAAAAATTAATGAGATTATTGAAAAAGCACTTCGTCGTCATACACTTCCTAGTGTGAGTGGACAAGTTATTCGTATTTATTATGGAACACAGTATGAAACAAGACCACCAAAAATAGCGATAGTGATGAATAAGCCGAGTGGGCTTCATTTTACATATAGACGTTATCTTGTAAATAAGATGAGAGAAGCATTTAACTTTAGTGGGACTCCTTTATTATTTAAAGCGAAGAAAAAAGGTGAGAAATAGAAATTATGTTATAATTCTAACAAGGTACAAAGGCTTATAGCCTTTGCACTCTAAAATTAACTTTATACCCAAAAATGGTAAAGCTAATTCTAAGTTGAAACTTATGCATGCAAGTTCCTCCTTTTGTTAGATATGTGGTCTTACGAGTGTGTCCAGCACTCTGCCACCACTTCTTAAAATGGTTTTATAACAACCATAGCAACAATTATCATCATCAATATTGTTGGAATCTCATTATATATTCTAAAAAACTTTCCACTTTTTGTGCATCTATCCTCTAAAAATTCTACTCTATATTTTTCCATTGAATAGAAATATATCACAAGTAACACTACTAAAAATATTTTAGCATGAAGCCAAGCATTAGCACTTAAACCTATACTATAAGCAAGATATGAGCCTGTAACTATTGTACTCCACATTGAGGGAACACCAATATACTTTAGTAACTTCATCTCTTGTATTTTTACTACCTCTACAAAACCTTTGTTCTCTATATTTTCAGCATGATACACATACAATCTAGGAAGATAAAAAAGAACTGCAAACCAAGATATAAATGAGATAACATGAAACCATAAAATCCATTCAAACATACGATAACTCCTTATTTTTTTAAAATTTTTTTTCTATGTAGAAAGTGTTGTAATTAGAACCACCATGACTAACATTATTTATAAGACCAAATATTCCCGACCTATGTTTGATAAGAACTCCTAAATATGTAGATGATAGAGGTTTATAGCCTATGAGCTTTCCAAAATCTAGATCAAAACTAATATCTAAATAGTTTAAAAATCGTGAATAGTGGTCACTTTTTTGTGTAGCTTCAAGATACTCTGTTGTTAAAATATTATTCGTATAGGAGATACCCTCTCCAAAACCAAATCTACTAGATAAGGTATCAAATTTATAATAAGCTTTTATATAAAGAGTTGTTTCATAAATACTGTTTTGTTGATTATCTTCATTAAAATAGGCAACACCAACATTGGTACTAACATCTATTGGAAGATTATATATATCTTTTTTTAGAAGATAGGAGCTATCAAATGCTAAAACTGTTAAGTTATATTTATGTTTTTGTATATCGGCTGTTAATATTTCCCCTAAATCACTTGATGTGACTTTTCCGTAGGCTATTCTCAAAGAGTATTCATTGTGTGCAATTAAGTTTAGAGATATCAAAATAAGTAAGAGAGATTTCAAAAAAAGATTTCCTAAATAGAGAGGTGATTAAAAAGAGGATGGTATCAGAACAAAACTTTAAAATCGCTATTTTGCTATAATGTCATAAAAACATTTAGGAAAATATATGAGACTTTTAACAGGTATTCAACCCTCTGGTGACCTTCATATTGGTAACTATTTTGGTTCTATAAAACAGATGATAGATGCTCAAAAAACAGGTAATACTTTTGCTTTTATAGCAAATTATCATGCTATGAGTAGTGGTAATGGTGGAGATAAGTTAGCAAAACTTACTATGCAAACAGCAACAGATTTTTTATCTTTAGGTATTAATCCTGAAAAATCTACTTTTTGGGTGCAATCTGATTCTAAAGAGGTTTTAGAACTCTATTGGATTCTTTCAGCATTTACACCGATGGGACTTCTTGAGAGAGCACATAGTTATAAAGATAAAACAGCAAAAGGTATCTCTGCAAATCACTCTCTTTTCTCTTATCCTGTACTTATGGCAGCAGATATTTTACTTTACTCCCCAGATATTGTTCCTGTTGGAAAAGACCAGATTCAACATGTAGAGATAGCACGTGATATTGCTGTAAAGTTTAATAATGAGTATGGAGATATTTTTAAAATTCCAGAGTTTAAGATAGAGGAAAATGTAGCAACAGTTCCAGGAACAGATGGGCAAAAGATGTCTAAGAGTTATGGAAATACTGTAAATATCTTTGGTGAAGAGAAAAAACAGTTGAAAACTATTAAAAAAATTGTTACTGAAAATGTAGCTATGGAAGAGCCAAAAGAGTTTGAAAACTGTAATGTTTACAATATGGCAAAACTGTTTTTAGATACAGATGAACTTCTTAATTTACAAAAAAGATATACTCAAGGTGGAGAGGGTCATGGACATTTTAAACTCTATTTAGCTGATGTTATGTGGGAATATTTTAGAGAGTATAGAGAAAAACGAGATTATTATATGAGTCATCAAGATGAGGTTCGAGAGATTTTAAATAGTGGTGCAATAAAGGCAAAAATAATTGCTCAACCTATGATGGAAAAAATTAGAGTTGCTACGGGAATAAAATATTAATATTTCAATGAAAATCAGTTATTTTTATATCAAATAGTGTTAAAATTCCTTTGAAAATAAAATCAAAGGATTTAACGATGCGTATATTTTTAGTTTTAGCACTATTAATTTTTAGTTTAGAAGCAAAGTCTCTTTTTAGTAATGATGAGCAGGCAAATAATGCAAAATATATTGGTGCATTAAAAGATTTGATGATTGCGACTCAAAAGACTCGTGGTTTAACGAATAGTTATATGAGTGGAAACAAGAGTGCTTTACTTTTAATTCATTCAAATAAGAGAGATATGAAAAAAGCTATCGCTACAATGGAATCTTTACCATTAGCATCTCATCCTACTATTGGTAGTTCAGCAAATAATATTTCTCAAGCACTTACTAAACTTGGTAATGTTGCATTTGACCAAAAAGCTGAACAAACATTTAAAGATTATACTGTGCAAATTGACCAAATTTTGATGTTAGCTCAATCTATCAGTAAACAGGGTTCAAAAGATTTAAATCCTTTTGGAAAAGAGGCTTCAACAGTAATGATGGAAGTAATTTTACCGTTAGTAGAACAAGTTGGTAAAATGAGAGGTATGGGTTCAGGTATCGTTGCTAAAAAATCTATTACAGATACTCAAAAATTTGCTATTGAATCTATGTTAAGTGAGATTAAAAGTTTAGAAAGTAGACTTCAATCATCTATGAAAACACTTGTATCTAAACATAATGATTTATATAGTTCTTCTATTTTAAGAGAGCTTACAAATTTAGATAGTGCTATGAGTGATTATACAAAATTAACAGAGACAAAAGTTTTAGGTCATTCAACTGTTGATTGTGTTGCTACAAAATATTTTGATTATGGTACAGATATTATCTCTACATTAGTAAAAGTATTTAACTCAAATAATAAAGCGATTATGGCAGACTCTAAAGGTTGGATTTAATTCCAACCTTTAGAGTCTAGGTTATTTAACCAAACCATTAAACCTTTTTGAGCATGAAGTCTATTTTCTGCCTCATTAAAAACTATCTCAGAATGAGATTCTAAAACTTCTTCGCTTACTTCTTGGTCTCTATATGCTGGTAAGCAGTGTAGAAACTTGGAGTTCTCTTTTGTTAATGCCATCAATTTTTTATCTACTATAAAACCATCAAAATTTTTTATACGTTGCTCTTTTTCATCCTCTTGACCCATCGAAGCCCAAGTATCAGTTGTAACGATAGTAGCATCTAAAACAGCTACTTTAGGATAATGAGAAGTTGTTATAATAGCACCACTCTCTTTTGCTATCTCTTGAGCCTCTGCTAGTATTTTAGCATCTACCTCATATCCAACAGGTGTTGCTATACGAAGTTCAAAGCCTATTTTAGCAGCTAGCATCATCCAAGAGTTAGTCATATTATTTCCATCACCAACATAAGCAACAATAGCATTCTCTGTAATGCCATGTTCTATCATAGTCATATAATCAGCCAAAAGTTGTACTGGATGATAAGTGTCTGTTAAACCATTGATAACAGGGACTTTAGAGTAAGATGCAAACTCCTCTATCATAGAGTGTTCAAATGTTCTTATCATCACCATATCACACATACTAGAGATAACTCTTGATGTATCTTTAACAGGTTCGCCACGACCTAAATGAATATCACGATTTGATAAAAAAAGTGCATGACCACCAAGTTGAAACATACCAGTCTCAAAACTTACTCGTGTACGTGTAGAACTTTTTTCAAAAATCATAGCAAGAGTTTTGTTTTTTAGTTCCTCTTTATAGATACCAGCTTTTAAATCTTTTTTGATTTGTAAACCAATATCTACAATCTCTAAAATTTCCTCTTTTGTAAAATCTTTAAGTGTTAGAAAATGTCTCATGCTATTATCCTAAAATGAATTATTATATATTTTAATATAGTTTATTTGTAAAAGCTCTTAATTCAGTTCAAAGAGAGGTAAAATAGCTAGAATAGAGGGAATTTTTGGAGGTTTACTGATGTGTTTTATAATTTCAATGGTAGGAATGATATTAGCCTATAATTTTTTTATGGCAGGTGAGTTTCTATTATCAGTTGGTTCGGTTTCAGTTTCTATATTTTTTATATACTTAATGGTAAAAAATATACTATTTGTTAAAAAATTAAAAGAGGAGAAAAAAGGTGATAGTTGATACACATATACATCTGGATGATGAGAGATATAGAGATGATTTAGAAGATGTTCTTCAAAGAGCAAAAGAGGGTGGAGTAGAGAAGTTTATAATTCCAGGAGCTGACCCATCTACACTAGAGAGAGCTATTGAGATAGTAGAGATGTATGAAAACATATATTTTGCAGTAGGGGTTCACCCTTATGATTTGAACTCTTTTAGTAACCTTGATTTTGAAAAGTATGTTGGACATAAAAAGTGTATAGCTATTGGGGAGTGTGGACTTGATTATTTCAGATTAGAGGGGTCTGATGAAGAGAAAGAGCAAGAGAAGCAGAAACAAAAAAGAGTTTTTATAGCACAGATAGAGTTAGCCAAAAAATATCAAAAACCTCTTATAATTCATATCAGAGATGCCTCAAGAGATGCAAAAGAACTCCTTTTAGAACATAATGCCAAAGAGGTAGGAGGAGTACTTCATTGTTATAATGCAGATGAGGAGTTACTTAGTTTAGCTCATGAAAATTTTTACTTTGGTATAGGGGGAGTAGTTACTTTTAAAAATGCAAAAAAACTTATAAATGTATTACCTAAAATACCGATGGATAAGTTACTGATAGAAACAGATGGTCCATACTTAACACCTACACCTCATAGAGGAAAAAGAAATGAGCCTTTATATACGACTTTAGTTATAGATAAAGTTGCAGAGATTTTAGAAAAAGATGTTGAAGATATTGAGAAAGTAAGCACTGAGAATGCTTTCAACCTTTTTTTGAATAGAGAGTTATAAGATGCCAACAATCTATGGAGATAGAGAACGATGTTATAGCTGTTTTAGACCAAAGAGTTCCTGTATGTGTCAATATATATCATCCATAGATACAGATACAAAGTTTATAATATTGATGCATCCGAAAGAGTTTAAAAAGGTAAAAAATAATACAGGTTTTTTTACTCATCTTTCTTTGAAAAACTCAGAACTTTTTATAGGTATAGATTTTTCAAACCATAAAAAAATTAATGAGATTATTGCTACACATAACAGCTATATTCTTTTTCCTTCTCAAGATGCGATAGATATGAGTAAAAAAAATCCAGCTCTTTCAAATAAAAAAGATAAACCATTAGCAATATTTTTGATAGATTCTACTTGGTTATGCACAAAAAAGATATTTACATTGAGTAATAATTTAAATAGATTGCAACATCTTAGTTTTAGAACAACAAGAGTTTCTCAGTATGAGATAAAAGAGCAACCACAAAGTAACTATCTTTCAACAATAGAATCGACATTAGTCGTACTTGAATTATTAGATAAGTGGCATATAGAAAATATTAAAGACAGAGAATTTGATAGTTTTCTTACTCCATTTTTAAAGATGGTGGAGTATCAAAAAGAGGCTATTGAAAAATCAAATGTTAACTCTTTGAGATTTAGGAAAAAAGTGTTGTAAGACACTTTTTTCAGATTTTTATCTCTTTCCAAATAGTAAAACTCTACCATATCTACCACCCCAAACAATAAATAAAATTAACCAAGCAGTAAAAGATATATCAAATAAAAAGTTCATATCCCAACTGAATGCGATATTAAAACTAAATAATGCGCGTAAAAGAACTACAATTTGTATAAAGATAAATATACCAATAGCTATCTTATCTGCATGAGGAGGTTGTCCAGAGTGTCCTAATGTTACTCGTGTTCCAAATCCTATAAGTACTGTTGTTAAAAAACCGATAGCTAAAAGATGAAGATTAAAGAAATAGAAAGATGTTTCAAGTAAAAGTTCTGCACCTAAACTTATAGCTGAGAGAAAAAAGGATGCTGGTAACCAAAATAGAGCCAAATGTAAAACCCATAAAATAGCAGGTGCATTCAAGATATCTAATTTCCATCTTAAAAACTCTCTTGTTAAATAGAGACCTAACATAATATCTACCATCATCTCTTCAAGTTTAAAATCCACTGTAGCTAAAAGAACTTTTAACACTAACATCACGAACACTATCTTTACAAAACGATTATCTTTAGGAGCAAATGAGTGAGAGAAAAAAGGAATCATTCTCTGTCCTACTGTAAATCCTAAAAATACTAGATAAAGATAAAATCCAAAGTTGATAGCTGTTGATGTATAGTCAAGTGGAATATTGATATACTTATTCATCTCAATCCATATAAAAAGAGCATGACTTATTATTCCAAAATATTGTGCTACTACTATCCAATAAGCATCATTTTTTTCAATCGCTTTTCCAATTTTATGAATATTTGCAAGTTTTAACACTATAAAAAAATGTGTGATAAATGAAATAAACATTCCGACTATTAAAATATAATGATTTACAAATGTACCTACCAGATAAACAATAGAAGCCCATAGAGAGAGATAAAAGATATTTTTATAATATTTACTATTTATAACATCACTCTGACAAAATCGTGGAAATGTTGTGAAGAGAAAACCTGTAAACATATTTGTAAATACAAGAAATATCAAAGAGTAAGTATGAAAATTCAAAGACTCAGTGGTAAGAGTAAAAATACCCTTATAACTTAGAGCAAAGATAAGCATCATTACGATAGCATTTATAATTCCTAGTAGGAAAAATGGTTGGTGAGGTTGGGATAGGAAGTAACTATTTTTTGTCATTTTTAAACCTTATATTTTTTCTTAACTTCAATGGATATACTAGCACAATTTATAAACTCTATGTTTTTTTGTAATTATCTATTTTCTCCCACTCAAACATACTAATATTCCTATCATCTTCATTAAAATGTATTCCAACTAAATAAATATCTTTATTTTCATTAAGATATTTACTAGCATAATCGTTCTCTTTGATTTGTTTAAGAGCATTATCTTTATCTCCCATCTTAAACTCTATTATATAGATAAGATTGTTTATTTTCAGAGTTAAATCTATTCTTCCCTTATTTGTTACATCTTCACCTATAATATCTATCCCTAAACTTTGAAGATATATATAGATAACACTTGCATAATATCCCTCATAGTGTAAAATATTATTCTTCGTGTAGTTGTTGTAGGGAATAGAGGTAAACATAGATATTAAAGATGTTTTAAAATCTTCTATCTCCTCATCATATAAAGCATCATAAAGATTATCTTGATGTCGAAGTTTTTCTATTTTTTGATTCGTCATAAAATCTATTAAAATATCATTAAGAGAGTTTTTAACTTCCATATTTGGTAACTTTAGTTTATATGATATTCTATCTCTTCTATCTATTATCATCTTATCAATAGTTAAATACCCAGCTTGATATAAAATAACTTCTATATCTATATTTTCTATATCAAAACTATCAAGTAATTTTTTACCAATAGTTAAATTTGCTAAATTTGGTAAAAAGTAGTTATTTTTTTCTATCAATTTTATTAAAAATGTAGGTGTCCCTGTTGTAAACCAATAGTTATCAAATAGATACTCATTCTTAATGAAGAGCAGTAAATCAAAAGGATTATAAACATCATCTTTTAGAAAATTATACCCATTGTACCAACTTTTCACTTTTTCTAAGTCTACATCTTTGAGATAGGGTAAAAAAGTTGTTTCTACATCGTTTTGAGTGTAGCCACATATATTCCCGTAATGTTTATTTAAACTAATATCTTCTAGCATATTAAGACCACTAAAGATACTTGCTTTTGAAAACTTAGAAACACCCGTTAAAAATACAAATTTTAAAAATGGGTCACTTACTTTAAGAACTGTATATAAACTTTTTATAATCTCTCTGTTTTCTTTGGCTACTTCCATCTGGTCAAGATTATCTAAGATAGCTTTATCATACTCATCTATTAAAACAACTACTTGCTGATTATATTTTTCAGATGTAAGTTCTATCAGTTCTTTTAAACAGTGTCCAATATCATCTATATCATCACACTCTACACCTAATCTTTTTTGATTAGATCTAAGAATACCTGCTATATTTTTTTTCAAAGCTTCGGGAGAACGTAAATCTCCAAAGAAATCTATTTTTATAATAGGATAGGTAGTCTCCCAATCCCATTTATCATAAATATCCAATCCCTCAAAAAGTGTTTTATTCCCTTCAAAAATATTATGTAAAGTATCTAAAAATAGTGACTTTCCAAACCTTCGTGGGCGAGATAAAAATATGTATTGACTCTCTTTAGTGATTAAATCATAAGCAATATCTGTTTTATCTATATAAAGATAATCTTCTTCTATAATCTTTTTAAATGTTTGTATACCTATAGGTAATTTTTGTCGATTTGTAGTTATATTTGTATTCATTAAATTTTTCCCATTTATACTATTTACTCTGCAACATCCCCGCAACTTCCTTAGCATGATAAGAGATGATAATATCTGCTCCAGCACGTTTAAAAGCTATCATAGTTTCCATAACAACTCGTTCATAGTCGATGAGGTTATTTATACCAGCAAATTTGAGCATCGCATACTCACCACTAACGTTATAAACAGCCATAGGAAGAGATGTTGCATCTTTTATCTCACGAACTATATCAAGATATGCTAATGCTGGTTTTACCATTAAAATATCTGCACCTTGTGCCTCATCGGCAATACTTTCATTGATAGCTTCACGGCGATTTGCTGGGTCCATTTGGTAAGATGCTCTATCTCCAAAACTAGGAGTAGATTCTGCAACATCACGAAATGGCCCATAATACCCCGAAGCAAATTTAGTAGAGTAACTCATAATAGGCAAATCTTTAAACCCTGCATCATCAAGAGATTTTCTTAAAACTTCTATAATCCCATCCATCATTCCAGAAGGGGCTATCATATCTGCTCCAGCTTTTGCATGAACTATCGCTTGTTGTCCTGAAATCTCAAGTGTAGCATCATTATTTACAGTTTCATTCTTCTCATCTATAATCCCACAATGCCCGTGGTCAGTGTATTCACAAAAACATAGGTCAGTTACTATAAACATATCGGGATGAACAGCTTTAATAGCACGTATAGAGGAAGCGATGATACCATGGTCACATAAAGCATCAGAACCGATAGAATCTTTTACATCAGGAATACCAAAAAGAATGATAGAGTATATACCCAACTCTTTAAGTTCTGCACACTCTTTGATAATCTCATCAATACTCATCTGAAAAACCCCTGGCATAGAGGCAACTTCTGTTTTTATACCCTCACCACTACGGATAAAAAGAGGGTAGATAAAGTCATTTACACTTACATGTGTTTCTCTTACTAAAGAGCGAAGATTTTTATTTAAACGAGTTCTACGAAATCTTTGGAACATTTTGAAACCTTTTTTATAGGAGATATTTTTTATGTAAAGGGATTTTACTCTTATATAGGAAATATTGATAAGGTTTTGGATGTTTTATATCTTCCTTTTAAGGGAACATAAGATAATATCTCTCTATGAACGTAATAAGTAAACGAACAATTATAAAGTTTTATGAAAAATATCCTAACTCCAAAACAGCATTAGAAGTTTGGTATGCAGATGCTAAAAAATCTATTTGGACAGCTCCTGATGATATTAAAAAGATATATGCAAATGCCTCTTTTTTAGCTGATAATAGAGTGATATTTAATATAAAAGGGAATGAATATAGATTGATAGTTCATATCGATTATTTACGAAAATTTATAAGAGTAAAGTTTATAGGTACTCATAGTGAATATGATAGAATAGATGCTTTAGAGGTATAAAATGAATATAAAACCGATTAAAAATGAAAATGAATATGATAAATCATTAGAGAGAGTTGATGAATTGATGGAACTCAATCCCCCACTGGATACACCACTCAGTGATGAACTTGAGATTTTAGTTATCTTGATAGAAAAATATGAGGCAAAAGAGTGGATTATAGAAAAAGCTGACCCAATAGAAGCTATAAAACTCCGAATGGAAGAACTTAATTTAAAACAGAAAGATTTAGTTCCATATATCGGCAATACAAGTAAAGTTTCAGAGTTGTTAAATCGTAAAATTTCTCTCTCTTTAAATATGATAGTAAAACTTGCAGATGGATTACATCTCCCTTTTGAAGTATTAATGCCTAAATATAACTAAATAATAATTTTGAAGTAGAGTTAAAAAATAGAAACAAAATGAAATTAATGCTCTTTTAAATGAAAATATTGGTAAAATTTGATAATTTCGTTCAAAAACTAGAGGAGTAACGATGGAACATGGTTCAGTAGCTGAGGGTGTAGCAAATGTAGCTGCACATGCAGTAACAGATATAAATCTTGCCACAACATGGGTAGGATGGTTAAGTTTAGCAGTTTTTGTAGTCGCGTATTATTTTATCGCAACAGAGGATAAATATGAGGTAAATAAAGCAAAACCAGCACTTTTTGCAGGTACTCTTATGTTTATGCTTATCGGTGTTTATTATGCAATAAATGGGATGAATCCTGAAGCACTACATACGGAGTTGGAACATCTTATTCTTGAGATAGCAGAAATCTTCTTCTTTTTACTTGTTGCTATGACATTTATTGAAACACTTATAGAACGTGGTGTTTTTGATTTAATGAAATATAAGCTTGTTTCAAAAGGGTATACATATAAAAAACTTTTTTGGTTAACAGGTATATTGGCATTTTTTATCTCTCCAGTAGCAGATAACTTAACAACAGCACTTATTCTTTCAACAGTTCTTTTTACAATAGATAAGAAAAATATTGCATTTTTAGTACCAGGTGCTATAAATATCGTTGTAGCTGCAAATGCAGGTGGTGCTTGGTCTCCATTTGGTGATATTACAACTCTTATGGCATGGACTGCTGGTAAGGGAACATTTGTAGACTTTTTATATCTTTTCCCAGCTTCAATTCTTGGTTGGTTAGTAACAGCATTTTTACTTTCGATGTCAGTTCCAAATGGACAACCTCCTTTTGATGCAGAGAGTGAAGAGAAACCACGTGTTCTAGATGGTGGTATGGGTGTAGCTTATTTAGGTGTGATTACTATTATTATGGCTGTTCTTGGGCATCAGTTTTTCCATTTCCCAGCGATGTGGGGTATGATGTTTGGTATGGCAATTCTTAAACTTTATGCTGTTCATCTTAAAAAATCGGGTGCAGATAGTTTCAATATCTATATCAATATGCAAAAAGTTGAAAATGATACACTTCTTTTCTTCTTCGGTATCCTTTCAGCAGTAGGGGCATTGCACTTTTTAGGTTTCTTAAACTATGTTCACGATGTGTATACAATAGTTGGTCCAACAATAGCAAATATTGGTGTAGGTTTTCTTTCAGCAATAGTAGATAATGTACCAGTTATGAGTGCAATTTTAAAATCATCTCCAGAGATGGATTTAGCACAATGGATGCTAGTTACAATGACAGCAGGTGTTGGTGGAAGTTTAATCTCTTTTGGTTCAGCAGCTGGTGTTGGTGTTATGGGTCGTTTACATGGTATCTATACATTTAGTTCACATATGAAACACTCTTGGACTATTTTAGTTGGTTATATCGTTTCTGTATCTATCTGGTATTTACAATATCAAGTTTTAGGAATTGGTCATTAGACCTTTTTCTTTAACTTAGGAAAATGAAGCTAAATGGTAAAGATAGCTCTTTTATAGAAACGATTAAAATCCTTAATGGAAAGCTATTTCATATCAGTTATCATCAAAAGAGATATGAGATGCTTTTAGAGAGTTTTGGTATAAAAAGTTTTAAAATTTTAGAAGAGTATATAACACCACCAGAAAATGGTTTATATAGATGTAGAGTTGTTTATAATTTACAAAACTCTATATCTGTAACCTATCACAAATATAAAAAAAGAGATATAAACTCTCTTAAATTAGTTTATGATGATGAGATAGAATATAAGTTAAAATCTACAAATCGAGAAGAGTTAAATAAAGCTTATGAAACTAGAGATAAAAATGATGATATTTTAATAGTAAAAAACTCATTGATAACTGATACTACAATAGCAAATATCGCTTTATTAAAAGAGGGTGTTTGGTACACTCCAAAAACCCCACTTCTTCAAGGAACAACAAGAGAAAGACTTTTACAAGAGGGAAAAGTAGTGCAAAAAGATATTTTTGTATCGGATATATATAGTTATGAGAGAGTAGCTCTCTTAAATGCGATGATAGATTTCGATATAATATCACAAAAAAATATAAGGAGAGTATTTTGTTAAATAATATTATAAAAGACAAACAGTTTACCGAAGTTATGAAAAAAAATCTTAAAGAGATGATGAATCACTTTTTTCAAAAAGAGCAACATTTTTCTATTTTATGTTCCATCGAGCATGTATCTTTTGAACCGATGTTACCAGAAAACATTCAATCAGAATTTCGTGATTTAACTCTATTTTTTCTTTCAGGATATACATTTGAAACAGCACATATAGAGGGTGATTATCTTATTTTTGAGGCTGGTTTTGGGACTGATAATTTTGGAAGTGTTGTGCATATTCCTTTATTGGCGATTTTACAGATTATAGCAGAGGAAACACCTATTTTAATCAATCTTGCACACTATACACAAGAGCAAGAGATGTTAGAAATTTCAGAAGATGTTGATGATACTGGAGTTAAAAACTCTATGGCATCATTTTTATCAAATCCTGAAAATTCAAAATTTATAAAGTAGAAAACCTTTTTTAAGAGGTTTTTTATTTTATTTTATTTAAAGAAAGAAGATAGTTTACAACATTATCTACAAAAGCATCATGTTTTTTATCTTTAGAGTAAGCTATATAAAATTTTCTTTCTATCTTATAATTTTTAATTCTTGACTCAAAAAGTCTTTTCTCTTCAATATCTTTTTGTACTACATAACGAGACATAATCGAGACAAGAGGTGTAACAGCATTTTTATCTGAGTTTAAAATAGTCTCTTTAATAGATGTTGGACTACTTAAAACACCTAGTACATTGAAATTAGTACACTGAACACCTATCTCTTCAAAAACATCAGCAGTAAGTTTTCTTGTATGTGAATTTTCATCTCTACATATCCAATCAAGCTTTGTTAAATCATCAGCTTTAAGATTTTTAGGAAGTGGTTGATTTGAAAATATAACAAGTTCATCTTCTACCCATTCTCTGTATATCATATTGTCTTTGAATATAGGAGATTCTATAAGTGCAATATCTATCTTTTTATCTTCAAGTTGTTGAATTATTTCATGAGAGAGAGCAACATTTAAAAATACTTCATTATTAATTCTTTTTTTAATCTCTGAAAGATAGTTAGGAAGTATATAGTTTCCAATAGCGTAAGATGCTCCTATGATAAAAGTAAACTCTTTATTCATAATTTTTAAAAGCTCTTTTTCACTACTTGCTATCGATTTTTCAAGTCTTTGAGCAATTTTATAAAGGTCTTCTCCCTCTTTAGTTAGTAAAATACCGTTCTTTTTTCTATCAACTATCTTCATGCTTAGATAATCTTCAATAAATTTAATCTGTTGAGTAACTGCTGGTTGAGAGATACCTAATTTGGCAGATGCTTTAGAAAAACTTCTCTCTTTTATAACCATTAGAAATGTTTGCAATTTTGCAAAATCTTTTAACATAATAATTCCTATAAGTAATATTTATACTATAATTATAACTCATAATTATAATTAAATCAATAGATTTTAAATAATTTACAGCTTTTTAGTTATAATATTAATATATAATAAATATCTTATAAATGAATAGTGGTGAATATGGAAAAAATTTTTGATAGATTAAATGCCTCCCAAAAAGATGCAGTAAAACAGATAGATGGGCCCGTTTTAGTATTGGCTGGAGCTGGGAGTGGAAAAACTACTACAATAGTTTCCCGTTTAGCTTATCTTATAGATAGTGTTGGTATTCCAGCTTCAAACACTTTAACATTAACCTTTACAAATAAAGCTGCAAAAGAGATGAAGGAACGCTATTTGAATATGACGTCTTCAAATGCTTATCCACCTCTTTTATGTACTTTTCATAAATTTGGATTACTTTTTTTAAAGTTTAATATTCATCTTTTAAACAGAGCAAATAATTTTGTAGTAATAGACACCGATGATAAAAAAAAGATTATTAAACGAATAAATGCTGAGATTACAACAGCATTAATTGCAAGTGAAATATCAAGATATAAAAACTCTCTTTTAACTCCCGATGATGCCTATAAACAAGCAGAACTTTTTCAATATCAAGAGATAGCCAAAGTATATGAAGAGTATGAAAAATATCTTGCTGAAAATAATTTAGTAGATTTTGATGATTTGATAGCTTTACCCTATAAACTTTTAGAAAACTATCCAGAACTAGCTCAACAAACATCTCAAAAATATCAATATATAATGGTAGATGAGTATCAAGATACTAATGAGTTACAGTTTAAGCTGATTCAAAAATTATGTAGTTCTCATAATAATATCTGTGTAGTTGGTGATGATGACCAAAGTATCTATGGTTGGCGTGGGGCACATGTTCGTAATATTATAGAGTTTCACGAAGATTTTGAGAATACATCTGTATTTAAACTGGAAGAGAATTATCGTTCTCGTGAGCCTATTTTAAAGATAGCAAACTCTCTTATAGAGCATAACCGTTCTCGTTTAGGAAAAAAACTTATCTCAACTCGTGGAGATGGAGAAGCGATAGTTACACTTAACTCAAACGATGAGAGTGAAGAGGCTAAAAAGATAGCTTTAAATATTCACAAACTTTTAAGTGCAGGTGTTCGTGCGAAAGATATAGCTATCTTATATCGTGTAAATGCTCTGAGTCGTTCTATTGAAGAGGGTTTAAATAGAGCTAGTATCGCTTATAGACTTGTAGGTGGATTACGCTTTTATGATAGGGCGGAGATTAAAGATCTTATCTCCTATATACGAGTTATCACAAATCATCATGATGACTTCTCTTTTAAACGTATAGCCAATAAACCAAAAAGAGGTTTAGGAAAAGCGACAATAGATAAGATAGAGTTAGCATCACTTACACAAGGTCTTTCTATATTTGAATATATAAAAACTGTACCTTTAGAGGAACTTGTAGCACTTATTAAAAAGAAAAATGCTGGAACATTAAAAACTTTTATAGAGAGTATAGAAGATGTTAGTAGTTCTGTCGATAAATCGAGTTATGATTTTATAGATACTTTAGAGAATACTTTTCATATTAAAGATATATACAAAGGAACACAAGAAGCAGAGGATAAGAATCTCAATATAGATGAGTTTTATGGTCTTTTTCGTGATTTTATAAAAAATAATCCTATCGCCTCTTTAGATGAGTTTTTAAATGAGCTAACATTACAAAGTGAACAAGACCAAGTGGAGGGTGAGAGTATCTATATGATGAGTATTCATGCTGCGAAAGGGTTAGAGTTTGACCATCTTTTTGTGGTGGGTTTAGAGGAGGGATTTTTACCTTTAACAGGAGATGGAACAGACCTAGAGGAGGAGCGTCGTTTAGGGTATGTAGCATTTACTAGAGCGAAAGATACATTGGTTCTCTCTCATGTTGGGAGTAGATTTTATAAGGGTCGTAGAAGTAACTTAACTAAGAGTAGATTTTTCAATGAAGCTGGGTTATGTTCAGGTTCTTTAGTTGTAGAAAAGAATACAGCATTTAACAAAGGTGATTTAGTACGTCATAAAATTTTTGGAACAGGGAGAGTTATAGGCATCTCAAAATCGGGAAGAGATTTTAAACTGAACATCAATTTTGCAGGGGTAAAAAGAGATATTTTAGCCTCTTTTGTGGAGCGATTATGAATAAACTTTTTGTAGCATATAAACCATCAGGTATAGGTTCAAATAGATTTTTAAGTAAACTAAAAAGAAAATACAACCATAAAAAAGCTGGTTTTTCAGGCACATTAGACCCATTTGCAAAAGGTGTTCTTTTAGTGGGTTTTGGAACACATACTAAACTATTTCGTTTTTTAAATAAAGCTCCAAAAAAATATAGAGCAACTTTATGGTTAGGGGCAAATAGTGATTCTTTAGATACAGAGATGATAACAGATGTTGCAATAGTTAAAGAGTTTCAATATGATGAGGTTTTAGAGAGTGTGAACTCTTTAAAGGGAGAGTTAGAGTATGAGCCTCCTATATTTAGTGCAAAGCGTATCAATGGACAGCGAGCTTATGATTTAGCTCGTGCTGGAAAAGAGGTTGTGTTAAATAAGATAAATTCTACTATTTATGATATAAAACTTCTAAACTATTCTCATCCATTTGTAACATTTGAAGCAACTGTTTCAGAGGGAACTTATATACGCTCTTTGGGTCGTTTAATAGCTCAAAAACTTGAAGTGAAATATGGAAGTTTAAGTGCATTAGAGCGTTTAAATGAGGGACAGTTTTTTTATGAGAATGAACAAAGTTTAGATATTAAAAAATCGTTAAATATTCCACTCAATAAATATATAGGAGATTATGAAAATATCACTTATGGACGACCGTTAGATATAGTAGATTTTGAGATACAAGAGGATGGCTCTTATTGGTTAGATAATGGAGATAACATCTCTATTATAAAGATAGAAGAGCAACAGATAAAGTATGAGCTAGGGAGGATATATATATGCTAGTTTTATCAAGAAAAGAGAGTGAATCGATAGTGTTAGGAGATGATATTATTATCAAAGTGATAGGAGTAGAGAAGGGTGTAGTTCGTTTAGGTATAGAAGCACCCTCTAGTGTGCCTATTATGAGAAGTGAACTTTTAGATGATCTCAAAGTAGCAAATATTGAGGCTTCAAAAGAGATAAAAAGAGAAAAAATTAATATGTTAAGCCAGATGCTTAAAAAATAAGAGATATATATGAAAACTTATAAAGCCTATGCAAAAGTAAATATTTTTTTAAAAATAGCAGGAACAAGAGGGAACTATCACGAGATTATCTCAAGGTTTGTACGTTTAGAAAATCTTTATGATGAACTTTTTTTTACTCCAAAAGATGATAAAGAGTTTCAAATAGTTGGGGATTTTTCTTGTACAACTTCTCAAAATACAATCTATAAAGCCTATAAAGCACTCTTAGAGTTTACTCACTCAAAAGAGTTAGAACTTTTTATGCAAAAATATTCTGTAAATGTTAAAAAATCTATACCAGCCTTTGCAGGTTTAGGAGGTGGGAGTAGTGATGCTTCTACTTACTTGAAGATGTGTAACGAGGAGTTAGATTTAGGTTTAAGTGTAGAGGAGTTGGCAAGTATAGGTTTAAAAGTGGGTGCAGATGTTCCCTTTTTTATCTATGGTTACGATAGTGCTAATGTAAGTGGCATAGGGGAGATAGTAGAAAAGTTTGATGAAGAACTTTTAGAGATAGAAACTTATACACCAAAGATAGAGATAAGTACACCGAAAGTTTATAGTATATATCGAGATAGATTTTTTGCACCTATAAGTGATGATGAGGTGGAGATATTAAAATTAACACAATCGAAAGATATTTTAAAAATAATGACACCAAAAGAGGCAAATGACCTTTTTGCTCCAGCTATGTATGGATATGAAGAGTTAGAACAGTATCAAAAAGATGGATTTTACTTTAGTGGGAGTGGGAGTAGTTTTTTTAGGGTTGTCAAAATTTGAATTAAAAGAAAAAATATGATACAATTATTGTAATCAAGTTGAGAAGAACCCACAAGGGGTTCAAACTCTTATTTTAATTCTTCTGCTAAAATTATTAAAATAATGATTACAATAATGAAAATTTTCAAAAGGTTCTCCTTCTAGGGGAATCCCACCTATCCCATTTACACACTCCGATACCTATAAAGCATAGGACGTAACCTTTTTGTATCATAGTTATTTTACTAAAATATTAATGAAGTTTTGATAAATCACTAATTATAATTGCTTACTCTTGATAGAAGTTTCGTTATAATAGTGTTTATTTGTGAAGGAGAAGGTGGGACAGGGTCAGCCTTTTTTAAAGGATATAACAATGACACTCGTAATGAAAATTGTTATTCTTTTACTGCTTTTAGCAGAAAAAGTTTATTAAAAAACTTTTAGAGAGTTGGCGCTCTCTAACTGTCCCAACTAGATAATATTCTATCATAGATAACCTTTCATTTATAAAAAACAGATTATATTAATTTATCAATAAGGAACAAATAGATGTCAAAAACAATAGCAAAAAATAAAAAAGCCTATTTTGATTTCTTCTTAGAGGAGAAGTTTGAAGCTGGTTTAGTGCTTCAAGGAAGTGAAGTTAAGGGTATTCGTGCAAATCGAGTTAATTTAAAAGATAGTTTTATCCGTTTTGTGGGTGAGGAGGCTTTTCTGTTTAATGCACATATAGGAGTTTTAGCTACAACTCACCATTTTTATGGTCACGAAGAGCGAGGTAGTCGTAAACTGCTTCTACATAAAAAACAGATTGAAAAGATGTTAAAGATGGTAAATAGAGATGGCTATACAGTTGTTCCTTTACAGCTTTACTTTAATGCAAGAAACCTTGTAAAGATACAGATAGCGATAGCAAAAGGGAAACAGCTTCACGATAAGCGTAATGACCTCAAAGCTAAAGATATGAAAAGAGATGTTCAGCGAGCTATGAAAGATTATTAAAAATAGAATAGATAAAGGAAAATAAAAATGACACTATTTCAACTAATGATGCTAGGTGCATCAGCTTATTTCGCATTTGAGATATATAAACATATACAAACATTAAAAGAACCAGAGAAAAAGAGCTTAAACTTTGGTAAAAATGAGGAGAGTGGGGAGAGAAGTGCTGAAGCGTTTTCAACATTTTCACCTGAGTATTTGGTAGATAAGGCAGATAAATCTTTTGAAGAAGAGGAGTATGAAAAAGCACTTGCTCTTTTAGTAGAAGCAAATGCTAAAGAGCCAAATAATCCAGAGATTTTATTTAAGTTAGGTTTTATATCTCATAAAAATGGGGAGAACCAAAAAGCGATAGTTTATTATAAAGAGCTGTTAGAGATAGATGAAAATGATGAGTATACTCATAATGCTATGGCATCTATTTATAGAGAAAATAGAGAGTTCACATCGGCTAAAATTCATCTTAAAAAATCGTTAGATATAGATAATACAAATCCGATAACATACTACAATTATGGAAATCTTTTAGTAGATACAGAGAGTTTTGAAGAGGCTATGGATATGTATGAAAAAGCTATTGAACTTAATCCTGATTTTCAAGAAGCCAAAGAGGAGTTAGCAACTCTTAAAGAAAAATCGTGATAGTAAAACAGCATAGATTAGCGATACTTATAGATGCTGATAACTCTCAACCGAGAATTATCGAGGGTCTTTTAGGGGAGATAGCATCACATGGTGTAGCGAGTGTAAAACGTATATATGGTGATTGGACAACTTCTCAGTTGGGTGGTTGGAAAAAGGTATTGTTAGAGCATGGGATACAGCCTATTCAGCAGTTTGCTTATACACAGGGGAAAAACTCGACAGATAGTGCGATGATTATTGATGCGATGGACTTACTTTATACTAAAAATTTTGATGGTTTTTGTATAGTGACGAGTGATAGTGATTTTACACGATTAGCTTCTCGTATAAGAGAAAATGGTCTTGTTGTCTATGGTTTTGGGGAGAAAAAAACACCTAAAGCATTTATGGGTGCATGTGATAAGTTTATATACACTGAAAATCTTAGAAGTGATGATGTGGATGAATATCAAAGAAAAAAGAGTCGTTATAAAGATATAAAACAGGATAAAAAAACGATAGCTTTAATGAAAGGTGTTGTAGAAGATTTAGCAGATGAATCTGGATGGTCATATTTGGCTACTATTGGGAATGTTTTAGTGAAACGCTCTCCAGAGTTTGACCCTAGAAGTTATGGGTTCTATAAACTTAGTGAGTTGATGAAGTATAGCAATGAATTTGAGTTTAAAGAGGATTCTTTTTCTCCAACAAAAGCTATATATATTAGGTGTAAGAGAGTGAGACGAGGATATTGATATTTTGAAAATAGAGATAAAACTAATAAAAAAATTCCTATTTTTTATTTTCATTACACTCTCTTTAGATGCTAAGTTAATAGATTTCAATATAAAACCTGATTGGTTAGAAACTGATGAGTATATGGATATAACTATTTTGGATTCTAAAGAGTTGAAGTTTGATAGTTATAAAAAGATTAAATTTAGAGAGATATCGGCTTTAGCTTTTAAAGATAATATTTTGTATGCTTTAAACGATAAAAGTGACCTTTTTAAATTTAAGTTGGAGATAAAAGATAATAAAATTAGAAGTTTAGAGTTAGAAGAGAGCTTAAAATTAAAAGATGAAAATGGAGAAAAACTTTCTAAACTGAATAGAGATAGTGAAGGGATGTTGTTAGTTGAAAATAAACTTCTTATCTCTTTTGAAAAAAATCCACGTGTAGAGATATATTCACTGAATGCAAGAAGAGTAAAAAATCTTCCTATCAATAAGAAATTAAGAGATATAGAGGATTATATAGCTCCAAATAAAGCATTAGAATCTCTCGCTTATAATAGACATTACTGTTTAATTACAATGCCTGAAACACCTTTTAAAAGTAAACATTATCATACACTGTATGCAAAAGAGAGAAGTTGGAAGTTTCAAACACATGGAAGTGTTACCGCATTGGAGTTTATAGATGAGAATAGAGTTTTAGTTTTAGAGCGTAATTTTAACTATTTTACTCGTGCTAGAAAGAGTGTATTAAGTGTTATAGATTTAAGAAGTTCAAAAAAGATATGTAAAAGTAGAGTGATAGCTAGATTTAAAAGTAGTGATGGTTGGCATCTTGATAATTTTGAGGGATTGACAAAAATAGGAAAAAATAGATTTCTAATAATTAGTGATGATAATGAAAGTTTTTTTCAAAAAACTCTTTTAGTGCTATTTAGCATCGATATTTAACATTAGATTAACAAATAGAAACTATAATTCTAAGAAATTTAAAAGGATGAAAATATGGCACAAGTACCAGCAGATGTAGGTTGTTTAAATGAGGTTTGTATAGCGAAAGATGATTGTAGTCGTCAAGTGATAGCAAAAGATAAAACAGCTCGTGAGATTCAAGAGTTCGGTGGTTCAGAAGTTAAAAAGTGTGGAAAGTTTATACAAAAATAGATGCGATATCTTTTTTTAATAGGAGTATTATTCCTAAGTGCTTGTAGTGTCAAAAACTATGAGCATACCTCTTCAAAAATAATCATCATTAAGTCCCCTAAAATAAAATTTGCTGACCTCGGTTACATTCGTAACTCTGATAACTCCATAGAGCTAGAACTCTTTAGCGCAGGTAATGTTATAGAGAAGATAGTTATAAACCATCTTATCTGTGTGAGTGCTGGTTGTATGAGTAAAAGTGGGTTTAATAGTGATTATTTAGATAACTCTTACCCTAAAGATTTACTTCAAAATATTTTACTTGGAAAAGAGATTTATGAGGGTAAAAATAGAGTTACAACAGTGAATGGTTTTACACAAAAAATAGTTTCTAAAGATGTAGATATAAGCTATAAAGTGAGTCTAAATCAGATATTTTTTAAAGATAGAAAAAATAGAATAATATTTAAAATAAAGGATACAAAATGAGTTCAAATAAATTTGTAGGAGCACACTGTTCAGCAAGTGGTGGTGTGTTTAATGCTGTAAAAAATGCTGAAAATATAGGAGCAAAAGCCTTTGCTCTTTTTACAAAAAATCAGAGAAGATGGGATGCAAAACCTCTTGATACTAAAACGATAGATAAGTTTAAAACAGCGTTAGATGCTAGTGGAATATTGCCAAAACATATACTTCCTCACGATTCATATCTTATAAATTTAGGACACCCAGAGGATGAAAAACTGGAAAAATCACGCAATGCTTTTGTAGATGAGTTACAAAGATGTGAACTTTTAGGATTAGATAGACTCAACTTTCACCCAGGAAGTCATCTTAAACAGATAGATGAAGATTTATGTTTAGATAGAATTGCAGAATCTATAAACATAGCACTAGATAAAACAACAGGTGTAAGTGCCGTTATAGAAAATACAGCTGGTCAAGGAAGTAATCTTGGTTGGAAGTTTGAACATTTAGCACATATCATAGAGAAAGTAGAAGATAAATCTCGTATAGGTGTGTGTATAGATACTTGCCATATGTTTACAGCTGGGTATGATATAAGAACGAGAGAGGCTTATGATAAAACTTGGAGTGAATTTGAGAGTATTGTAGGGTTTAACTATCTTATGGGTATGCACATAAATGATTCAAAACCAGAGTTAGGATCTCATGTAGATAGACATCACTCTTTAGGTCTTGGTAAGATAGGTTTAGATGCTTTTAAATTTATAATGAATGATGAGAGAATGGATGATATTCCTCTTATACTAGAGACTATTGATGATAGTATCTGGAAAGAGGAGATAGAGTTATTGTACTCTTTTTCAGAGAACTAATTTTTAGAGAGAGATATATAGTATCAATAGCAACTTGAACTTGTAAAAGTTTTTTTGCTATCTCCATTTATATCATTTTTAACAATTTTAACTATCTTCTCATCCTCACCAATATCTACCCATTTAAACTGTGTACCACTTTGGTTTGTCCCTTTGAGAAGGTCACCACTTTTTCTAAACTTGAGGTCAAGATTTGCTATATCAAAACCACTTATTGTTTCTACAAACTTTTCTAAGCGTATAGATTTTTTCTGATTTGTATAAAGATAACAATACCCTTTTAAACCAGTACGACTCACACGTCCTCTAAGTTGGTGAAGAGTGGAAAGTCCTAAACGTTCAGCACCTACTATAACAACAGTTGTTAAACGAGGTAAAGAGATACCGACCTCTACTACAGTAGTAGCTATGAGTAGTTTTCCCTTTTCACGAAACTCTACTAAAACACTCTCTTTCTCTTTATCTTTTCCGTGAGTAACATAAACATCATCAAAGTTTTTCTCCCAATATCCACGAGCCTCCTCTATACTTTGATACGCTATCATCTCACTTTGCTCTACTAAAGGATAAACTATAAGGACTTGATTATCTTTTGCTATTTCAGCTCTTATATGCACTAGAAGCTCTTTAAAATCCTCTTTTGATATAACCTGTGAACTTATATCTTTTGTAAAGGGTGTAGAGGTTATAAGGCTTACATCTATATGTGCTGTATCTATCATCGCTTGAGTTCGTGGAATGGGGGTTGCTGAGAACTGAAAATAGTGAGGTTTTTTTTCTGCATCACTTACCATCTTCTCTAAGATATTTCGTTGTAGTGTCCCAAAACGGTGCTGTTCATCGACCATAACTACCGTAGCTAAAGGTAACTCTCTATATAACAAAGCATGAGTCCCTATAATGAAGTTAAACTCTTTTAAATCTAACTGTTTTGTTTTGTTAGTTACAAGAACAGTTTTCATATCTGCTAAAAATTTGAGAGCCTCTTCAAAAAGTTGATTTGCTAATATAGTTGTAGGAGCCATTAAAATAGTGCTATTTTTTCTATTCATATAGGCTGTTGCCAATATAACCATAGTTTTACCACTTCCAACATCTCCAACTATCATCCGTTTCGCTGAAACATCTTTTGCTATATCTTGTTTAATATCTTCTATCGTCTGGAGTTGCTCTTGTGTAAGTGTAAAGGGGAGTGTTTTTAACCAAGGTTTATAGGTTGCTTTTATAGATTTTAGAGGTGTAAAATATCGTCTTTTTGCTGAGAGTTGTTTCATATAGATATATAACTCTATATATTTTAAAGCATCAAGTGAACTTTTTGGTATCTCTCCTACCTCTAAAAACTCTTTTGTAGGGAAGTGAAGTTTTAAGACCTCTTGAGCGATACTCTCTTTTATCCCCTCTAAGGCTAGATTTTTTAAAGTAAGATGTTTTGTGATAAATCTTTCCATCGCATCACTTCTCATACCACACTTATATTTTGGAGTGATTGAGCCTATCTTTGTTATTTTTTTAGGCATACTCATACTACAACCATTTTCTTTACACTCTATAACTCCATAGTAAAAATCTCTTGTTCCCTCTTTATATTGGTGCATCATATAGGCTTTCGGACGAAATAAAACTCCATTTATTGTATGGTTAAAGTTATGGACAAAAAAAGTTATCTGTATAGAGTTTGCAGAGCGATATATAGAGTGAATAGTTGCATCTATAAGTTGAGGTTTATTTGGTTCTAAATGGGTATAGAGGTTGAGGTCTTCATAGGAGTTTGGTATGAGAAGAGCAAGTTGTGAAAAATTAGAGATACCTAATTTTTCAAACTTTGTAGCTATCTCTTTTGTATAGTTCATTATTAGTGACTAGCATACTCTTTGATAGTTTTATCATTGGCAATAGCTGTTTTTTGAAGTTTTAATACTTCTGCATCACCTGCACATTTAGAAACAGCTTTTTCGAGTGCTTTTAAAACTTTATCAGATGCTTTACTTGCTGATTTCATATCATCTTTCATTATCTGTTTTGTTAAAGCTTTATCAGCAGAGTTATATTCTGAAAGGTCACAAGCTAGTAGATTTAAACTAACAAGAAGAGTTAATCCTAAAATAATTTTTGTCATTATTTATCCTTTTATTAAACTTAATGAATTGTAACACAAATTCATTTTAATGTTTTTTAATTTGTAACAATAGCATAAGAAAGATTATTAATCTCATTATGTTTGCTAATAAATTTATTCAAATCTTTAAGTGTAAGTTTTTTAATCTTCTCTAACTCTTGGACACTAGAACCTAACTCTTTTCCTTTGTAGAACTCCATAAAAGTGCGGTTAAGTCTTTGACTCATAGTCTCAACTCTTAAAGGTTCACTTCCAAGTAAAAACTTTTTAGTTTGCTCTAGCTCCTCTTTTGTAACACCATCTTTTACAAACTCTGCTATTACAGCATTTACTGTTTTTTGAGCTTCCTCTTGAGATTCTATCTTTGTTTGGAGATAACCACTAAAATAGTTACTAGATTTCGTAGCACTTACTCTTGCATATGCTGAATATGCTAAACCTCGTTTAACACGAACCTCTTCCATTAAACGAGAACCGAAACCACCTGTTCCAAGTATAAATGTAGCGACTCTAGCCTTATACATATCTTTGTCATCTTCTCTAAGATTGTAGGGAGAACCAAAATATATATAAGCTTGTTCAGTATCTCTTTTTAGGATAGTTTGAGTAGGTTTTTTAATAGTTTCATAGTGTGTAACTTTCTCTTTTTTACCTTTAGGTATTATTGCTAAAAGTTGCGATATACTTTTTTTCGCACTTTCTAACTCTATATCTCCTCCTAAAACAACAATAACTCTTGATGTTACAAGATGAGATTTTATAAAACTTTTTATATCTTTAAGTTCTATACTTTTTACACTTTCCATAGTTCCAGAGGATGGCTGACCTAAGACAGTATCAGCAAATAGAAGAGATTTTAGTGCATTTGAAGCTGTATAATCAAAATCATTTTCTTTACGACTTAAACCACCTAAAGTCATAGTTTTTACTTTTTCAACTGTTTCTTTCGTGAAGTTTGGTTCTGATAAAAGAGCTTTAAACTGATGTAAACCTGTTTCAAACTCATCTTTTAAACAGCTCATCTCCATAACAAAAGTTTCTGTTCCTGTTGAAGCACTTATACTAATAGCACGTGATTCTAATTGTGTTGCAAATGCAGTAGCTCCAAGAGTTTTTGTTCCCTCATTCATAACTTTAGCACTTACTTTTGCTAAACCAGCTTTTTGAGTATCTGAGATAGTTCCACTATTTGTAAAAACTAACTGCATCGTCACAAGAGGAAGTCGTTTATCATCTTCAAAAATTACAGGAACTTTTAAACCATCTGTTTCTATATATTGTACTGTCGCTGCCATCATTACTTTTCCTAGTATTAGTGTTGTTAGTATTAGTTTTTTCATTATATTCACTTTTTTAGTAGTTTATAAAATTAATTATGTAAATGAGTTTTCTTATTTTTCACAAAAGCTAATATAGTTGCTGTGATACCAATTAAAATTGTAAAACCTAAAATTAAATCTTGACCATTCATTTTTACTCCTCCTCAAAAATAACAGTAATAACCATAGCATATAAAGCTATGCCTGTTATTAAAATAGCATTTGTAGTTAATCCCTCTTGAGTTATTGTAAAGCTACCATTTACAAATAACCCTAACGATATGTTTTCTACAATCTTTCTTATTTTATTCATTGTTAAAACTGCTCTAAAATTTCATAAGCTGTATTACGAACTGCTGGAGTTTCACCTATATCTTTTATAAGATGCACCATCTCATCTTTTGCCATACTAAATGATGCTCCTGCACTACTTACAACATTCTCTTCCATCATAGTAGAACCCAAATCATTTGCTCCAAAATGAAGTGCCATCTGACCGATATATGGACCTTGTGTTACCCAAGAACTTTGGATATTTGGAACATTATCAAGATACAAACGTGCTACTGCAAGAAGTCGTAAATAACGATTTGATGATGGTCTCTCCATATCTGGAATTTGACGAAGTAGTTCTGTATTATCTGATTGAAAACTCCACATTATAAATGCTCTAAAACCACCCGTTTCATCTTGAAGTTTTCGTATCATATCGAAATGCTCTACTATATCTTCATCACTCTCTATCGTTCCATACATCATAGTAGCTGTACTCATTATGTTAAGATTATGAGCCTGACGATGTATATCTACCCATACCTCACTATCTATCTTTTTAGGGGCGATAATATCACGAACTTTATCAGAAAGTATCTCAGCACCAGCCCCTGGAATAGAAGCTAAACCTTTTACTTGTAAACGCTCTAACACCTCTGTAACAGAGATATGAGAAACTTTAGCGATATAATCTATCTCAATAGAGCTAAATCCATGAATAGTGATAGTAGGGTATTTAGTGTGAATATGTGCTACCAAATCCTCATACCACTCTATTTTAAGTTTAGGATGCACTCCTCCTTGAAAAAGTATCTGAGTACCTCCCACTGCAAGAAGTTCCTCTATTTTAGCATCTATCTCATCAAAAGTAAGAACATAAGCATCTGCATCTTTTTCGTGTCTATAAAAAGCACAAAATTTACAATCTACCCAACAGATGTTAGTATAGTTTATATTTCTATCTATCACAAATGTTGTAATCCCTTTAGGATGCAACTCTTTTTTTCTTGCACTTGCTAATCGACCTAACTCTTTTAGGTCTGCATTTTTTATGAGGTCTAATGCTTCCTCTTTTGTTAATCTTTTATTCAATTATTCAACCTTGTTACATATTCTGCAAATGTTTTTATTTTATAGAAGTGAAAACAGTTCTAGAATACATAGTATTTTTTTATTTAGCTCTCCTCAAAATAGAGAAGAGTTAAAAGTTATTTATCTTTAGAGATAGCGTCTAAAACACCATTGATAAATTTAGGAGATTGTTCTGTACCAAATGCTTTTGTAATCTCAACAGCTTCATTGATAACAACAGCAGAATCAAGTTCACCAAAAAGAATTTCATAAGAAGCAAGTCTTAAAGTAGCTCTTTCAATAGCCCCTAAACGAGAAAAATCCCACTCTTTTAAATGTGAAACTATCGCTTTATCACAAACTTCAAGATTTTCCATAACACCATCAAAAAGAGCTAATGCAAAATCTTTCTGTTTGTTACGAATTTTTTTTTCTTCTAAAATCTCTTCGCTAAAATCAGCAATATCTCCATTTCCTAAGTCATAAGCATATAAAAGACTTACAACTGCCATACGTGCATGATGTCTAGTAGCCATTACAGTCCCTCATATAAATCAAGTAGTTCTATGATAACTGTCATAGACTCAAAACCTTTGTTACCAGCTTTTGTACCAGCTCTCTCTATTGCTTGTTCGATAGTATCCGTTGTTAAAAGACCAAAAGATACAGGTTTTCTATGAGCTAATGATACAGAAGCGATACCTTTAGTAGCTTCAGCAGATACATAATCAAAATGAGGAGTTGCCCCACGTATCACTGCACCTAAAGCACAAACAGCATCATATTTACCAGACTCTAAAAGTTGGTCAATAACCATCGGTAACTCATAAGCCCCCGGTACTAAAACATGAGTTAAATCCTCATCATTTCCACCGTGTCTATCAAACGCATCTTTTGCACCCTCTACCAATCTATCCACTATAAAATGGTTCCATCTTGTACTTACAATAGCAATTTTTTTGCCATTTACTACTTTTAACTTACCTTCGATTAAGTTCATCTATTTTCCTTTGTAATTTTGTTTTGAGTTTAGAACTCTTTTTATGCTTATGTGTGTAGAGTATATTTTATATAAGATTGTATAGTTTTTGTAATAAAGAACTCTACAATCACGGTTAAAACCACTCTTCCTACAATCTTTCCCCATTTCTGGCATAGTTTCTAAAAGAGAGAGATATCTATCAATTTCATTGATAAAATTATCGGCTGCTCTCTTTTTATCTTTTACGATAAGATTATAAATATTTTCTAAATCTATCTCTGCATTTTTACTATACCTTATCGATATCATACTTCTCTCGTAGCTTAGCGAATAGTTCATGATGTTCGATAGAGTCAGACTCATCATCACCCACCTCATCATAAGCAGCTTCTAACTCCTCTGAAGTCCAACCATATTCTACATTATTTGCAGAAGTTGTAAGTGCTAAATACTTTGAGAACTCCTCATCATTATCGTTAAAAGTGTGGTAAACTCTCTCTAATTCTGGGTCATTTATAGTAACTGTTATCATGGTTAAATCTCTCTTATAAGTTTTATCTTCTTTATAAGTTTTTCCAATTCTTCAAGTCTCAACATATTAGGACCATCACTCAGAGCGATACTAGGGTCAAAATGTGTTTCAAAAAAGAAACCATCAACACCAACTGCGGCTGCACCTTTTGCAAGGTAGGGAACCATAGAACTATCTCCACCTGTTTTACCATTTTCAGCTGTTGGCATCTGAACAGAGTGTGTTGCATCAAAGATAACAGGTGCAAACTCTTTCATAGTTACAAGATTTCTCATATCTACAACCATATTTCCATAGCCAAAAGAGTTTCCTCTCTCACATAGGTAAACTCCATGTTTTTTTGAGTTCTCATAAGTTGCTTCATTGCATCCACGAGTTTGAAGAATTTTCAATACTGGATACTCCATTGCTGAAGCACTTAAAAATTGACCTTTTTTTATGTTTACTATCTTATCAGTTTTTGCACATGCCACAAGTAAGTCTGTTTGACGGCATAAAAAAGCTGGGATTTGAAGCATATCAACTACTTGAGCCACTTGAGCTACTTGTGTTGATTCATGGACATCGGTAACGATTTTATAGCCAAATTTATCTTTTACTTTTTGAAGAATTCTAAGACCTTCATCTATACCTAAACCACGGAAACTATCTAATGATGTACGGTTAGCTTTATCAAAACTCGCTTTAAAATAGAAATCAATCGTTTCATCTTTATGATATTTTTCTAAAGATTGAGCTATTTTAAATATATTTTCTTCACTTTCAATAACGCAAGGACCTGCTAATAATGTCATATTTTTGCCTTTTATTTTAAAAAGTGATTATATCGTTTTATTGTGTAATTTTAGATATGAACTTATTTTACTAAAATTCAATAAAAAACCCATTATCTTTTACTATTTTAGTCAGTTTAGGAACATCTACCTTTAACACTATCACTCTATAACCCTCTGCTTTAATAATTAATTCTCGTAATTTTTTATTATTCATAAAGAGATTTAATAACTTTTTATTGTTTTTCAACTCAATAACTACTTGCTTCAAATCTCTTTTTAAAAGATTACTATTCTCTTTTATCTCATTAAAAAAATCTTTAAAAACTTGAGGTGGATTTTTCTCTATATTTGCATAAAAACTATCTATTTTTAAAGTAAGTGCTTTATAGCTTTTACAATCTCTAAAAATCTTTGCATAGCTTAAAATATATCGATTATCATCATATATATCTGTAAAGGATTCTAATTTTGCTCGTGTAATTGCATCTTGTTTATCGATAGAGATTATAGGCTTATACTCATCAAATTTTATCTTTTTTGTAGGATTTATTATTATTTTTGTTTGCTCATATTTATAAGTAATATTAAATATATATTTTCCAAGTTCTGTTACTTTAATATATTTCAATCCATCCCATACAGAGATATACTCTTTTCCTTTTGCTTTTATTTCAGAGTCACTTAAAGGTTGATTATATTTTATCTCTACAACACCTAATGATGCTAAATAAAAAAACATCCCTTTAATTATGGGTTCAAAAACTATCTCTTGATAATATTCATAACCATTATAGTTATAAGTTTCTCCTTTAAGAATATATTCATTAGTATGATATTTATTTCCAAGATAAAATAATAAAGTTCTATAATTTAAAAATTTTATAATATGATTAATATCAATCCAACCTTTTTCAGCTATATTAAAAACTATCTGTTTGATAATAGAAAACAGTTTTTTTTCTGAAAAATAGTAATCATGATATTTTACTCTTTTAAGATGTGAAGCTAATACTCTTGTAATAAGAAATTCATAGTGTGTATTAAACTCTTTTGTTACAAAATCTTTCAAAGAGAGAAGCTCTGAAGATTGAAACTTTTTTTGTTTAGAATAGTAGCTATAAAAACTCCGTGTAAGCATATCTGTTGCAAAACTATCTAGCTTTTTAGTAGTATAAAATTCATCAACTCCTGTGGCAACTTTTACATTATTTAAAATTTTAAGAAGAGGTTTATCTCCTGTTTTACCAAACTCTATAAGATTGTTTTGAAGCATCTCAGAGATGATATTTATAAAATTAAAGATGCCATTTTCATTACTATAACTATATTGAGTATCTTTTAACTCTTCAACGGTTGTTATATTATAATCAGTAGGAACAGGATAGACAAGTTTTAAGATAGCTTGAATATCTTCATCTACAGTTATATTATCTATTGTTCCATCATAACTATTATAGCGTTCTCTTTTAACCAAAGATAACTCATTTTCCATCTTATTATTAGGAAGTCTCTGTTGAAAAGTTTCTTCTAAATATTTTGTAGATATATCAAAGTTATTCCAAATAAGTTTATCATATACATATTTTGAGAGAGGTGTCGAGATAAGCTTATGATAAATTTTTATAATATTTTCATTTTTTAAAAGAACTGAAAGAAGATATGTAACAATTATATGTTTTCTTGTTGTATAAAATCTATTTCTTTCTATTATTTGTTCAGATTTATCAACTATATCATATATAAATTGTAAAAAATCTATAAGTTTGTTATTATTACATCTCTCTAAAAGCTCTCTCATCTCTTGAGTGGGTATTGTCATAAAATTCATTCTCTTATCCTAATATATAATCTAAATCTGAACTACTTAACTCTTTAAGAGAGCCATCTTCTCCACTGATAATCATATCTGTCATATCCTGCTTTTGTGTTTGAAGTTCTAAAATTTTCTCTTCGATAGTCCCTTTTGTAATCATTTTATAGGAAAAAACAGTGTTTTTCTGACCCATTCTATGTGACCTATCGATAGCTTGATTTTCAGCAGATTTATTCCACCATGGGTCAAAAATAAATACATAATCAGCCTCTGTAAGGTTAAGCCCAACACCACCAACTTTAAGAGTCATCAAAAAGAGTTTAATATTTTTATCTGTTTGAAATTTATCTACTAACTCTTGACGGTTTCGTGTACTTCCTGTCATTAGAAGATGTTCATATCCTAACTCTTCAGCTTTTTGACTAATAAGGTCTAAAGAGCCTAAAAAGTTAGTAAATATAAGTACTTTATGGTTGTTAAGAACAATATCTTCAAGAAGTTCAAAAAGATTTTCTATCTTTGATGAGAGAATAGTATTATCACTTTTAAGTTCAGGGGCTGATGCTATCTGTCTTAAATCATTAAAAGCTTGAAGAATAACGAATTTTGTTTTTTCTATACCATTCATAGATATCTGTTGCTCTATTAACTGTTTATAATAGTCACGTTTTTGATTATAGAACTTTTTATGTTCCTCACTCATATCTACATAAACAACTTGCTCCTGTTTAGATGGTAAATCTTTGAGAACATCTTTTTTCAAACGTCGAAGTAAAAAAGGAGATATTTTAGCTTTTAAAATGTGAGCTATCTCCTCATTTGTATCTGTTTGAATAGGAATAACATAATCTTTTTTAAAGTCATTCAGTGTTGCAAAGAGTCCTGCATTTATAAATCTAAAAAGAGAGTAAAGCTCAAATAGGGAGTTTTCAATAGGTGTTCCACTCAGTGCAAACTTATGTTTTGCATTTAAAAGCATCACAGCCTTAGAGATTTTAGAGTCTATATTTTTAATATTTTGCGATTCATCTAAAATAATAGTATCAAACTCTAGCTCTCTAAATTTTGCTATATCATTTCGAATGAGTGCATAGGTTGTAAAGATAATATTATAATTTTGAAAGTTTTCACTCTCTCTTTGCGTTCCATAATAGAGATAAAATGATAGGTTTGGATTAAATCTCTCAATCTCTCTTTGCCAGTTACTTAAAAGACTTTTTGGCATAACAACTAAAGAGGGTTGTTTTGTTTTTGGATAGATATAGGAGAGTAGAGAGATAGTTTGTAATGTTTTTCCTAACCCCATATCATCAGCTAAACATCCTCCAAAATTGTTATCATAAAGATATTTCAACCATCGAACACCATCTTTTTGATAATCTCTCATCGTTACATCAACTAACTTTGGCATTCTCGATTTTGAGCTTTTTAAAGAGTTGAAACCCTCATAAAATTTTCTTGAATTTTTAAAAACTTTCTGCTCTTTTTGGTGAATTAGCTCCTCTATCTCTGGAAGGTCAAAAAAGGAGACTTTTATCTTTTTTCCCTCTTTTTTAAAGATACGTTCTAGTTTAGAGATATACTCCTTATCTACAATAGATTTTTCTCCATTGTTAAGAGGGATATAGGAGTGCTTGTTATAGAGATTTATCATATCAAAAACATTGAATTTCTCTTCACCGATAGAAACAGTAACATCATCTCCCTCAAGAAAATCTATCTTATCTTTAAACGCTACATTGAGTGTTGGTTTAGCTGTATTATATCTATATGCTTTTAATTTTTCACTTCCAAAAAGTTCAGCTTTTGTTATAATAGTTTGCAGATTTTTGAGTATAAACTCTTTACTTAGCTCCTCTTCAATAATAAAAAGACCATCCTCTTCACTAAAAGTAGAAGTTTTAAGAGTACGTTTGAGAGAGGTAAGTTTTGAAAAAACAGTTGAGTATATCTCAAAAACATCACTAAAATCACACTCATAGATAGATATAGTTTTCTCTAACTCATTGAGTAACACTATTTTAGAGATATTAAAATCATTAAAAAATTGAGGGGAGAGTTTTCCTACTGTTGCAGAGGTTCTTAAAACTAACTCATTATCAACTGTTATCTTCTCAAAAATAAGTGCTGGTTTTATAAGCCGTGTTTCCTCTTTAAACTCTGTTTTATACTCCTCAAAATTTATGCTAATATTGTCAAAATGTGTAAAAACAATAGTTAAAAACTCTTCAAGTTTATCTGTTTTGATAGTAGTTTTAAGGTCTCCTACTTTACTGAAATTTTGACCAACATCTGAAATTTTCACTATCTTATCTTCAAGAAGAGCATAAGAAGATGTGATAAATTTGAAACTATTTTGAGTGGCTATAAAGGGTTCTACTTTATAATTCTCTTTTGATGGGGTAATTGCTAGCTCTACGTTAAACAAACCATCACGAAGGTGCAGTTGTGTTCCATCTTCTGTATAAATTTTATTGTTTAATTGTAAAAGTTCAAAAAGTTTTGGATATTTATCTAAATAGATATGATCTGAATCATTTTCCCAACTAACAGTAAAAAAATCATCCTCCAAAGAGTGTTCCATAAGTTGTAAAATCTCTCTATCTAGCCCATTATAAACACGATAATCTACATCTTTGATAAGTTTCATTTTTGTATTGCGTAGTTCTATATAGCTACCCATCTCATCAAAAAGAATAACATATCGAAGAGAACTATTCTCTTTTGCTCTTGTTAAAAAACTTTTGTTTTGTTTAAATAGTTGTAACATCTTATACTCCTAAAAATAGTTCTTCAACATCAAAAAGTTCACCTAATTGCTCTTTCAAATCACAGTTTTTAGGAACAGATGTTGTCTCATAACAGATAAAAATCTTATCATATTCTCTGTCTGTTACATTATATAAAAAGTTATCAATATTTTCGAAATAGTTATCTTTAAAGGCTATTTTAGATGTGATAGCTCCATCGATATTTACAGGGCTTCTTGTAGTCGCTTGAAAGTAGCTCTCAACACCATTATCTTCAAGATATTTTGCTAAAAGATAGGGTGGATACATAAACTCAGCTGTTCCTAAAACAAGAACTTTTTTTCCTACTAACTTTTTATAATCAAGATATGTAGAAAAATCTAATAGCAATTTTTTAACTCCATATCTAGCAAAATTATAGGGAATAATTTTATCCAAATTTTCTACTTCTTGAGGCTCTGAAACTATGGTTGTTTTAAAATTTAACTCTTTTTGAGTGAATGAAAAACTTCCCTTATATAAAGAGAGATAGTTAAAGTTTTCATACTCTTTAGTTGCCCAATTTAAAATAGTTACAAGATTGTACTCAGTTGCTGTTGGAATAACTTTTTTTAGCTCTTTTACAAGATTATTTGCGGTATTTCCTGTTGAAACTTCATCATCTACAAGTATGACACGCTCTATCTTTTGTAACATATCTAAAATTTTTTTATCTTTTGGCTCATAAAATATATGACTCGGAGCATGACAATGCTCTTCAAAAAAGGAGAGCAGTATCTTTTGTGATGTTTGAAATCTTGTAGAGTGGATATAAAAACTATTTTTAAATCCAGCCTCCTCAAAAACACCTTGTCCTAATGCTGTCGCTGTTTCAGCAAAACCTATAAAAAGTGTTGGCTTATCATCTTTTGGAAGAAGTGAAGCTAAATCTTTATAGGTTTGTTGCATCAAAGATGGTTTAGTAGGAAGATGTTTTCCTAGAATTTTACTTACAAAAAGAAAACCTCTTTTTTTATTAATCCTTGAACCGAAATCTACCAATTTTTTTAATTTTTCATTATAATTTATCTCTAGTGTACCACTCTGTAACTCTATTTTCATCTTCTCTATTTCCTATATAATAATATTTTTTAGCTATAATCTATTTTTATAAATATTTTACCTACTTAAAGATTAATAATGAATATACAAATTTCTGAAGTTGCAAATTTACCGTCACAGTTTGGTGATTTTAAAGTGAAAGCCTTTAAAGAGGGCGAAAAAGAGCATTTAGTTATCTATACAGAGAATGTCCAAGAGATTCCTATCGTAAGAGTTCACTCAGAGTGTTTAACGGGGGATGCTTTAGGAAGTTTAAAGTGTGATTGTCGAGACCAGTTAGAGTATGGCTTAAAGTTAGCATCTCAAACGGATGGTATGGTTATCTATCTTCGACAAGAGGGTCGTAATATTGGTCTTTTAAATAAGATAAATGCTTACTCTTTACAAGATAAAGGGGCAGATACGATAGAAGCGAATCATCAGTTAGGATTTCGTGCTGATGAGAGAACATATGAGATAGTTACTTTTATTTTAAACCATTTTAATATTAAAAAAATAAAACTTTTAACAAATAATCCCGATAAAATCAACTCTATTAGTGATATAGAGATAGTTCAAAGAGTTCCTATTATTATGGAAACAAACAAATATAATAAAGATTATATTCAAACTAAAAAAGATGAGATGGGACATCTTTTTTAGGATTTAAGAACTAATGAAATTTCGTCTCACACATAGCATTCATACGTCTTTCACAAGTTGCTAAGGCATCTAAAACTTTTTTATGATAATCTTGCAATTCATGATAATACATCTTTGCTTTATCTATCTCTAAAGGGTCTACCTTGTTTCCACCCATAAGACCAGAAAAGAAACCTTTTTTCTTGTCACTAAAAAAGATATTATGGATTTTAATATACTCTAAATGCCAATCAGCATGAGCTATTTCAAGGTCTTGATAAAATCTTTCACCAACAATCTCTTCTATATGATTCTCTTCAGCATATAACCAAATTCCAAATACACATTGAGTTTTTGCAATAGGAGTTGGTGTTTCTACTTCACCACCATCTAAAAGCTTCTCTATTTTTGTCATTTGTGCTTCATGATATTTTTTTACTTTTGTTACATCTTCTAGGGTTCTATTTTTATCCATTGTAAATTATCCTGATTTCTTAAAAATAAACTTTATTATTACATAAATTTAATAAAAAAAACTATATAATAACTACAAATTATAATAAAGGTTATTAAAATGTCAAAACCGACACCTACTAATAATGAGATAAAATTAAGTACAACAAAACATATCGTATCTAAAACAGATGCTCAAGGAATTATTGAGTATGGGAATGATTATTTCGTAGAGATTTCAGGATATACTGAGACTGAACTTATTGGTCAGCCTCACTCTATTATTCGACATCCAGATATGCCTAAAGTTGTTTTTAAAATGATGTGGGACCGTATTAAACAGGGTAAAAATATTATGGCTATCGTTAAAAACTTAGCAAAAGATGGTAGCTACTATTGGGTTGTAACTGAATTTGAACCAAAATTAGATTCTATTACTGGAGAGGTTATCTCTTATACAGCCTTTAGAAAAGCAGCACCACAAAAAGCTATTGATGCTATTACTCCTATCTATGCAAAACTTATTGAAATAGAAGCTGAAGGTGGTATGGAAGCGAGTGAAAAATATCTTCGTGGTTATTTAGAAGAAAATAGTACAACTTATGATGATTTGATAGATAGTTTAGTCGGAAATCATGGTGTATTTAAAATATTTTTTACAGCTATGAAGAAACTATTTTCATAAACAGTTTTATTTAGAAACTTTAGATAAAATATCCTTTAAAAAAAGGATATTTTTTGGACTTAAAAGCCACACTTCTTCAAGACAATATAACATTACCAGACAACTTTTTTTATAATATACAAAAATATAAAGAGCATCTTTTCAAATGGAATAAAATTCATAATATGACAGGTGCTAAAGATGAAGATACTATTGACCATTTTATATATGATGCAGTATTTCCTGTAAGTTTTTTACCTCAAACTAAAACTTTAATGGATATAGGAACTGGAGCAGGTTTTCCTGGTATGATTTTAGCAATAGCTCTTCCAGATACAAAAGTAACATTAGTAGAACCACTTATGAAACGAGCTAGTTTTTTACAGTTTGTAAAAGCTGATTTAGAACTTGAGAATGTAACAGTTGTTAAGAAACGAGTTGAAAATATGCAACCTCAGATATTTGATATTATAACTTCACGTGCTGTTACAGATACAAAAATGCTTTTAAAATTGAGTGAAAATTTTAGAGATAAAGATTCTCAACTTCTTTTTTATAAGGGAGAGAAAGTATATGATGAGGTTGAGAGTTTAGAGCATCAGATTATACATGCTAAAAATAGACATTATCTTTTAATGAAGGGGGAGTAGATGATTTTAAAACTATTGTTAGTTATAGCTGTTATTGCTAGTATCTATTTTCTATTTTTTAAGAAAAAAGATAAAACAAAAGCTATTAAAAAAGAGAAAGATGCTAATGAGATGGTTGAGTGTAGTATATGTGGAATTTATAGTGAAATAGATGATTCTATACTGAGTAATGGTAAATATTACTGTTCAAATGAGTGTTTAAGAGAGACAAAATGATTATTTTTGGACATAGATTTATAGAAAGTCCCTCTTTTTATCATATATTTGATATGGATTCAATTCGTTGTACACCATCTTCATCAACAATATATGTAGATTTCAATGCAGATGAGTTAGATATAATCACACATGCACGATTAAATAAAGTTCCAATGGCTATAAAAGTTTCTACTATATTAGATTTAATATACGCTTCCTCTTTAGATGCAAAATATATAATAGTTCCAAAAAAAGATGCTAAAGTTGCCCAAAGTATAGCTGATAATTATCTTTTTGATGCAAAAATATTAGTTTTTATAACACAAGAGAAAGAGATAGAAGAGTTAGCTATTTTAGGAATAGATGGTGTTTTATTTGCTGATGCAATAGTTAAAACAAACTCGTAATTATTATGAAAAAAATAGTTTTTTTAGTTGTTGTTTTTCTTTTGTTTAGTGGGTGTAGTGTAAAAAAAGATGCAGATATAAGTTATAAACCACAAACAAAAAATAGTGTAACACAAGCTCTTTACAAAGAGTTTAAAAAATGGAGAGATACACCCTATAAATATGGAGGAAACTCTCTTCTTGGGATAGATTGTTCTGGATTTACTCAAGTGGTATATAAAAATGTTTTTTATAAAAAAATACCTAGAACAACAAGAGAACAAGCAAAAATAGGGCATAAAGTAACTCAAAAAAGTGTTCGTGCTGGAGATATTATATTGTTTAAAACGGGTAGGGATGTTAGACATAGTGGAGTGATGATAGAGGGTGATAGATTTATTCATAGTGGAACATCTACTGGTGTTATCATCTCATCACTCAAGAACCCCTATTGGAAGAGTCATTTTTGGCAAATTCGTAGGGTTTTATAGAGGAAAAAGGAGTAAAAATGTTTTATGTAAAATATATATTTATTGTAATTCTTGTTGGAGTATTTACAGGATGTTTATCCGATGAAAGTTCAGATACGAATAGTGTGAGTAGTCTTAGTAAAACTATTAGTGATACAAAATCTCTTCAACCAGATGTAAAAGCAGAACTTCAACCTCCTAGACCTCCTGCATTGTAAGATTGAGATTTTTTAATTAATGTTAAACTAACACTTTTATACTATTATTTTAATAAAATAATAAGGCAGTTTTTATGAATAAGTTTATCTCTTTATCTCTTTGCTCTTTTCTAGCTCTCAATGCTTCAGAAATTATGTTAGAGTCTATAAATGTAGAGTCTACTATCCTAACAGAGATAAGTCAAAAAGCAAAAACATCTGCTGATTTGGCTGATGCTTTAAGTGATGGTGTTCCTAGTATAGATATGAACCGTAGAAGTGGTATTGCTAACGATATATATATTCGAGGTCAAAAAAGAGATAATATATCTATTGAGGTAGATGGAACAAAAGTGTGTGGTGCTTGTCCAAATAGAATGGACCCTCCTGTATCTCATGTTTTAGCAAATCAGATTAGTTCTATTGAGGTTATAGAGGGTCCTTATGATGTGGAAACTTTTGGTGTTTTAAGTGGTGGTGTAAAGATAAAGACAAAAGCTCCCTCTCAAAAAACGCAAGGGGAACTAAATTTTGCTACGGGAAGTTTTAACTATGTTAAGATTGGAGCAACTGTTAGTGGTGGAAATAATTTTGTAAAAATGTTAGTAACAGCATCAAGAGAATCCTCTTCTCAATATAAAGATGGTAATGGTGAAAGTGTAAATATGCTTCAAGATAAGTATAAATCTATGAAAGCATATACTAAAAAAAGTGTTATGACAAAAGCATATATAAACTTAACAGATAACCAAAAACTTGCTTTAAGTTATACTGCAAATAGAAGTGATAATATACTATATCCAAACTCTAAAATGGATGCAATCTATGATAATTCCAATATTTATAGTATAGGATATACTCTTTTGGATATTTCCGATAACTATAAAAAACTTAATTTACAATACTACTACTCTGATGTAGACCATCCTATGGGAACAGATTATAGAACATCATCTCAAACAGCTCCTATCAAAACACACCAACTTCAAACAACGATGCAGGGTGTTAAACTAAAAAACTTTGTAGAGTTAGATGAGTATCAAATTTTAGTAGGATTAGATACAAGTAAACGAACTTGGGATGGAACTTATTATAGTGATGGTAAGTTAGTTCAAAAAGCTAATTTAACAACAAAAAGTATAGATAACTCTTTAACAAAAAATATAGCATTATTTACAAAAGTAGATAAAGAGTTTGGAAATTTTTCTCTCTCTTTGGGTGGACGTTACGATAGAACAGAGATTAGTTCAGATGATACAACGATGAAAAATAGTGACTATAATGGTGTTAATCTTAATCTTTTTACATCTTATGCTATGAGTGAAGAGGATAAAATATTTTTCGGAGTAGGGCATGCTTCACGTGTTCCTGATGGAAGAGAACTTTACTTTAAACAAAACACTCCTGCTGGAACTATAAAAGTAACAGGTACAGATAATTTAAAAGAGATAACAAATACAGAACTAGATTTTGGATATGAAGCTAACTACGATATGTTCTCTTTTAAAATCAAAGGTTTCTACTCAAAATTTAATGATTATATCTATTATGAAAAGAACTTAAAGAAGAATAACTTTGTAAATTTAGATGCAACAGTATATGGTACAGAGATAACAGGAACATACTATGCAACAGATGATATGAGCATAGATATGAGTGCATCGTATAAACGAGGAATAAAAGATAATGTAACAGCAGGTGAAGATAAAGATTTAGCAGATATGATACCTCTTCGTGCCAACATATCACTTAACTATGAATATGCAAATGAGAGTATAGCCACTCTTGAACTCAAAGCATCTGATAGATGGAAAAATATAGATAGTGTTAATGGAGAGCAAGAGATAGCTGGTTGGAGTGTTCTCAATATGAAATTACAACATAGAGTTGAAAAAGGTTTTATGCTTACTTTAGGTGTGAATAATCTTTTAGATAAAACTTATATAACATCAAATAGTTATGCAGACCTTATTTTAGTAACTTCTGGTGAAGGGGATATTATGTTGATGAATGAGGTTGGGCGATATTTTTATACTAATTTAGATTTTAAGTTTTAGTAAAAAATAGCTAACCAAACTGTTTTATGTTGAGGTTTTGTCCATTTTACTTTATGTTTTTTAAAGGCAGGGATATTTATATAATCTCCCTCTTTTAAGTGAATATCTTTCTCTTCTTCAAAACTTAAAACTGCTTCCCCCTCTAAAACAATCACCCACTCATTTTCATCTTGTTCATACCACCCAGATTTTGGAGAGGTGTGACCGTAGGAGATTATTCTTTCTATTTTGATATTTTTTGTAGAGATGATTTTTTCAAATATCTCCTCTTGTAAGTTCTTTGGAATCTGTTTTAAAATATTTGTTTTTTTCATAAAGAAAATTATACTACAATATGATAGATAAAGAGAGATTCAAAGGGATAAAAATGTGTGCAGTAATCAAGATTAAAACTTAACTAAAATCCAAAAACAAACATCATCTTTTTCAGAAACCTCAAAACTATACCTATACTCTAAGTCATTTAAAAGTTTTGAGACTATATGAAGACCTATCCCTAAACCTCTATCACTCTCTTTATAAAACCTGTTAAAAACTTTTTGAGGATTTTTTAAACCATAACTACTATTTGTAATCTTTAGACTACTATTTTCATACTTTATCTTTATAAAACCATCACTTCTATTATATTTACAAGCATTATGAATAATATTATAGATAACTCTACTAAAAATATATCTATCGGTCATAATAGTTTGGTTGGTTATAGATATATCCCACTCTAACCAATCATACAAATCTTGAAAAAAGATAATCTGTTGCATCAAAATATCCTCTATTTCACACCCTTGAACTGTTAATGTTGTGTTGTTGAGATAGTTGTCAAGATTTTTATGTAACATCTCCAAAGTATTAACACTTTGTGCTATCGCCTTGAGTTCATCATCTTGCTTTTCTATAAGTGTAAGGTTGAGTTTTATAGAACTTATAGGGGTATTTATATCGTGGATAATATCTTTCATAAACTCTTGTAAAATAGTATATGATTTTTGTAATGGATAGAGTGAGTATATAGTAAAAAGAAGTGAAATGATAAGGGCTACAAAAGAGAGGAGTAGAAACTCTATAAAAAGTCCTTGTTTTCTTGTAGTTCATACAGTTTTTGAGAGCTGTTCTCCTCTATATCCATATCAAATTTACTATTTGAAAAATCGTAACTATAATTTTTCATCTCTAAAAAAATATTGAGTTTTAGATGATGCTCTTCAAGTTTTGTATAACCATAAAAGATAAAAAGTAGAAATATCTCAATAACGATAAAAAAGAGTAAAAAACTTTTTAAAAAGGACTCTTTTTGAAAACTAGGCAAGTTTATAGCCAACTCCTCTAACATTTTGAATATCTACGGCAAGTTTCTGTTTTAATTTTGTAATATTCACTCGTAATGCTAAACTGTTTTGTGATTCTAAAAATAGTAAAAGTTCCTCTTTTACCACTAAATTTGGGTAGTTTTTTAAAAGAGCTATAAAAATATTTTTTTGAGTATGAGATAAAAGATACTCCTCCCCTTTATAGGTAATATTTTGAGTTGTTAAAAAGAGTTCATACCCACCATACTTTATACTCTCCTGCAACATCGCTGTTTTGGCCTGAATACGAACAAGAAGTTCTTGAGGGTTAAACGGTTTTTTTATATAATCATCTGCTCCACTTTGAAACCCTTTTGTAATCGATTTTATATCTATCAAGGCACTTATAAGTAAGCAGGGTGTTCTGTCGCCAGAATCTCTTAAATCAAGGAGAAGGTCATCTCCATTATAGAGTGGAACATTAATATCAAAAAGATAGAGTAAAAAAGTTTCATTATAGGAAAATGTTTCAGCCTCCTCTCCATTTTTTGCCCAAACAACTTCAAAACCATTTTTTTCTAAAAACTTTTTAAGAGTTTTTCCTAAAAGAGGGTCATCTTCTAGTAATAATATTTTATTCAAAACTAACTCCTATACCGATATATATTTTCCTCTTTAAAACTTAATATAGATTTGTCATACCCTATTTTGAGATAATAATTATTTAAAAATGAGTATGTTCCGACAATGTTTATCGATTGCTATTGATCAATAAACTTTAGAGTATCTCCACTGTTTAGATAGTTTAATGCTAAATTATAGTTCAAACCACTATATGTTACCCCAGTAGAAAAACTACAATAATCTTTCTCATCTAAAATATAGGAGAGTGACATTAAATAGTTTATTGTCTCATTTTGAAGATAGGTAAAAGTTGAAGAAAAGGAGGTTGTATCGATAGTAGTTCCTATATAATTATCCAAAACTGATTTTTTAAAAAAGAGTCTATACCCTAAATAAAGATAATTCTTATCTTCATATATCTCTGTTCAAATGAGAACAGATAGTTATCATAACTATAATCAAAATATAGATTTATATACTCATCAAAATAGTTAGATTCAAGATTAAACTCACCTATATAGTTATCAGATATTGCACAACCATCTACACCAACTAAATCTTCAAATGATGAGTCTAAACATCTATCTATACCATCCTCCACTCCATCAAAATCGTTATCAATAGCATAAAGATGCACTAGTAAAAGTAATAAGAGTAAAAATTGTTTCATCTATGATTATATTGTTTTTTTTGTTGAGAAGTTTGTGAATGTTGAGTATTATTACCTCTGTTTAGCTTCCGATGTAAACGTAATCGCTTAATAACACTCAATCTTTTTCTGTTATGTGTATGCTTTAATTTTGATTTTAATCTATTTATCAAAACCCTTTTCTGTTCAGGCTTTGCCACTTTAATCTGAGAGATAAGAGTTTCAATATCTGTTGCATTTAAAGAGTTTAAGAAAAGGAGAGATAAGAGTAAAAATTTCATCATAGTAAAAGTTCCTAAAACAGATTTATATGATTGTAACACTCTAGTGTTAAAGAAGTGTTAGGCAAAGTTCATAGTCACACAATGCAATGAACCATGCTGTTTAATAAGAGTTTGACAATCTATCCCTATTATATCTCTATCTTTAAAAATTTCTCTAAAGATATTGAGAGCTTTTTCATCCTCTTTTACTCCATACGTTGGAACAAGAACTGCTCCATTTATAAAAAGAAAGTTTGCATAGGTAGCTGGTAACCTCTCCCCCTCAAAATAGATAGCTTCACTCATAGGAAGAGCTATAAGTGTTAAGTTATACTCTTGTGCGAAAGTTTCTAACTCTTTTTCCATTAGCTGTAACTCTCTATAATGCTCATCTTCTCTATCTTTACATTGCACATAGAGAATAGTTTTACTATCTATAAATCGAGCTAAAGTGTCTATATGTGAATCGGTATCATCCCCAGCTAAATAGCCGTGATGGAGATATAAAATATTATCTACTCCAAAACTATCTTTAAGTTTTTGAGTTACTTGCTCTTTTGTAAAACTACTGTTTCTATTTGGGTTTAACATACATTGTGAAGTTGTTAAAAGAAGCCCCTCTCCATTACTCTCAACTGCTCCACCCTCTAAGATAAAATCTATACTCTCTACCTCATTTTCATACTCTTTTTGGATAGCTTGAGTCATAGCATTATCTTTTTGAGCTTCAAACTTTCCACCCCAGCCAGTAAACTTAAAATCAAGAAGTTTTATAGTGTTATTTTGCTCTATTGAAAGTGCGGAACAATCCCTTGCCCAAGTATCATCAGTTTGATGTTTTACAAAAAAAAGGTTTTCATTCACCTCAAAATATTGTTTCACTCTCTCAATATCATCACAAACTACTAAACATTTTTGATACTTAATAATCGTTTGAATTATCTCTATAAAATTATTTTGTGCCTCTTGAAGATACTCTACCCAATCACTCTCTTTATGAGGAAAGATTATCTGAGTAAAACTTTGGGGTTCAAACTCAGCTCTAAATCTTTTCATCTTCAATCCTATACTCATATCTGTTTTGATTTGCTAAACTATAAACTTCATCCATATTATCTTTTATAATTTTTAATATATTTATATCGATTTTATTACTATCTCTCATCTCCTCCAGTATTTCAATGATTTTTTTAGGATTTAACTGTTTTCTATATGGTCTATTTTGCACAAGAGCTTGAAAAATATCACTTAAAATCAATATTCTAGCATCCATCCCTAAATCTTCTGCTGTTTTTTGATAAGGATACCCTGTACCATCTAAAGACTCGTGATGCAGTGAGGCTAAGAGAGCTATCTCTTTAAATCCATCTATCTTATTTAAAATCATCTCCGAATCAAAACTATGACGACGCATCACTTTAATATCATCTGTAAGTAGTGGCCCACTTTTTTCTAAAATAGTATCAGCAACCCGTAGTTTTCCTAAATCGTGAAGAAGTCCTGCTAACTCTAAAAGCTCTATTTCCGGCTCTGTTAAACCTAACTTTTTAGCTAAGTAAACAGCTATTTTTGAAACATTTAGAGAGTGTTCACTCGTAAAACAACTTTTAGCATCTACAATATTTGAGAACATAAAAGCTATCTCTTTTAAATCTTTAAAAGAGTAACTTTTATCCCTCTCTTTTCCTATCCATTTTTGAAGAAAAAATTCAATATTTGTATCATCTAAATAGAACCAAAAAGCATCAGGAGAGGAGATTTTTTTAAAAACATCTACAAGTTTTGGATGAAACATTTTTGATTTCTGCTCCTCCAAAATTATTATTATCTCCGCTCTACTTTTACCTCTTGCTCGTAAAGCATCTACTCTATCTGTAAGTAAAATAATATTTGCATCTATTTTTATATTTTCATCTATCTTTAGTAATTCTAAATCGCTCCAATGGGTATGATGATAAAAAATAGTATCTGAATATTTTTTATACAAAGTAACACTTTTTAGTAGTAAAGCCCCTCTGATACAGTGATATTGAGAATCTTTCCAATCCAGTTCAGTAATTAAACTTTTATGTATATCAGTGTTAGACACACCACAATCATGAAGCATACCAGCACTAATAATATCATCAACTCTCTCTTGAGAATGACCCAATTCTTGAGAGAGAACACTCGACATAAAAGCGACTCTTTTTCCATGATAAAGGTCATCTATACCAACTAAATCAAGTGCTTCAGAGAGTGCATAAGAGACCTGTCGAAGATTAAGTTCATACATCCTTTTTATGCCATCTTTTCCACTTCAAGGACAAACCTATCAACAAGCTCTTTTTCATCAAGGTTTGCAACTACTTCACCTTTAACCATAATAAGACCTTTTCCTTTTCCATAAGCGATAGCAACATCAGCATGGGCAGCTTCACCTATCGCATTTACAACACATCCCATCACTGAAACATTTAATGGAGTTTTTATATGTGCTGTTCGTTGTTCTATCTCAGCAACAGCTGTTACTAAGTCCGCTTCTATACGTCCACAAGTAGGACAAGAGATGATATTTAAACCATCAGGCATAGCACCACTATCTTTTAAGATAGCACGTGCTACATTTATCTCCTCTTCAAGCTCTCCTGTAATACTTACTCGCATAGTATCACCGATACCATCAAGTAGTAATGCACCCAAACCGATAGAGCTTTTTACAGTTGCATGAAAAAGTGTTCCAGCTTCAGTAACTCCTAGATGAAAAGGGTAACTATTTTTAGGACGTAACATTCTATACGCATCAACAGTTCTTTGAACATCACTTGCTTTAAGTGATATTTTTATATCATCAAATCCTAAATCTTCAAGAAATTTAATATTATAATCCGCAGAAGCAACCATTCCCTCTGCTGTTTGTCCATAGCTATTTTCAAACTCTTTCTCTAGTGAACCAGCATTTACACCTATACGTATAGGTAGAGAACGTTCTTGACAAGCTTTAACTATCTCTTTTATTTTCTCTTTATTTCCAATATTACCAGGATTAAATCGGATACAATCAACACTTTCAGCAGCGATAAGTGCTAACTTATAGTTATAGTGAATATCTGCAACAAGAGGTAGCTCTATCTGCTCTTTTATAGATTTAAGTGCTAAAGCATCTTCCATATCTGGAACAGCAACTCGAACAATATCTGCACCTGCAAAATGTAAACGTTTTATCTGAGCCACAGTAGCATCAACATCATAAGTATTTGAGTATGTCATAGATTGAGTAGATATAGGTGCATCACCACCAACTGCTACATCGCCAACATATATTTTTTTAGTAGGAATTCTTTTTATCATAGGTTAATTTTAGCTTTTTTGGGCTTAATAAATGCTCTATTAAAAAAATCACTCTTCAACTTCAACTTTAACACTTTTCTGATAAAATAAAAATACAAAATTATATAAGGAAACCAAGATGAAACTATATGCACCTTGGGAGAAAGCTTTCAATAAAGTTTCAACTCCATTCGAGCATTTTTTACATGCCCAAACGACAACAGGTATCGTTCTTATGTTTATGACTGTTTTAGCTTTAGTTCTTGCTAACACTCCTTTAGCAGAAGGATATAGTCACTTTTTTCATATAAATATAGAATTAAATATAGGCTCATGGCAACTCTCTCATAGTATTCATCATTGGATAAATGATGGACTGATGGCTGTCTTTTTCTTTATCATAGGATTAGAGATTAAAAGAGAGATTTTAGTAGGAGAACTTTCAAATATAAAAGTTGCTATTTTACCTATTATATCAGCTGTTGGAGGTATGCTTTTTCCAGCGCTTATATATCTATATATCAACTCAGGAACAATCGGTGCAACAGGTTGGGGAATACCTATGGCAACAGATATCGCTTTTGCTATTAGTGCTTTGGTTCTTTTAGGAAAAAGAGTTCCTACGGCATTGGTAACATTTCTCGTAGCACTTGCTATTGTTGATGACTTAGGTGCTGTTTTAGTTATAGCTATCTTTTATACAGAAGAGATTCATATGTTACCTCTTGCTTTAGCTGGAGGAATGTTTTTAATTTTAGTTATATTTAATCGTTTTGGAATTCACCGAATTTTACCCTATTTTATAGTTGGTATATTTATGTGGTTTTTTATGCTAGAATCTGGTGTTCATGCTACTATTGCAGGCGTTATTGCTGCTATGGCTATCCCCTCAAAACCAAAACAGATTCCCAATACATTTACAAAAGAGACAAAAGCACTCCTCGATGAATATGATAATTTTCCAACAGAAGAAAATCATATGATGAATGAGAAACAAAAATCAATTTTAATGCGTATTGAAGATAAAATAAAAGATGTAGGTACTCCATCATCAAGACTAGAACATAGTTTACATCTTCCTATTGCACTCATTATTATCCCTCTTTTTGCTCTTGCAAATGCTGGGATAGCGATAGATTTTAGCTCTATTAGTTCAACTATTATAGAACCTATCTCTTTAGGTATTATCGCTGGGCTTATCCTTGGTAAAGTGATGGGTATATTTGGAGTTGCTTGGATAGCTATTAAGTTAAAAATAGCATCTATTCCAAAAGATAGTTCAATGAGTCAAATTTTTGGTGTGGCATTCCTTGGTGGTATAGGTTTTACTATGTCTATATTTGTAGCAGATTTAGCATTTTTAGGAAATCCTGAGCTTATCTTTCAAGCTAAAATAGGAATTTTATCTGCATCACTGTTTTCAGGTTTATTTGGATTTATCTGGCTCAAATATTTTGCTTCGAGAACTATATAGATGAAAAATAAAATGTTCCATGGAAGTTACCTAGAAGATGATGTAGAGTTTTTATTAAAAGTGATAGATATAGATTTTACAGATGTGAAATCGAAAGAGAAACTTATCCAAAGTGGGGCATCTCACTACTCTATGATGATTAGCCAAGAGTATGAACCTACGGAGAAATATTTAGAGATTTTTTATAAAACTTATGAGATAAATCGTTTTAAATTTGCTAACGATATTTTAACTATGGCTTATAACTTGAGTTTAAAAGATGAGATTGTCCTTATCTCTTTGGTACGTGCTGGAACTCCGATAGGGGTTTTACTTAAACGTGTTTTGAGAGATGTTTTTAAAAGAGATGTAAAGCACTATGCTATTTCTATCATACGAGATAGAGAGATAGACTATGTTGCACTAGAGTATATCTACAAAAACCATTCAAAGAGTGAGTTTATCTTCGTAGATGGTTGGACAGGAAAAGGGGTTATAAACAGAGAGTTAAAAAAGTTTGTAGCCACTTTTAATACTCAACACAACACTCAGATAAGTGATAACCTTTATGTAGTCTCAGATATAGCAGGTGTAGCTGATTTTTCTGTAAACAATGATGATTATCTTATCCCATCTTCTGCATTAAACTCTACTATCTCAGGGCTTGTGAGTCGAAGTATATTAAATGATGAGTATATTCAAAAGGGTGATTTTCACGGTTGTAAATATTATGAAGAGTATGCCAAAAGTGATTTAAGTTTATGGTTTATAGACTCTATTATGGAGATTATTAAAACTTTAGAGATAAAAAAAATCCCTTTAGTGACTAAAAATAGTAACTTAAATATCAATATCAACCAGTTTTTACAACAGCTTCAAAAAGAGTTTGAAGTGAAAGATATAAACTATATTAAACCAGGTATTGGAGAGAGTACCCGAGTTTTACTTCGACGTGTTCCTCATATCATAATGGTTAAAGATATAGGTTCAGAGAATGTTGCACATCTTATACATTTAGCAAAAGAGAAAGATGTAGAGGTGGTTGAGAAAAAAGAGTTACCCTATACTGCTCTGGCGATTATTAAGGATGTTTTGAGATGAGAGAGATAGATTATTATGAACTAGGGGGGACTCTTTATATCCCTATATTAAATAAAAATTTAGAGGCTATCTTAAAGAGAGAAAAGTATTCATTTTTAAAGTCGGTTGTTATCTGTTTGGAGGATTCCACAGCTTTATGTGATGTTGAGAGTGGAATGGTGATTTTAGAGAAGATTGTCAGGGAGTTTCAAACAACTGAGTTAAAAGTTTTTATACGTCCTAGAGATATAAAAAATTTAGAGAAGATACTCAAGTTTGAAAATATAGATAGCATAGATGGTTTTGCTTTAGCAAAGTTTGATAGTTCAAATATTTCACAATATCTTTCTATTTTTCTTCGAGAAAATCATTTTTATCTGATGCCTATTTTAGAAACTAAAGATGTGTTTAATACTCAAAAATTAAATATAATTTTAGAGGAGTTAGAGCCATTTAAAGAGAGAATTTTGGTTATTCGTATTGGTGGAGAGGATATTTTAAGTATGTTAAACAGTTTAAGAGATTGTGACAAAACTATCTATGAGATAATGCCTCTGTATCTAGTTTTATCAAATATTATAAATATCTTTAAACCAAATGGTTTTAATATTTCATCTACTGTTTATAGCTGTTTTGGGGAGTTAGATACTTTAAAAAGAGAGTTAGTAAGTGATGCAGAACATCAAATATTTAACAAAACATCTATCCATCCTAAGCAGATAGAGATTATTCAAGAGAGTTATAGAGTGACACAAGAGAATCTTACTATCGCTAAAAAACTTTTAGAAGAGGGTAGTGCTATCTTTAGTTACAACAATAGAATGTATGAAAAAACTACTCACTCTAATTGGGCGAAGAGTGTTGTTAGGCGGTTTGAGTGTTATGGGGTGATAGAGTAGATTTTAAATAATCACCTCATAATTTTCCAAAATATTTTTATGAAAATATGTAGGTATTCTATGCCAATCTAACACTTGAATCAATATAGGAATATTAGAATCTCTCAATGACTCTTTAAAATCTATATATTCCTCTATATCTGTCTTTTCATCATCATCAGATATAAGTGCCAAATCCAAATCACTCATATCATGAGCTTGACCATTTACACGACTACCAAAAGCCCATAGATGAACAGGTTTTTTAAATGATTGTTTAGCTAATGCAATAATATTTTCTCTATCTTTATCCCTCAAAAGCATCTATAACCTTTATGAGTTTATCTACATCAATTATAAATTGCTTCATTAGAACTAAAGTTTCATTAGCTAAATCTACTCCATAATCGTGAGCTGTTGAGTTTCTATTATCTCTATATTGTAACCATCTTTCAACTTCATCAATCGTAAGTAAACTATGCACTCCAGCTTGTCGGAATATATCTTTAAAAAAAAGTTTATCTACCTCTTTATTGCTATGAAAATAAGCTCTTAATACTTTTTTGAGCAACTTACCAGACTGTTCTAAAATAACTTCAAACTCTTTGATAGTAGCACTTCTATACATCTCATACATAAAATCATCTTCATTATATTTTTTAAGTTCACTACTTGCTCGTGTGAGTGCAAGATTACATTTTTTGAGATAGGTTGTATCTATTTTTTGCATTTTAATCCTAATAAGTAATTTAGATATAATAATATAAGTATTAGAATAGAGAGTAAATTATAATAGAGAACTAAAAAAGGAGATACAGATATGGCAGAATTTACAATCAGTGGAGAGAAAGAACCCTTTTTAATTGTGACAATGGAGAAGGGTGATAAGATTTTTGCAGAGTCAGATAGTCTTTTAGCTATGCAAGATGGGATTGAGATTGCTGGAGAGGCTAGAGGGGGGATTTTAGCCTCTTTAGGTCGTGTTTTTAGTAGCGATGAAGATTTTTTTCAGCAAACTTTGAGTGCAGAGAAAGATAGTGTAGTTATGCTCTCTCCTACCATTCCAGGGGATATTAAACTTTTAAAACTTGAAGATGGGAAAAGTTATTATCTTAATGATTATGCTTTTTTTGCAGGTGAAGATACTATAAATCTTGAAATAGAACTCAATGGTAGTATTGGTAATGCACTCTTTAGTGGGGATGGTCTTTTTATACTTCATGCTAATGGCGAGGGAACTTTAGCTATCAATGGTTTAGGTTCTATTGAGGAGATAGAGTTAGATGAGGAGAGTGGGGATTTGGTAGTTGATAATGGTCATCTTTTAGCTTGGGATGACACTATCTCATATAGTGCAGAGATGGTAAATAGCAACTCATCTTCAGGATTTTTTAGAAGAACATTAAACTCTTTTACCTCTGGAGAGGGGATTATGATGCGACTACGAGGGAATGGAAAAATCTATATAGCAAGTCGTAATTTGAATAACTTTACTGGGTTTATAAATAGTGTTGTTGTTCATCCTGAAAATAGAGAGTAAAGGAAAAAAATGCCAAATAGAATATTTATGTTTAGTGATATAGATGACACTCTTATCCAAACAGGACGTAAAACAGATTTTAGTAAAAATACTGAAGTTGGAGGTTATACAAAAGAGGGAAAAGAGAACTCTTTTTTTTATGAAGGAACAAAGGTTCTCATAGATACTCTTATAGATTCAAATATAACTTTTGTACCAACAACAGCAAGAGATATAGCCTCTTATAACAGAACTATTTTTCCTCAAAAAGAGAAGATAAAATATGCTATTTTAAATTTTGGAGGGACTATTCTTATAGATAATAAGATAGACCCTTTATGGAAAGAGAAGATGGATAGAGAGTATAGTCAAATAGAGTCGATTGACACTCTTCTAACAGCATTAGTTTATGAGTTTCAGAGTGCTGATCTTCATCTTGTTATAAAGACAATAGCTGATTTTTATATTAGTGTTTATAATAAATATAGTATAGATGATAAAGGGATTTTAGAGGAGGTTCGAGATATTTTAACCGACTTTATAGAGAAAAACAGTGATTTTTATCTTTATGAAAATGATAACTCTTTTGGGATACTTCCTAACTTTTTAAATAAAAAATTTGCAGTTGAATATCTTATAGAGAAAGAGAAACCTATATTAACTATTGGTGCTGGAGATAATCTCTCCGATTTGGATTTTATGAATTTGACATCATTTCAATTAGTACCTAATAACTCTTTTATTCATAAGAGTTATAGGTAAAAAGTTTAAATAACAACAGATTTCATCTTTTCGATTAGGTCTGTTTTATTTATAGGTTTCATTAAGAAATCGTTTGCACCAAGTTCTAGTGCTTCCTCTCTTTTTGTCTCATCAGTTGTTAGTACAATAATGGGAACCTGTTTTATATTTGCATCTGCACGGACAACTTGAATAGTTTCTAATCCACCCATAATAGGCATAATAATATCAAGTAACATCACATCAATATCATCTCTACCTTTAAGCTGACGAATGGCTTCTTGACCATTCATCACCTCTATAACTTCTATAACTATCTCACTTTTAGCTAAAAGTGAACGAAGTAACATTAGATTTATCTTATCATCATCAACAGCTAAAACTACTAAATCATCTCTTTCCATTATGTTACCCTTAACTTAATTTTTCAAAAACTGCTGTTAACAGCTCTTTATTGATTTTTTCATTAATAACTTCATCTACTAATGTAGAATCATTTTCATCTATTTCAGCAGTTGGTTTATTTAATAAAACAAGTTTAGATTTAAACTCTTTTGTTCCATTCAAATCTTTTACCATAGATGAAAATTGAGTTATATCTAAATCTGTATAATCTTTATCAAACATAACTACTTTATAGTTATTTGCTTTAATAAGTTCCTCTAAGTTCTCTTTTGATGTTGCTAACTCATAAGTTTTATCAATTTCACCAAGAGTTTTTATAACCATTTTTGATTCAAAAGCACTTTTTTTAGCTAATAAAACATCTGTTTTATATCCTGTTATAGCAGTTTCTACTAAATCATCTGCACCCGAAACTTTCATAACTCTTTTTGGTTTTGGAGTTTCTACTAAATCATCTGCACCCGAAACTTTCATAACTCTTTTTGGTTTTGGAGTTTCATCTAAATCATCTGCACCCGAAATTTTCATAACTCTTTTTGGTTTAGCAGTTGTCTTTTTTGGAGCCTCATTAGCTGATGTATCTTCATCAATATCTATAATCTTATCAGCAAGGAAAGTAGTTAATATAGAAACTATCTCTTTACGTACAAGAGGTTTTGTTGTATATTCATCAAGTCCCTCTTCTAAAAATCTTTCTCTATCACCTTTAAGAGCATTTGCCGTAAGTGCTACAATAGGGATATGTGGTTTATTGAATGTTTTTTCCCACTCTATTATCTCTTTAGTAGACTCAACACCATCCATATATGGCATATTTATATCCATAAACATCATATCAAAGTTTCCATCTTTACATTTTTGGAAACCTTCAAGACCATTTGATGCAATAGTAATAGTAAGACCTAAATCTTCCATAGTTCTTTTAATAAGTTTTTGATTAATAATATTATCTTCAGCAATTAAAACATTTGCTTTAAATTTTGTTGAACCAGCCATAAATTTTTTCGTTGGTTTTTTCACTTCACCTGTAAAACTTTGTTTATGGAAGTTATCTAACACTTGTGTTAATTTTGCAACATTTAGTGGTTCATAAAGAGTTTTAAATACATCTATTTTCATAGAATCTATTTTTCTCATAAATGTAGCTTTTGTTAAAATTACTAACTCTGATGATTCTTTAGCAAACTCTTTTAACTCATTTTCTGAAGAGTATTCATGGTCTATAAATAACATATCATAGTTCATCATTGTTTGAAGAGCTTTTATCTCACTTATCTCTTTAAATTTTGTATAGCTTACACCATAAAAATCTAAATACTCAATAAGGTAATCTTCCTGTTTTTTCACTTTATGTGCTGATTCTTGTACTAAAACATTGATATTAGAGTAATAGTTTTCTTTTGTTTCTATCTCTTTTTCAACCTCATCAAAGTCTAATGTAAAGAAGAACATAGTTCCCTCACCAACAACACTTTCAAGGTCAAGTTTTCCACCCATAAGCTCAATGAAACTACTAGAAATAGTCAGACCAAGACCAGTACCACCATATTTTCTTGCCGTTGAAGTATCTGCTTGAGAGAATGCTTCAAATATTTTCGATTTTTGCTCTTTACTTACACCGATACCACTATCTTTTACTTGAAATTGAACTCTTGTAGTTCCAGCTCTATCAGATTTTAATTTACGAATATCAACATAGATAGCACCTGCATTTCCAGTAAACTTAACAGCATTAGAAAGAAGGTTAATAACAACCTCTTTAATCTTAGTCGGGTCACCTTTAAGAGGAGTTTCTAAAGCAGGGTCGATGAAGAAACCTAAATCGATACCTTTTTCACTTGCACGAACAGCATAAACATCCACAGCACTTTCAAACTCAGCGATTGGGTTAAACTCAACATCTTCGATTTCAACTTTATTACTCTCAATTTTAGAAAGGTCAAGAATGTTATTAATAATCTCAAGAAGATTTTCAGAAGATTTTTCAATAATATCAACAAACTCACCCTGTTCCTCAGCAAGACCTGTATCTTTAAGAAGTTCAGTAAATCCAACGATACCATTAAGAGGTGTACGAATTTCATGTGACATATTTGCAAGGAACATAGATTTCGCTTCACTCGCTTCTTGTGCAGCTAACTGCTCTTTTCTTGTCTGGTCGATAATACGTTCAAGAAGACCATATGCTTCAGCTGTACCCTCAGCACTATTAAGGTTAATAGCTACAACATTACCATCTTCATCTTTTGTATCTTCTGCAACTTTTTCAAGTACATGTTCAAGACCTCTAATATTTTTAGTAATTGCATTTGAAAGTAAATAACCAAGTAATGCTAAAATAATATTTGTAAACCATGTAATAAATGTTATTGTCAATACTTGTAAAGCTTCTGCTTCAACTTCAGATGCTCTTTTATCCATTGCAGTAAGAATAAGATCTTCTACCTCTGAAAGAATATTTGTTTTTTCAGAAAGCATTGTAAACCATATACTTGAACTTGTATTATATTTTCCATCTTGAGAAGAGGACATAATAGCTGTTCTTTCAACATTTATATCATATAAAAGTTCTGCTGTTTCTGTATTATTAAAAAGTTCTTTAATTTTATCTACTAACTCTTTATTTGAAAGAGTATCATAACTGATAGAATCTGCTTTAGAAACGATTGTAAGCCATTTATTAAAGCTTTCTTCATCTAGTTTAGCAGATTTAGAGATAGAGTAAGAGATAAAGTCTCTCTCTTCAGATGTATACTCTTTTGCTCTTACCGCGGAAATATAAGATGATGAAAGTGCATTAATTTGAGAGTCAAGTTGATTTACTGTCATATCTTCTAGTTTTTTGATAGAAGTATGTAAAACCTCACCATAAATAGTTTCATAAACATCTTTAAAGTTTGTTTTTTTCTCATCTACAAGAACTCTAATATCTGCAATAGATTCGATAGATTGTTTGATCGATTTCATATTATTACAAGTATTACACTGTTCTACACCTGCTGAATGATTATGTAAAGCAAGATTTTCTTTTGAATACTCTAAATATCTCTCTTTTGCCTCATCCACAATCGCTCTTTGTTGCTTCAACGATTTTAATGTATTTGGAGACTCTTTCCCAAGATACATAACTGTCATACCTCTTTCACGAGATATATTATCTACAAGTTTGTTCAAAAGAGTATTCTCTTTTAGTTTCTCTTGTAAAATTTGTGCTTGTGTATAGTTCATATACGAGTCATATAAAAAATAACTTGTAATTGAAAATAAAATAGATATTGGGAGTAAACTAATAAGTTTAAGTCTACTTTTTAATCCTAGTTGCATCTGTTAATCCTTCATAGTTGATATAATCGAAATTATCTTATTAATAGCTTCTAGTGCTACACTTTGTTCCTGTGTTAAAGAGAGAATATCTAGTTCATCTGTAAATAGTTCCACTCTCATATGTTCACTCATTCCTTTTAGTTTTATAACTTCACCACTCCACATCTGCGAATCATTAGCCGATACAGCATCTTGAATGTTATTGCATAATTCTGTTGCATCTGTTAAATAGTCGGAGAAAAACTCCTCAAAAACTTCAGAAGTTAGTTCCATCTCTTTCATCGCTTTCTCTTTATCATAAGCTATCGATTCTGTTTTTGCTATAAACTCCTCTTCTACTTTCATATCTAATAGATTTTCTTTCTCTTCTAAAAGATTATCTATATCTAAAAGGTCGTTATCATACTCTTGAATAGTTTCTTCTTCAACCTCAACCTGAATATCTGCTGTTGTTGATGATTCTATCTCTTTAAAATCTAAAATAAACTCATCTTCATGAGGGTGTTCTATCTCTTGAGGAATAGATATTTCTACCTCTTCACCATTTAGTTTCGCGATAATTTGATAAAGAGTAACAAGGTTTGTATTTATAACTGCTAAATCAGTGGTTGTATTGATTGTAGCTAAAACTTCAAAGGCATCCTCTACTCTAAGATTAGCTGCAACACCCTTAAGCTTATGAGAAAGAATTCGTACGTTGTTGATATCTTCATCCTTAGCATAGGCATAAAGGTCATCTTTAAACTCTTTTGCTTGAGCAATAAAATCCTCAATAAACTCTTCAATTAGATCAACAGGTAAACCTAACTCATCCGATGCTACTTGTGGGTCATAGACGTATCCAGTAAAATCGTTTGATTCATTCTCTACATTACTCTCTTCACTAATCTCTGTTTCTACTTCTATCTCTTGCTCTTGAGGTGCTAATTCTAACTCTTTTTCCACTATTTTTTGAACAGGGGCTTTTGGAGTTGGTGCTTTTTTGACAGGTTCACTACTATATGTTTCATCTACTTGATGATAGGAGTTGTTTTGTTCAACAATAGATTTTTTAATATTATCGTGAATAGATTGGTCAATATATGGAGGAGATATCTCTTTTACCGTTTCAGGTGTAGGTTTTACCAATATATCATCAGTCATAGCTACACTCTCTTGTTTAGAGAGTTCTCTTAAGTTTTCTAGTTGAATTATATACGCTTTTGTTGCTGGACTATCTACCATATAAGATATAGATACAGAAATATTACACCAAAAATTTCTAGCTTTTGTATGTATAATTGCTTTTGGCATCTCAGAAGAACCACCATATGTAATATAGTCTATCCAATGAACATATTTAAAGTTATGAATAAACCCAGGTGTTCTTACAAATAGGTCAGCAAAGTTGGCAGATTCAGACCTTAGTTCTGAAAGAGTAGAGAAACCAAGAGTTTTTAAGTCCTCTTCATCTATGCCAACAAACTCTTTTTTGGAATTATAAAACAACATCTATTTAACCCTATCCTTGTGCTGACAACATTTTTTTATAAAGTTCCGTATTCTCTTTTATCTCTTTTTCTATCGCTTTTTTACCAGTAGAGATAAAGCCTGTGATAGTTCCATTGTCATCTTTGATAGGTAAAATTTCTATATCTATCCAATAATAGAGACCATCTTTTCGTAAATTTTTTACTAATCCTTTCCAAACTTGACCACCATTAATAGTCTCAGATATTTTATCTAAAACTGTTTTAGGCATTTCAGGATGTTTAATAATGCTATATTTTTGATTTAAAAGTTCACTAGCCTCGTAACCAGAAACTAAACTAAACATCTTGTTTGTATAAACAATCACACCATCCAAATTAGTTTGGCTAACGATTGCAGTTCCTTCATAAGTATACTCTTCGTTTATGGGTACTATTTTATCCATTTAACAACCTTCTTTTTATAATATAACTATAATCCTAAAAATATATCATAAAGCTTTAAAATAGAAACTTATTTATAATAATTTTTTACTGTTTTAGCATCTTTTGTATTCAAAACTAAACTAATATCCTCTTCACTTACAACTCTCAACATCTCAAATGTTCCAAAGTGATTTAGGAGTTTAATAATTTTAGCTTGAGAGATACCATTGAGTGTTAAAAGTTTACTCTCTTTATCAATTTTAAGTTTTGTTTTTTTATGAAAAGTTATCGCACTTCTATGTGCTTCATCTCTAAGGTTTTGACACCATTGCAGTCTTTTATCACTATTTTTGAGGCTAAAACTCTCTTGTGATGTATGTAAAATATCGTTTGCTTTTCCCTTGGCACGATGAGACTTTGCATCTATTTTTTCCTTTGATATAGCTATCACATCTATAAAAATAGCATTCGATTCCAATATCTCTAAAGCTAATTTTAGAAGTGTTGTTCCTCCATCTATTATCCATAAATCGGGAGGAGAATTTTTAGTAAAACTCTCTACTCTTCTTGTTAATGTTTCTCTCATCTGTGCATATTCATCTTTTGCTTGAAGATGGTAGGTTCTATAAGATTTTTTATCAAATGAGGAATTTTCATATACTACCATAGCCCCAACTGTCGCCACTCCAGATATATGGGAGTTGTCAAAAACCTCCACTCTACTTGGCACTCTATGAAGAGAAAGAAGCTCTTTAATATCTTGTAATAGAGTAAAATCATCACTTTTTTTATCATTTTTAAGTAACTCTTTTGCATTTAAAATTGCTAGTTCTATAAGATTTTTTCTTTTTCCAATTTTTGGTACTTTTATATCTGCTTTTTTCTCAAAAATAGTGCTTAAATGCTCTCTAATCATCTCTATACCCTCAAACTCTTTCATCACCAAGATAGGGGCTATAATAGGAAGTTTCTCACTGCCATAAAAATCTATAAGTAGACGTTGATAAAGCTCATCCTCATCATAGCCATCATTAAGTGTTATAAAGTTGTGTGTAGAGGAGATGATTTTTCCATTTCTCATAAAAATTCTTACGACTACTGCTCGAATATCACTATTTTGTATTACAAAAATATCGTAGTTTTCAGTTGTTGCAAAATCTATCTCACTTTTTATCTCTGAACGATTAATCCTCTCACATCTATCCCTAAGCTCTCCAGCCTCTTCAAATCGCATATCTTCAGCATAACTCATCATCTTTTGTGTAAGTTTTGAGATTAAAAGTTTCTTATTTTCTATAAGCTCTATTGCACTATCTATCTCTTTTTGATAATGCTCTTGTGAGATATTGAGTTCGCAAGGTGCTAAACATCTCTCTATCTGATGATATAAACATATCTTTTTTTTCTCTAATGACCCTTTTTTTTGCACAAGTTTTGTAAGTTCATAGATAGAATCTAAAATATCTTTAGCACCCACAGAATATGGTCCAAAATATCTAATATCAGAGGCTTTTAAAATTTTTCGTGTTATTTCAAATCGTGGATATTTTTGAGAGTAGTCTATATAAATATAAGGATAGGTTTTATCATCACGTAAAAGTATATTATATTTTGGATTGAGCTGTTTTATAAGGGAGTTTTCTAATATAAGTGCATCGTGTTCTGTTTTTACAACTATATAGTTAAGTGAAACGGTTTGTTGTATCATCTTTGTTATACGTTGAGAGAGTGTAGGGTTTGGTTTTAGTTTTGGAGTAAAGCTAAAGTAACTTTTCACTCTATTGGAAAGATTTTTCGCTTTTCCTATATAGAGTAAGTTATGATTTTCATCAAAATATTGGTAAATACCTGCTGAAGAGGGTAGTTGTTTTATGGTTTGTTCTAGGGTCATCCTCTACTTAAAATCCCTTTCCCAAAAAAAATCTATCCAATCATCAGCATCATTTATCCAAAAATCTGGCTTATATATAGATGTTTCTTTATAAAAAAGTGTTGCTGATTTAAACTCTATATCATTATACTTCTTTTGCAGATGTTTCATTATAGCATCAAGAGTCTCTCCAGTGTCTGCTATATCATCCACCACTAAAACTGTTTTTACATCTTTAAATGAACAAGTATCAAATATTGTAAGAGCATCTCTTTTACAACTTTTATCATACAGTTCTGTTCTTAATGTTTGTACTTCTCGTATATCTAAACCCTCAGCCATAGAGTGAGCTAGTGTTAAACCACCTCTTGCTATACCAACTATCATTTGAGGGTTAAACTCTTTTACCTGTTTAATTAGGGTGTTTGTATCGATTTTAAAATCTTCATAACTGTAATATTTCATAAAAACAATTATAGCCAAATTTAATTAATTTGATAATATTTACAGTTTGTCTTAAACTATAAATATTATTAGAAATGATTTATTTTATGAAATAAAAACCCCACTTAAAATAATTTAATATCTGTGCAATACATATAAATATAGTTTGATTTAAACTATATTTATATGTTATAATAATATTTTCATAAATTAGATATACTTTCAATATGAAAATAATAAAAGAATTAAATAGTGGTGTAAAATATATGCTTATTGCATCTTTTACATTTGCAATAATGGGTGCATTTGCTAAGTTAGCAAGTGAAAATTTGAGTTCATTAGAGGTTGTATTTTTCAGAAATATAGCTGGTGTTATTATTATAGGGTTTGCTATATGGAAAACTCCTCTTGTAAATAAAGGAGGAAAGCCTTGGTTACTTCTGTTTCGTGGAACGATGGGGTTTGTTGCTCTTCTTGCTTTTTTTTATAATATTGCACATATTCCACTTGGAGATGCTATGACATACTCTAAAACAGCCCCTATATTTACAGCTATTTTTGCTTGGTTATTTTTAAATGAGAAGTTAAATGCTAAAGGATGGCTAGCTATTTTTATAGGTTTTATAGGGATGCTTTTTATAACCCAACCAACAATAGATGGATTTTCAAAGTATGATATGCTTGGTATTTTTAGTGGTATAGGAGCTGCACTCGCTTATACATCTATACGAGAGTTGCGAGGCTATTATGATACGAGAGCTATTGTTTTATCTTTTATGGGTGTTGGAACAGTAGGGCCTCTTGTTCTTTTTTTACTCTCTCCTTATATCGAGGTAACCACTTTTGATTTTATGTTAGGAGAGTTTGTTATGCCTGAGGGTATCGTGTGGGTTTATCTTATAGGAATGGGGATATTTGCAACTATATCTCAAATGCTAATGACAAAAGCTTATGGAGAGACAAAAGCTGGAATAGTTGGAGCAGTCAGCTATACAAATATCGTATTTGCTATTTTAGTTGGAGTATTGTTAGGTGATACCTTTCCATCTTTTATCACACTTTTTGGGATATTTTTAATTGTTATTTCAGGGGTTATGGTTGCAAGGTCTAAATAATTTTTTATAAAACTCTATATCTATTAAGCATAGGATAGTTTCCATAGGTGGTATGAAAAGCTTCCAATATATCTTTCTCTAAGTCTTTGTAATGTTCACTCTTTATAAAGCGAAAATAGATATCACCACCTAAGATAAAATCTCGTATTTTTTGAGTATGTCCTAAGTTGTTAAGATATTGTGTCAATCTTCTATACAGATTATTTGTAGAGCCGATATAAACTGTTTGAGTATTTTTATATTGGTATCTATACTCTGCACTACTTCGTAACTCATAAACAGCATTTATACCTTTTAAACAGGTGATATTTTGAATAGTTAAGATCTCCTCGTTAGAAAATTTACTTTCATACTCTAAGTATATATCTTTATCTCTATGTGTTAAACTAGGGATAAAATATCTTTTACGAATAGCACAAATCCTATTTTGTGAACTATAAATTTTAAACTCTTTTTCCAGATAATAACTTAATTTTTTATCTGTTAGATTATTATAATTATTGAGCAAATATTTAATATGAGTATAGATAATAAAATGTTTTTTAGGTATCAAAAAATTTAATTTTAAAATATTATTATGTCTGTCCCTATAAAAGGTATTATGCGATATTGTACTGATATTCGAAGAGATTAAAGCTGTTGAATAGAGCTCTTTATGTGTTGCTAAAATCTCTTTATGAGAAAAATATTTTAAATCTTGTTTGATATTTGAAACTATAAATTTTTGTTGTAATTTTATAAGTGTTCTAATTAATTCATATGATTGTTTATTTTTAATATTTATATTTACAATACCCATCATCTCAGAAGTGAGTGTTTTTCTTTGAAATTTAAACTGCAATAAATTTTGATAATGTAAAAATTTTATTACTCCTCTTTCAAAAATTTTAAATATCTCATTTTCATAATTACTCTCAATATATTCATCTAAAAAATCTATTTTAATCTTTTTAAATAACTCTTTTTTTGAAAAAAGTTTATCAATATAGTTTAAATAAGCTACATTTTTCAGTGTAAAAAGTTTATAATTTAAAATATTTAGTAAATTTTGTTTCTTCTTAAAAATAAGATTTTTATCCATAACTTTTTTAAAAATTACCTTTTTTTGAAATAAAATAAAATAAAATAAAATAACTTTTTCAATAATTCTTATAAATCAATTTAATTCCTAATTATAGGGATATTTCCACAAAAAAAGGTTAATAAAAATAGAATATAAACATCATTTAATTGAAATAAAATAAAATAAAATAAAATATATAATCTGTAAGAAAATAAAATGGGTAAAAAGGTTATTAGTTATATGGAAAAAAATACTCAAGAATGTCTAGAATTTTATAAAAATCAAGTTGTAACCCAACAAAATGAAATTCAAGAACTTCAAGAACAACTGAAAACTGAAATTCTTTTAAATACTCAAAAAGATGAGATATTATTTTTACAATCTAAAAATGCCCAAGCTGGTGAGATGTTAAATATGATAGCTCATCAATGGCGACAACCGTTAAATGCCATCAATGCCTCCTCCATTAAGCTTCACCTTAAACATGAGATAGGAAGTTTAGTTTTAGATGATGTTATAGAAAGTGGGGAGTTTATACGAAGACAAACTCAAAATATGTCAGATACTATCTCCCATTTTATGGAATTTTTTAAACCAGATACAAAAAAACAAACCTTTACACTCAAAGAGATAATCAGTGATATAGACTCATTAGTTCAAGCACAATTAGCACAAGATATGATAACGCTTAAAATTGTAAATGAGCAATATAATATTTATAGTTATAAAAAAGAGATTTCACATATTTTTTTAAATCTTATTGCAAATGCAAAAGATGCTTTTAAAGAAAAATGTATCAAGAATAGAGTCATCACAATATCAGCTTTTCACTCAACAAACTCCTCTATTATTTTACAAGTTAAAGATAATGCAGGTGGAATTTCAAAAAATATTTTAGATAAAATTTTTAATCTTTACTTTACTACAAAAGAGTGTGGTAAGGGTACTGGTATCGGTTTATATATGAGTAAAAAAATTACAAATAATATATTAGGTGGAGATATTCAAGTTGAAAATGTAGATGATGGAGCTGTTTTTACTATTCGTTTATGAAAAGAGGGGGTAACTACTCCCCTCAATGTTAAAACAACTCAGTAAAATAACCAAGAAATAGTAACAAAATAATTATATATAACAGCATTTAAGCTATCCTTTATTAACACTCCCACCCAACACTGCCCACAGTCTATATAAAAAATATAGACAAAAAAAAAGCTTTACACTCAAAAAAGAGTGTAAAGCTTCAGTGTTTACAAAGTAGAGGTAGTTAATCTCTAATATAATTATTTTGTTTCGATGAAATAATAACATAAAAAGAGTAATAAAGATAATTCTGCTAAAATAGATTTAATAACAATTAAAAGGCAAACTTTGCAAGATAATCTATATAACCTAGCATTTGAACGTTCTGTTTTAAGCTCTATCATCTTTGAACCACAGCAGTTTGATGAGTTAAGTGTTTCTCTTAAATTGGAAGATTTTTATCTTCCTGCACATCAAGATATTTTTAGTGCGATGACCACTCTTTTACAAAAAGACCATCCCATAGATGAAGAGTTTATCAAAAAAGAGCTGATTAAGATAAAAAAATTTGATGAAACTGTACTTCTTGAGATTCTCTCTGCAAATCCTATCTCAAATACCAAAGCTTATGTAGAAGAGATAAAAGAGAAATCCCTTAAACGCCATCTCTTAACATTAACAACAGAGATAAAAAGAGTAACAGTCGAGGAGGAGCTATCTTCTGCTGAAGTTATAGATATAGTAGAGAAAAAACTTTACGATATAACTCAAGATAACCAAACAAGTGACTTTAAAGACTCCCCTAAAATGACCTATGACACGATGGAGTATATCAAAGAGATGAAAGCTCGTGGTAATAGTGTTTTAGTAGGTGTAGATACGGGTTTTACCGAACTCAACAAGATGACAACAGGTTTTGGAAAAGGGGATTTAGTTATCATCGCTGCCCGTCCAGCTATGGGAAAAACAAGTTTTGTTCTTAACACTGTAAACTCTCTTATAATGCAGGGCAAAGGTGTAGCATTTTTCTCCCTAGAGATGCCAGCTGAACAGTTGATGCTTCGACTTTTTTCTATTCAAACATCTATACCTCTTCAAAAACTTCGTGTTGGTGATATGAATGATGAACAGTGGAACTCTCTAGCTGGTGCTATGGACAAGATGAACACAGCCAAACTGTTTGTAGATGACCAAGGAAGTATAAATATCAACCAACTCCGTTCTAAACTCCGTAAACTTAAAAACCAACATCCAGAGATAGAGATAGCAGTTATAGATTATCTTCAGATTATGCAGGGTGTTGGAAATCAAGATAGACATCTTCAAGTATCTGAAATCTCACGTGGTCTCAAGATGTTAGCTCGTGAGCTAGAGATGCCTATTGTAGCACTCTCTCAACTTAATCGTGGATTAGAAGCTAGAAATGATAAACGTCCGATGCTCAGTGATATTCGTGAATCTGGTTCTATTGAGCAAGATGCAGATATTATTTTGTTTGTTTATCGTGATGATGTTTATCTCTATAAAGAGGAGAAGGAGCGTGAAAAAGCTGCTAAAGCTGAAGGAAAAGAGTTTACTCCAACTTATATAGAAAAAGAGGAGGAGGATGCTGAGATTATTATAGGAAAACAGAGAAATGGTCCAACAGGTCATGTAAAACTTGTATTTCAGAAAAAACTAACTCGATTTGTAGATGCTGTAAAACATGCTCCAGCCTTTGAAACTACTTATGAAAATGTAGATACAGGTTCAGCCTCTATGGATATAGCAAATAGTGTTACTATGCCTGTTCTTTGATAGATGCTTTTAAAAGAGTTATCCCTTTTTAGCTCAAAAAGGGAGATTTTACTCTTTGGGCTTCTTGCTCTTTTTACTCTCAGTTACTCTCTTCTTATAGAGTACAACAACTACAAACAACTTACACTTTTTGATTCAGCTATCATTGAGGCAACTATCTTAAAACAGTATACGAAAACTAAACTCTCTAAAAATGGAAAACAGAAAACCTATCAAGTGCTAAAACTTAGAGCAGATAATGGATATACATTTTATACCACAAAAAGTAAGAAATTTCCAAATAACAAAGGGGAAAAAGTCATTGTAGAGTTATGGTTACAAGAGATCAGTTTTTATCAATATATGACAACATCATTTGGGTATAGCCGTATAATTAAAGTAGAAAAAGAGAAGAGTTTGAAACAAAAACTCAATAATTTTTTAGATGAAAAGCATACTAACAATAATATAACATATATCTATCAAGCACTCTATACAGCTACACCACTCACAAAAGAGTTACAGCAAATATTTTCTACATTAGGTGTTTCTCATCTCTTAGCTATTAGTGGTTTTCATTTGGGAGTTCTCTCAACTTTACTCTTTTTTCTTTTAAAATATCCCTATAATTTTTTTCAAAGTAGATATTTTCCATATAGAAGTGCTAAAGTTGATATATTTATAATAGTTGCCTTTTTAGAGTTACTTTATCTACTTTTTTTAGATACTCCACCCTCACTACTCCGTGCTTTTAGTATGCTTCTTATAGGTTTTATACTCTACGATAGAGGTTTTAAAATCATCTCGATGCAAACACTTTTACTTACAATAATAGTTATATTGGTTTTTGCTCCTAGACTCTTTTTTTCGATTGGATTTTGGTTATCTGTTTTGGGGGTATTTTATATATTTCTCTTTCTCATCCATTTTAAAACTCTGAGTGCTTTATGGCAGTTTATATTGGTACCTATATGGGTTTATATAATGATGCTTCCACTCTCATTATATATATTTGAAAGTTTTAGTTTTTATCATCCTCTTTCCATTGTATGGACATCACTCTTTACACTCTTTTACCCACTCAGTATATTTTTACATCTCATAGGTTTTTCTACACTTTTAGATAGTTCTCTTCTTTGGTTACTTAAGTTAGCACCTAAAGAAACTATGAAAGTTGGGTTAAATATCTATATATTTTTTGGATTTATAGGAATCTCTTTGATTGGGGTATTTTGGAGAAAAGCTATATGGATTTTAATCCCTTATAGCTTTTTTATTTTTATTTATGGGTTGTTAGTGATTAGCTAACTCCCATAAACTTTATGATATATACTCATTCTTTTAGCAACTTTTTTAAGATAGTGTTTCGGCTCATCCCACTTTAAATCTTTCATAAGTCTATCATATACTTGTTGTGGTGTTAAAGCATTTATATCTGCTGCTGCATTTTTCATACGAAACTTCTGTTTTCTTGATAAGTTTTTATATCTGTTAAATGCAAAAGCGATATTCCCTGCACCAGTATTATAGGCTGCTATTGTACAATACATTCTACTCTCAGGATTTTTAATCAATTTTAGATAACTATAATATAAAATATGAAGATAACCACTTCCCATAGTAATATTATTTGTACTATCATAAAGATAACTTCCTGTTACCAATTTTTTCTTTTTATACAGGTATCTATATGTATCTAACCCAGCTGAACGAGGTACTATCTGCATAAGACCATAAGCAGGTATATGTGACTTTGCACGTGGATTAAAACTACTCTCAGAGTGCATAATAGCAAATACTAAAGGAAGAGGAATATTTTGTCTTTTAGCCTGTTTTTTAACCTCTGTATAGTATAGTTTAGAACGCTTTAACATCGCATTGTTTGGCATCTTTACTTCAACTCTATAAATTTTAGCAAATTTCACTTTCTTTGATGGAGTAACTTTAATCTCTTTAGGAGTTATATGCTTGTTTACATAAGTTTTTACACTCTCTCTTGTTGGAGGCTTTTTAAAGATAACAGTAGCTAAGATAGGTTCAGCTTTTACTTTAGCATCTACTACACCTTCTGGTTTTTTGATTTTAGCTAAAATCTTTTCCAATGGGTCTGTTTTTTGAACAGTTTTTGTATCTACTGTTACAACTTTAGCAAGAGCTATCTGTAACTTTTGTTTTGCTTCTCGTGGTGAAGAGGCAACAGTTTCTACTACGATAACCTCTTTATCAAAATTAACATTCGTTCTTGTTTTTTTATCTGGAGTATATGCTACCCAAGTTTTTTTTGTAGACATTTTTGGCTCTTCCCAAATTTCCCCTACCGATTTTTTATAATCATTAAAAGCTTTCATCTGCTCTGCTTTATAAGCTTTAAAGCCCTCTTCTTGAGTCTTTTTATATTGGGTATAACCCTGTTGTTGTTGTTGGGCATACTCCTGCATAGTTAAAGCAAAAATAGATGTTGTAATCGATGTTATCAACAATAGTTTTTTTAACATTTCTTTCCCTTTTATTTAAAATAATACAAATCATAACAAAATAAGAGTGTATAATTCCTTTATGGCTTATATAACTCTCAATATAGATAATTTTTTTAATAATCTTGATATTATTACCCATCAAACAAAATCGAAAGATAAAATTGCTCTTGTACTAAAAGATAATGCCTATGGACATGGTCTTTTAGAGATTTCGATGATGGCTCAAAAGTATGGTATAAAAAGATGTGTTGTTCAAAACTCAGATGAAGCAGAAATTGTAAAAGATTTCTTTGATTATATATTGGTTCTATCAGATTTCCCAACATATTATAACCCAAAAATAAGATATACAATTAACAGTTTAACAACTCTAAAAAAATTCCCAAAAAATACAAAAGTGGAATTAAAAGTAGATACAGGTATGCACCGAAATGGCATAATGGTAGAAGAACTCTCTTTAGCATTTCAAAAGATAAAAGAGCAAGGATTAAAACTTGAAGCTGTTTTTACACATCATAGAAGTGCTGATGAAGTAAGTAGTGAATGGTATTGGCAAAATAGTGTTTTTAAAAAAGTAAAACAGCACTCCATTGAACTTGCAAAAAAGTTTCAGTTTCAAAAACCTCGTTTTCATTCCTCAAATTCAGCCTCTCTTTTTAGATTTAATAATTTTGATGAAGATATGGCACGAGTAGGTATCGCTGTTTATGGTTGTTTAGATATGCCAAAACTATTTTCGATAGATAGATTTAAACCTGTACTATCACTTTATGCCTCAAAAATATCCTCTCGAAAACTTAAAAATGGTTCAAAAGTCGGATATGGTGCAACGTATAAAGTAAAAAAAGAGTGTATAGTCACTAACTACGATTTTGGTTATGGAAGTGGGTTTTTAAGAGTAAACTCTAATAATTATATTACTCCTCAAGGATATAAAATTATAGGAAGAGTCTCTATGGACAATAGCTCTTTTCTATCTGAATGTGATGAGTTATTAATTTTTAATAATGCAATTAAAGCTTCTAAATTTGCCAAAACTATCAGTTATGAAGTTTTGACATCTTTAAAAACAGATATTTCACGTAAAATTATAACTGATAGAAAATTACCCTAAAAATGAAGAGATTTTTTCAGCGATAGCATATTGAGTTCCTTCAGGTAAAATAAGTTGCATCGCTTTATTTGAATCTGTATTAAAAAGTATTGGCCCTATAAAGTTTACAATAGAGTCCTCAATAGGTGTCTGTAATAACACTATATTTAAAACTAATATATTTGAATTATCATCTATCTCTAATAGCTCTTGTACACTATCAGGTACCTCAAAATCATACTCTCTCAATATAAATGGGTCGATAAGTGTAAAAGATATATGTTCATTATTTATATCTTGCATCTTCATAAAAACATCATCAATTTTCTCTAACTCTACCTGCTTTAAATTTTCAAATCCTAAGAGGGGCGTACATATATCAAATTTCATAAAAAACCTTTATTATTTATTTTAAATAATGTAAAGCATAAAATGTACCTACATTTAATTATTGTTATATATCTTTTAGCTAAAATTGCAATCTACATCAAATTAGGATATATAACTATATGAAAATCAAAACAATTTTTTCTTTTTTTACTCTTCTTTCATTCATACTTTTTAGTGGATGTTCTAAAGAGCTTGAAGAGTATAACAAACCAGCTATCTATTGGTATTCAAAGATGATTCAATCAGCATCTCAAAACAACTTAGAAAAAGCAGATGATTATTATAGTTCTCTACAAGGAGAACATATAGGTTCTCCTCTTCTTCCAGAAGCTACGATGATAATGGCGATAGCTCATATGGAAAATGAGGAGTATCTTTTAGCTCAATACTTTTTTGATGAATATATCAAAAGATATGCAAACTCAAATGAAAAAGAGTTTGCTGAATTTATGAAAATAAAGGCAAAGTATATGTCTTTACCAAACCCTAGACGAGACCAAGTTCTTATAAATACAACTATTAAAGAGGGAGAAAAATTTAAATATAGTTATCCCTATTCCGATTATTTTAGCCCAGTAGATTCAATGCTCACAAATCTTTATCTAGCTGATGCTTCATTAAATAAAACTATCACTGACCTATACCAACGTTTAGATAAACCACGAGCTTCAAAATATTACCAACATGTAAATCCTCAACCTTGGATTAGATGGCAAGAGATAGATAGAGCCACAGCTCCATGGTATAGAGCTTGGTTTGAGGGAGATGGTAGTGAAAGTTGGTATGGATTTTTAGTTCCAGATACTCAAAGTGTTGTTTCTCGAAACTCAGTAAAATTTGATAACAATATTAGTACAAATACAAAATAGGATAGATTTATGAAACTTAGCGATTATGGAACATTACCCGCAGATATACCTCTCTTAGTTGAAGATAGTATCTTTTTATACCCATTTATGATTGCACCCATATTTTTAGATGATGCAAAAAATATAGAATCGGTAACAAAAGCGATAGATGAAAATTCGTTGGTGATTATATGTGCTTCAAAATATGATGCAGAGGGAGAAAGAGATTTTAACTCTATCTATAAAACAGGTGTAATTGGTTCTATTATGAGAAAAGTTTTACTTCCTGATGGAAGAGTTAAAATTCTTTTTCAAGGTTTAGCACGAGGAGAGATTATAGATGAAATCTCAACATCTCCATTTATGGCTAGAGTAGATATTGTAGAAGTTACAAATGGAAATAGTGCATCAATAGAAGCTATAAAAGAGATAGCAGTAGAAAAAGTAAAAGCACTCTCTAGTGTAAGTAAATATTTTCCACCTGATTTATTAAGAACGATTGAGGATAATTCAGATTACAATAGAACTATCGACCTTATCGCATCGAGTTTAAAACTAAAAAAAGAGCAATCATATAAACTTTTAGCAGAAGCAGATACAGAACAAAGATTTTTAGATTTAATCGAATATCTTATAGATGAGATAGAAACAAATAAGCTTCAAAAAGAGATACGTTCTAAAGTAAACTCTCATATAGAAGAGGTAAATAGAGAGTATTTTTTAAAAGAGCAACTCAAAGAGATTCAAAAAGAGTTAGGTGTTGATACCTCTCGTGATGAAGAGATAGAGGAGTATCAAAGAAAACTTGACCTTAAAAAAGAGAAGATGGGGGAAGATGCTTATAAAGAGATAAAAAAACAGTTAGAGCGTTATGCACGTATGCACCCAGATTCTTCTGATGCTTCTATGACACAAACATATCTTGAATGGGTTTTAGAGATACCTTTTGGTGATGAAGCTAAAAAATCTTTGAAAATCGATGATGTTGAAAAACAGCTCAATAAAGACCATTTCTCTTTAGAGAAACCTAAAGCGCGTATAGTAGAATATTTTGCAGTACGTGAACTTTTAGAACTTCGTGGTATCTCTCAAAAGAAAAGTTCTGGAGCAATTCTCTGTTTTTATGGACCTCCTGGGGTTGGTAAAACATCTTTAGCAAACTCAATAGCCAAAGCACTCAAACGTCCACTTGTAAGAATAGCTCTTGGTGGACTTGAAGATGTGAATGAGTTACGAGGGCATAGACGTACCTATGTTGGAGCGATGCCAGGGCGTTTAACACAAGGCTTAATAGATGCTAAAAAGATGAATCCTGTTATGGTCTTAGATGAGATAGATAAGATAGGAAGAAATGGAAGAGGTGACCCTACGTCAGCACTACTAGAGATACTTGACCCTGAACAAAACAGTGATTTTAGAGATTATTATCTTAATTTCAATCTTGATTTGAGTAATATTATATTTATAGCTACTGCGAACGATGTTGGCAATATTCCTGCACCTCTTCGTGATAGAATGGAGTTCATTTCAGTCAGTTCCTATACACCTCAAGAGAAGTTTGAGATAGCAAAACGCTACCTTATCCCTCAAGAGCTAAAAAAACATGGTCTAAAAAATGCTGAACTTAATGTTTCTAAACCAGCTTTAAAAGAGCTAATTCATAGTTATACTCGTGAAGCTGGTGTTCGTAATCTTCGTCGTCGTATCGCTGAGATGAGTCGAAAAGTAGCAAAAGATATACTTCAAAATCCTGAACTGAACAAAGTATCTGTAAGCCTTAAAAATTTAAAAGATTTTTTTGATAAAAGTGTATTTGAGATAGAAAAAACAGATAAAGTTCCAGTAGTTGGTGTGGTAAATGGTTTAGCATGGACAGCTGTTGGTGGAGATGTTTTAAAGATAGAGAGTATTCGTATAAAAGGAAAAGGTTCTTTAGAGCTTACTGGTAGTCTTGGTAATGTTATGAAAGAGTCTGCAAGAATTGCTATGAGTGTTGTAAAAACTCTTATAGATACAGATAAACTTACTATTAGCGAAAGAAATATCCCTTTATCTCCTAAAGAGAGAGAGGATAAAATAAAAGTGGATGCTAGTGAGGTATATAAACGCTATGACCTTCATATTCATGTTCCAGATGGTGCAACTCCAAAAGATGGTCCTAGCGCTGGTATAGCTATGGTGAGTGTTATATCTTCTATACTTAGTAGTAAAAGAATTCACTCTGAGATAGCTATGACAGGTGAAGTTTCATTAAGTGGAGATGTTTTACCGATAGGGGGACTCAAAGAGAAACTTATAGCAGCACATAAAGCTGGAATGACAAAAGTACTTATTCCTATGAAAAATTATGAGAGAGATTTAGAAGATATACCTCAAGAGGTGCAAGATAATCTTGAAATAGTTGGTGTTACAAGAGTAGAAGAGGTTTTAAAACATGTACTTTATGAGGATAAAAAATAATGAGACAGTTTAGAAAATGGATATATTTAGCTATTGTACTTTTTATAATCTACTTTATTCTTGATAATATAATCAATATTATTGCCACAATTATTGCTTTAGTTATCGCGTTTAAACTCTATAAAGTTTACTCAAAATATAAACTAGGAAAACTCTTAAACTCTAAGGAGTTATTTAAAAAGAGTGAGTTAGGTCTTTTTGTATCTCTCTCAGCAAAAGTTGCTAAAGCAAATGGACGTATTCATGAACTTGAAGCACAATTAATAGGTATTATGTTTGATGATATATCTAAAATATTTCCAGATAAAGAGAGAGCTAGAGTATTATTGAAAGAGGTTTTCAATGATGAGAAAGATAAAATTGATAACACTAAAGAGATAGCACAAGCACTTAATATAGCTCTTGGTAGAAGTAAAATCAAACGTAAACAGTTTATGAGTTTTTTAATCCAACTCGCCCTTGTAGATGGTGGGATAAGTTCTGATGAAGATAGAGTTCTTCAAGAGATTGCAACAGAGTTAAACATTAGTTCAACTGAGTATAGTGCTATCATCTCTAATTTTGAAAATATGATGAACAACAAGCAACCAACTATCAGTATAGCCGAAGCATGTAAAATACTTGGTGTAAATGAGAGTGATGATATGAGTACGATTAAAAAGACTTACAGAAAACTTGTACGTAAATACCATCCAGATATTATAAAATCACAAGATAAGGGTGATGCTTATATGGAAGAGGCAACAGCTAAAACTCAAGAGATAAATCAAGCTTATGAGATTATTAAGGAGGCTAAGAAGTAATTAATCTATGATTTTAGAAAATAAATTAAAAATAGATGATAGTTCTATCTAT